>JAATEY010000079.1 GCA_015655465.1 Gammaproteobacteria bacterium | reverse complement strand
GCCCGGGAGGGCCAGGCGGGACAGGCCGGTGGCGAGTCAGGACAGCAGGGCCAGGGCGGGCAGGGCCAGGGCGGCCAGGGTGGCGGCAATCAGCAAGCCGGCCAGCCAGGACAGGGCGGTGCCAACGGCACGGGAGACGGTGGCTTTGGCGACCGCGGTCGCGTCGGCGGTGGCGTTAACCGGGCCGGTAACGGTGGCGGTGGCCGGCAACTCGGTTGGCAGACCGCCGAAGGGGCGCAGGCAGTGCGACCGCTGACCGAGGCAGAACGCCAGGCGATCCGCGCACAGGGGCAGCTGAGCGGACAGCGGCTGCAGCAGCTGCGCGAGCGGCTGGAGAGCGGCACGCTGGGCGAAGTCGATGTCAACGCGCTGCAGGAGTTGTCGCAGCGGCTCAAGCGCAACGGTGCCGACCCGATGGCGAATGAGTACAAACAGATGCTGACGCTGGTGAACCAGCTGGAACTGGCGGCGCTGAAAGCGCAGCAGGCGAAGAGCAAGGATCAGCCCACCCGGTCTGCGGATTCGGTCGACGACTCGCGGCGCTACCGCGACAATGTCGCCGAGTACTACCGCAAGCTGGGCGATCCGAATGACTGACGGGCAGGTGCTGGAAGATCTTGCGGCGCTGGTGGGCGCCGACGTGGTTCTGGCGCCTGATCCTGCATTGCTCGAGAAGCACACCAGCGACTACTGCGTGCAGGGCAAGCCCGATGTCGGCGTGATGGCGCTGGTATTCCCGCGCAACACCGGGCAGGTGTCGAAGGTGCTGCGCTACTGCAACGACCACGGCATCGCCGTGCAGCCACAGGGCGGCCTCACCGGCCTCGCCGGTGGCGCGGTGCCGGTGGGGCCCTGCGTCATCATCTCGCTGGAACGCATGCGCAGCATCAAGGAGATCGACACCGCCGCCGGCACCATCACCGTGGAAGCCGGCGTTGCGATGGAAGCCGTGCAGAAGGCCGCCGATGCCGCGGAGCTGTTTTTTCCGCTGGATCTGGGCGGGCGCGGCTCCTGCCAGATCGGCGGCAATGTCTCGACCAATGCCGGCGGCAACCGCGTGCTGCGCTATGGCATGGCGCGCGACCTGGTGCTGGGCGTGGAAGCGGTGCTCGCCGATGGCACGGTGATCGATGCGCTGCGCAAGGTCATCAAGAACAATTCCGGCTACGACCTGCGGCAGCTGTTCATCGGCGCCGAAGGCACGCTGGGCATCGTCACGCAGATCGTGCTGCGCCTGTTTCCCAAACCGCGCAGCAGCTGCACCGGCATCTGCGCCGTGCAGGACTATGCGGGCGTGCTCGAATTGCTCAGGCGCGCGCGCAGCGGCTTCGGCGCGCTGCTTTCCGCCTATGAAGTCATGTGGCCGGATTTCTACCAGATGGGCACGGCGGGCCTGGGACGCAAGCCGCCGCTGGAACTGGGCCACGGCGTGTATGTGCTGATCGAAACCCTGGGCACGGATCCGGAAGGCGACCAGGCCCGTTACGAGTCCGTCATCGCCGAAGCCATCGAGGCCGGCGTGGTGCAGGACGCCATCATCGCGCAGTCGCAGCGCGAAGCCACCGAACTGTGGGCCGTGCGCGACTCACCCGGTGAATGGTCGAAGGGCATCCACTGGCCGCAGCTGGGTTTCGATGTCAGCGTGCCCACCGGCGAGATCGGTCCGCTGGCGGAAGAAATCGGCGCCGAGCTCAGACGCCGCTGGCCGCAGCTGGTGTCGGTGTTCTTCGGGCATGTGGCCGATGGCAACCTGCATGTGTCGGTGCGCATGTCGGGGCACGACATTCCGGAGCTCGACATCGAGAACGCGGTCTACGGCATCGTGGCGCAGCGTCGCGGCTCGATCTCGGCCGAACATGGCATCGGTTCATTGAAGATTCCCTTCCTGCATTTTTCGCGCAGCGAGGCGGAGATCGCGCTGATGCGCGCGATCAAGAACGCGATGGATCCGAAGGGGATCATGAATCCGGGCAAGTTGTTTACCAGCGGGCCGGCACCTCACTAGCGCCGGATTCCGTCAATCCATGCAGGCTTGATGCATCAGCGGCACCGCCGAGCCGCGAACTGATTCCGTGCTGTAAAGGATGGATCTGCCGTCACGTTCATAGGCAATGGCCTCGGCCTGGATGAGCCCCGCGATGGGCAGTGCGCGATGCGTCTTGCCTTCCACCCATGTATCCGGCAATGAACGCATGAGATCCACCGCGAACTCGATTGCCATGCTGTAGGTGAGCAGCACGAAGCGGCGGCCATCGGGCGAGATGTCCATGGCGGTCACCACGCGGCTGCGGCTGGGTCCCAGGTCCGACAGGGTGGATACCGGAATTGCACCCAGCGCCTTGAATGTCTGCTCGCCGCCTGCCGCAAGCTGTGCGGCGCTCAACCTGAACAGCAGCGAAGGGCCTTCCTGGCCCGGGCGGTTCTTGGTGGCCAGCAGCAGGTCGCCGGACGGATGAATGGCAATTGCCTCGGCGTCATGCGGTCCGTCGGGATACCGTGCAGTGATCACGCGCTCCGGCGCAACCTCTGCGGCGAAGTTTTCTGTTTCCCTGATGACGGCGATCTGCACGGACTGGCGCCGCACCGCGTTGTCGCCGGTATCCGCCAGGTACAGGCAGGTGCTGCTGCCGCAGGG
>JAATEY010000153.1 GCA_015655465.1 Gammaproteobacteria bacterium | reverse complement strand
GGTGAAAAGGCGCTGACGGCCGTGGCGCTGGTGTTCTCGATCTTCGACCTGAATCCCGCGCCTTTCTGTCTGCTGGACGAAGTGGATGCGCCGCTGGACGAGCACAATGTCGCGCGTTTCTGCGACATCGTGCGCGAGATGTCCAGTCGCGTGCAGTTCATCTTCATCACGCACAACAAGACCACCATGGAGCTGGCCGAACAGCTGGTGGGTGTGACGATGAACGAGCCCGGTGTGTCGCGTCTCGTCAGCGTGGATGTGGACGAGGCAGTGCGTCTGGCGGCGGTCTGATCCATGCCTGGACTGCGCGGGGCACTGCACGGCCTGGGCCTGCTGTTTCTGGCGGGCCTGGCGCTGTGGGAATGGCGCAGGTCGGCACGGCGGCACGCGCCCCGCGCCCGCGTGGAGTCGGCTGTGGTCATCGAGCCCATGGAGCGGCCGCGGCGCATCGAGCCCCGCATGGATGGCATGGCGGGCTTGTCGGCTGCCGATCCGGCTGAATCCCTGGAAGTGCCAACCATCCATCCCGTGGAGCCGGTGCGTGTGGGTGTGGCGGCAGAGTCGGCGGTGGATATTCCCGCTGCCGCAAGGTTTGAAACATCGCACGAGCCGAAGCCGGTGGCCGGGACCGCGCATGTTGCAACGGCCGTGACGATCCAGTGGCCCCCGCGCAATACCGAGCGGGTCCTGAGCCTGCGCGTGGCCAGCGCGCGTGGCGAACCGCTGTCCGGTCGCGCGCTGCGGATTGCGCTGGAGGGGGCGGGGCTGCTGCACGGACCGCAGAAGATCTATCACCGCGTGACCCCGGACGGTGCGGTGCTGGTCAGCGTGGCCAACCTGATGCGGCCGGGAAATTTCGATCCGGCACTCATGGATACGCAGGAATTCCGCGGCCTGAGCGTGTTCAGTGTGCTGCCGGGAGCATTGCCGCCGGCACGCATGCTGGAGGAACTGGTGACGCTGGCGCGCAACCTGGCGCACCGGCTGTCGGCGGTGGTACAGGATGAGCACGGCGCCGATCTGGACGGCGTGCGGCTGACGCAGATCCGGCGGTCATTGCAGCAGGTGGCGGGATCGGCAGGAGGCGGGACAGTCCCGTTAGCGACATCGCGAAACAGCGCCTGCAGCAGCTGCGCGAGCAGATCGAACACCACAACCGCCTCTATCACGCGCTCGACGAGCCCGGGATCACCGACGCTGCCTTCGACGGCCTGATGCGGGAGCTGCAGGCGCTGGAGGCGGCCCACCCCGCACTTGCCACGCCCGATTCGCCGACGCGGCGGGTGGGCGCGGCGCCCTCGGGCAAGTTCGCCGAAGTGCGCCACGTGGTGCCGATGCTGTCGCTGTCCAACGCCTTCGGCGAGGAAGAAGTGCGCGACTTCGTGCGGCGTATCGAGGAAAAGCTGGATCGTCGGGTCCTGTCGTTTTCCGCGGAGCCCAAACTCGACGGGCTTGCGATCAGCCTGCGGTATGTGCAGGGCATGTTCGGGCAGGGTGCCACCCGCGGCGACGGCGCCAGCGGTGAGGATGTCACTGCCAACCTGCGGACGCTGAAGGATGTTCCCTCGCAGCTGCGGGGCAGCGACTGGCCCGCGGTGCTGGAAGTGCGTGGCGAGGTGTACATGCCGCGCGCGGACTTCGAGCGCTACAACGAGCAGGCGCGTGCGAACGGTGGCAAGGTGCTGGCCAATCCGCGCAATGGCGCGGCCGGTTCGCTGCGCCAGCTCGATCCGCGCATCACGGCACAGCGCCCGCTGGCGTTCTTTGCCTACGGACTGGGTGAGGTGCAGGGCAAGCTGCCCGATACTCACTCGGCGCAGCTGGCACTGCTCGCCAGCTGGGGCTTTCCGGTGAGTCCGCTGGGTGAGGTGGTGAACGGTGCGGACGGCCTGCTCGACTACTATCGCCGCATCGGCGAGCGCCGTGACGGATTGCCCTTCGACATCGACGGTGTTGTCTACAAGCTCGATGACATTGCCGGCCAGCGCGAGATGGGCTTTGTGTCGCGCGCGCCGCGCTGGGCCATCGCGCACAAGTTTCCGGCGCAGGAGCAGTCCACCCGGGTCGAGGCCATCGAGATCCAGATCGGTCGTACCGGTGCTGCGACGCCGGTCGCGCGGCTCGCGCCGGTGCAGGTGGCCGGTGTCACGGTCACCAATGCGACGTTGCACAACGCCGACCAGATCGCGCGGCTCGATGTGCGCGTCGGCGATACGGTAATCGTGCGGCGCGCGGGCGATGTGATCCCGGAAGTGGTGAGCGTGATCGCGGAGCGTCGCCCGCATCCGGAGCCGCCGCAGTGGAAGATGCCGGCGCATTGCCCGGTGTGTGACTCGGAGCTGGTGCGGGAGGAGGGAGCCGCGGCATGGCGCTGTTCCGGCGAACTCTCCTGCCCGGCACAGCGCAAGGAGACGATCCGCCACTTCGCCTCGCGCCGCGCGATGGATATCGAGGGATTGGGTGATCGCTTCATCGAGGAGCTGTCCGATCTCGGCTATGTCGAGTCGGTGGCCGATCTGTACAAGCTGCAGCTGGCAGACCTGCTGGAGATGAAGCGGCGCGCCGACGAGCGCGATGGCACCACACCCGAAACAGTGAAAGCCGGCAAGGTGGCCACGAAGTGGGCGGAAAATCTGGTCGCGGCCATCGAGCGCAGCCGCGAGACGACGCTGGAACGTCTGCTCTATGCGCTCGGGATAGAGCATGTGGGCGAGAGCACCGCCAAGGCCATCGCGCAATGGTTCGGCGATCTGGAGCTGATACGACGCCTGCCCTGGCCGCTGTTCCAGCGTGTGCCGGATATTGGTGGAGAAGTGGCGCGCTCGCTGGGACATTTCTTCGATCAGCGCGGCAACCAGAAAGTCATCGACGCGCTGGCGAAGCGCGGTGTGCGTGTGACGGATACGCATGCGCCCAGTGCGAAACTTCGCGAGGGCCTTGATCTCGCGACGCTGCTGGTCGATCTGGAAATCCCGAAGCTCACTGAACTGCGTGCACGGCAGCTCGTGATTGCCATCCCGGAAGCAGAGCGGATCGCTTCGGCTACGGTGCAGGGTCTGGTTGCCGCGGGATTGCCAGTCGATGCGGCGGAGGCGCTGGCGGCGTGGCTGAAGCAGAAAGCGAATTCAAGGTTGCTGCTCGACGGCTTTGCCATGCAGAAGGCGCTGCTGGCACTTGCGTCCCGGCTGGTGGCCGGTGCCGCGCCGCTGGAAGGCAGGACCATCGTGCTTACCGGCACGCTGATCGCAGTGACGCGCGAACAGGCGACGGAGCAGCTCGAGGCGCTTGGCGCGAAAGTGGCAGGCAGCGTTTCGAAAAAGACCAGCTATGTCGTGGCAGGCGCCGAGGCCGGCTCCAAGCTCACGAAGGCGCGCGAACTGGGTGTGCCGGTGCTGGATGAAGCAGGGCTGCAGCAGTTGCTTGCGGGCCGATTGCCCTGATTGCGGCGCTATTCTCCCCAGCCCGATGGTGCGTCCAGGTCCAGTCCGCCGGTCATTACAGCCTCGATCCGGCGGATCCTGCCGTCTTCGATCTTGAACAGTTCCGAGATCACCACGGCCTGTTTGCGGAGCATGGCCTCGCCGAAAGGCACCGTTTCGCCCTTGTCGTTGACGTACGTCTTTTCTGTTCCCGCGTGGCGGAACATGAACATGCCGGAGACCAGCCCGCGCTCCACGTCTACCGCCAGATAGCGCCGGGGCTTCACATGGGTGATGTAGGCCCAGATCGGCTGGTTCAGGTTTTCCCGGCAGCCCAGGGCGCCGATGCCCTGTCCCTTCGGATTGCCTGCGGTGATCACGCCGTTCTCGACCCGGAGGCAGTCGTCGGTGAACGGAATGTAGTTCTTGTACCCGTCCTCCAGCGTGGCGAAATAGCGGTCGGCGATGGCGATCATCTCCTCGCGCGAGCGCCGCTTCGCGGGTGGCAGGACTTCGCTCCAGACCGGGGCGGCGTCCTTCAGGTTGTCGAGGCTCGACATGCCCGTGGTTCCCACGCCCACATGGACCGATTCGATTTCGGTGATGCGCCTGTCCTGCACCTTCATCCGCAGCGTGAGGATCCCGGGTCGCTCCTTGCCATCGATCACTGTATAGAGCGCGATCTGCCCTGCGGCCGGATCCGCGATGTAGACCTTGTAGCTGCGCACGCCCGTGGCGTTCGTCCAGGCGTTGCCCTCGCCAGGCTTCGTGACATGGGTGTTCTCGGTGAAGCGTGCCGTGGCCGAGACCGGTGCCCTGGCCGGATCGTGCGCGACCATCGCAGCGAGGTACGTGTCGGTGACTCCGATCAGGCAGGCGCGGTCGCAGTCTTGTGCACCGCTTGCGATGCCGGCGAGCGAGAGGCTGGCTGCAAGCGCGGCAAGGCTCTGGCGTGCCAGCCGCGGGAATCTGTTCCGGCCTGCGGGCAGTTGTCTGGTCATCGTTCCCTCCGATTCCCGGTCACGAGTCAGCCGGCCCCGGGTTCCAGCTTCAGCAGATCTTCCGGCGTATCGATGTCGATGGCGGCATTGGGCATCGGAATCCGCAAACACCGGTCCGCATGCCGCGCCAGGATCGTCCGGGCACCCGCATCGCCCCGCAGCTCCCCGAAACTCGCGAAGGTATGACTCGGGAATACAGCAGGCACTCCGGTATGACCCTCGTAGCTGGCGGCGATCAGCCAGTCGGGTTGCCGGCGCCAGGCGCTGGCCAGCCGCTGCAGGTCGAAGGTGGTCACCGCCGCCTGGTCGGCCAGCGTGACCAGTACGCCCTCGCAGCCGCCGGGCAGGCGCGAAACGCCGAGGCGCAGGGAACTGGCAAGACCCTCCTCCCAATGGCGGTTGATCAGCACCGAAGCAGGGCTGTGCCTGAGCACGGGGGTCAGCTGCTGGGCATGGGCACCCAGCACCACGGTAACCGCCCCACCGGCCACCTGCGCGGCCTGGGAGACAGCCCGGTGCAACAGTGGCTGACCACCGATGCGCACCAGCTGCTTGGGCGAACCGAAGCGGCTGGCGGCGCCGGCGGCGAGCACCAGAACATGCAGATTGGTATCAGGGTTCATGTTGCTTGCACGGGTGGCCTGCGACCTTTAGAGTTCGCGGGTTTTTTCCTATTAAACAGTAACTTCGGCCACAACATCAGATGAAATCCACTGGATCATCCGCCTGGGTCGTGCACAAATTCGGTGGCACGAGCGTCTACGACGCCAATTGTTTTCGCAAGGTGGCGGACATTCTCGAGACGCAGCCCTCGCAGCACCTGGCCGTGGTGCTGTCCGCCTGCAAGGGCGTGACCGACGTGCTGCTGGGCCTGGTCACCATGGCCGAGAAGCAGGACCCTGCCGTCAGCACCCAGCTGCAGGCGCTGCGCGAGCGGCATCGGGCCATTGCCGAGACCCTGCTGGATGCTGCCGGCGCCGCCCGCTGGCTGGCGCAGTTCGACCAGGACCGCGCCAACCTGGAAGGCGTGCTGCACACTACCAGCCTGATGCGCTCGGCCGCGCAGAACGTGCGCGACCTGGTCGCCGGTTACGGCGAGCTGTGGTCCACCACCCTGTTCACCGCTTACCTCGCCACGCGTCGCAAGGGCGCTGCCAACACCGTGCGCTGGCTGGATGCGCGCCAGGTGGTGGTGGTGGAGTGGGGTTCGCTGGGTCCCGCCGTGCAATGGGACAGTTCGGGCGCCCGGCTGACGGAAGCCGGCGCGGCTGATTTCAATGGCACGCTGATCATCCCGGGATTTGTCGCGCGCACTCCGCAGGGTGGGCAGACCACGCTGGGCCGCAACGGCAGCGATTTTTCGGCGTCGATCTTCGGCGCGCTGCTCGATGCCGGCGAAATCCACATCTGGACCGACGTGGATGGCGTGCTGTCGGCGGATCCGCGGCGCGTGCCGAATGCGCAGGTGATCGACCAGCTGTCGTACAACGAGGCCATGGAGCTCGCGTACTTCGGTGCCAAGGTCATTCATCCGCAGACCATGGCGCCGGCCATCGGTCGCTCCATCCCGATCTATATCCGCAACACCTTTGCGCCGGCCAACCCCTGCACGCTGATCTGCGCCAGGCCGACCTCCGAGCTGCTGGTGAAGGGCATCACCACCATCGAGGACGTGGCGCTGGTCAACATCGAAGGCGCGGGCATGATCGGTGTGCCG
>JAATEY010000099.1 GCA_015655465.1 Gammaproteobacteria bacterium | reverse complement strand
CCGCCGGGCTTACATCGAAGATGCGCCAGCCTATTCGTCTGCCACTGCAGCCGGCGGTCGCCCCACGTACGAAGAACCGAACCCGGACGGCGTGGCTGGCCTGTCCGGGTTCGGTACTGCGATAGACGCGTCGAGATGATTTATCTACCGCAGTTGCAGATTGCGACTCTTTCGGGTCACGTTCCATCCGCGAGTACCTCATCGGTTTGAAGGAATTTGCCTACCAAGCTGATTTCAGGACGCGCGGAGGGAGAACTGCGATGCCGGGACGACAAGTAGCGCTGTATTTCGCCTGGAGCCGCCCGGATGAGGTCGCGGCGCCGCTTGGCATCCTGGAGGATCGGTTTCCGGCGCTATTCGAGATTCGCCGGATGCAATGGCCGCGACTGGAGCAATTTGCCGATCCGATGAGATTCGATCAGGGCGTCGGTGGCTTCCTGGACAACATCCAGCTGGCGAATTTCAGGCTGTTCGCCGACCTCACAGCCTCATGGACCGGGAATCCCGTCCGGCGCATGGAGCGCAGAACGGATGCTGGCCTGTGTGTTCTCGACGCGGAATTTCTCCACGATGTGGATACGCTCGTCATCATCAGCTTCGACTCGTCACGAACGCAGCAACGGGCGAGCGATGCGGAAATCGGCGCGATCCGGTCGTTTCTCGGGAATCCGGACCACACGCTCTTTGTATGTCCCCATCATGACATCGGCAATACCGATGGGCTGCCCGAGGATCAGCGGCTGGTGCGGCAGGAAGTCGAATTCCATCACCATGGTGATCCGGGCATCCCGGCAAGACAGTGCTTCGGCGACTTCGGCCTTTCGCTGCTGGACGGCCTGGGCCTGCCGGTGAGGAACCGCTTCGGCCTGCGTCCCGCGAAGATGCCGGATGGATCACCAACGCCGCTTCGAATCTCCGCGGAACATGATCGGGCCGGGTTGCTGAAGGGTGTTGCGACTTTCAATCTCCATCCGCACCTGCCGCATTTCGAGAGGCTGGACGACAGCAGGTGGAAGCTGGACGTGCTGGCCTGTCAATCGATAGATCCAGACGCCCCGCCGCATCCCTTTACGGCGGGAGGGCGGCGCGATTTCGATGTGCTGCTGCAGTCCAGACCCGATGTGTTTCCCGGCCGCCTGTTGATCTGCGATACGACCACCTGGAGCTCCACGGCCGGCGGCGTCGACAGCCTGCAGCTCTTCTGGCGAAACGTTGCGCTGCTGAAACGCGTTGCCGATTAGGAAGCGCGAAAATTTCCTGGCGGCTGCGTCCCGGCGCCGGTTCCAGGCGTATAGGGACTCATGGATGCCCAACACGCCAACATGCCGCTGATGGATCAGCCACCGGACGCCATCCCGCGCAAAGACAGCCTGCAGCGGGCGCGCGGCGGCGATATCGAAGCCTTTCGCGAACTGATGCGCGCCAATCAGGCACGCGTGTTCAGTATCGCGTTCCGGTTCACCGGCAGCCGCGCCGATGCCGAGGAACTCCTGCAGGACGTGTTCCTGCAGCTGCATGGCACGCTGGCGCAGATCTCGAGCGAACAGCATCTCCGGCACTGGCTGCTGCGTGCCATCTCGCATCGCTGCATCGACCGGTTGCGGCACAAGGGACGGCGGCCAAAGCTGGTACCGATCGAGGCGCTGCCGGCCGCATCCGAACCGCAGGCTCCCGAAGGGGATTCGGACCCTCTGGCCAATGCGCGGGTACGCGAGCTGCTGCTGGAGCTTGCGCCCGACGCCCGGGCGGTGATGTTGCTGCGGTTCCAGGAAGACCTGGACCTCGCGGAGATCGCGACCATGCTCGCGATGCCGCTCCCCACCGTGAAGAGCCACCTGCGCCGCTCGCTCGACTGGCTGCGCGCGCAACTGGCGGGAGACGACCATGGATCTTGAACAGCAACTGCGCGAGGCACTTGCTCCTTGCGAACCAGGACCTAAACCGGAGGCCGTTGTAATGGCAAAGATATCGTCCGCTGCGCGGCGCAAGCCCGGTCGCATCATCCTGTTCAGCACCATCCTGGTTGTTGCCGCCGCTGCGGCAATGCTCATCATGCAACTGCGGGGTACGCCTGCTCCCCCGGCTGCGGTTGTTGCGCCCGCTCCTGCATCCGCCCCAGTATCCGCGCCGGTGCCTGCTCCCGAGGTCACCGCAGAGGTCGTCGACACATCGGCGGCGAAGGTGGCTGCGCCAGCGCCGGAGCCTGTGAAGGAAAAGCCCGCGCCGAAGGAAGTGGTCGCGCAGGTCAAGCCCTTCACGGTGCGCGTGCTGCCGTTGCAGAACCAGGCGACCGATGCCGCCAAACCCGCCGTCGAGTTGTTCTACGCCAGGTTGCTCGACGAATTGCGCGCAGTACCGGGACTGACGCTGATTGCACCGGACACACCGCCCGACTACGAGCTGACGGTCAGGGGCAGCGGCCCGGTTCTGGGCACGAAGTTTGCCGTTTCGATCGCGGTTGGCAGGAGCGCCGGAATGGTGAACAGCGTGATGGTGAACAGCGTATCCACCAGTTCCACCACTGGCGATATCGTGTCCGCCTGTGCAGGCGCCGCGCCGCAACCGGCGAACCCGCCCTGCGCAGATGCGGCAAGCCTCGCGGCATCGACGGTGTATTCGTTGCGCACGAGGACGTTTCCACCGGACCCCTCATTGCGGCAACAGCTGCAGGCGCAGCTTCTCGACAAGGCGCTGGACCCGGCCCAGCGATTCAAGGCCCTGTCGGATCTCGGTGGTCTCAGGCGGCCGTCTCCCGGAGAACGCACCAATGGGCCCATGGATCCCGCCGCTGTCCAGGGCGCCATCAAGCTGGTCGCCGACGCCAGGGATCCCGCGCTGCGCGCGCAGATCTGGTACACGCTGCGGGGAGTGCGCGATCCGGAGCTGGTAGGGCCACTGGTCGCATCCCTGCAGCAGGACCCTGACGGGGAAGTACGCCTGCAGGTGCTCGGGATACTGGCCGCTGACTTCGCCGACGATGCGCGCACCCGTTCTGCCTTCGAGATCGCCGCGCGCGAGGAGACGCGTCCGCTGGTGCGTGCGCTCGCCCAGCGAAACCTGAGCGGGGACGCGACCTGGAAGCAGTACATGGTTTCCTCCCTGAAGGACACGAACCGCCCCATCGCCGAGCGCGTCGAGGCGTTCATGTACTACATGTACAAGCCGGGCCCTGGGGGAATATCTTTTACAGCGGGTGGGGACGAGAAAAAGCTCCTCGATCAGGAAGTGGTGCAGGCACTGGCGCAGGCTCTTCCACAGGCGATTGCGCTGCCGACAGTCAAGATGGTCGTTGGGCAGCTGACATACGATCTGGATCGGGTGGACAAGCAGCTCACCATCAACCTGCTGCTCGACAGCCTTGAAAAAAGCACCGAGCCGGCCGCCAGAACGGCCTTCGTAAGCCTGCTCAGCCGCCGCAATGGCGACGCGCGTGTGCGCGCGGCGCTCGAGAAGATCAGCTCCAGTGACGAGGATCCGAAGTTGCGCGAGATGGCCGCCAGTGCGGTGAAGGCAGCGGTGCCGGTGGTGCAGTAGCGCCTTCGCACCGTTCGCGCGAGCTACTCCTCGAAGCGACCCGTGGCATCACGATCGCGCTCGTATCGTCGCATGAGCGGAAACGGCGGCAACCAGGACTCGCGACGGACGGTCCAGAGTTCGTAGGTTGGCTGCAGCTGGTCCGGGGCATCCAGGGACCCCAGGTTCACTTCGATTTCGTCGGCGGTGCGTGCGAAGACGGACGAGCCGCAGCGGGGACAGAAAAACCGCCCGGCGTAGTCGCGCGTTTCGCCATCGATCGTCACCGCATCCTGCGGGAATATCGCGGAAGCGTGGAAAAGGGCCCCGTGATGCTTGCGGCAATCGAGGCAGTGACAGAGGCCGACCCGGTATGGGCGTCCCGATGCCTCGATGCGGACGTTGCCGCACAGGCAACCGCCCGTGAGTCTATCCATGGCGCTTGAACTCCCTTGATTTGCTGGCTGGCAGGCTGCGGCGATCAGCATACGGGCTGAGGCCGCGCTCAAGAAGGGATGGTGCCCAGGGCCGGAATCGAACCAACGACACGCGGGTTTTCAAACCCATTCTACGGGGGATTTCCCTCCCATTTTCCCCGGGAAACTCGCCCTTTTCGCCAAACTTGCCGAAAAATTGACCGAACGCGCCGATATGAACCTGATCGGAAAGCCCTTAAGACTCAGCCAAGACTACCTGCTGACCGAGGTCGGTTTTCGGCCATTAGCTGCCATAGCGGCCCGAGATCAGGAAAGTCGTGCTACAGCGCGGGTCAGGGCGCTGATGTCGGTCTGTAAGAAATGAACGCGGCGGCGCTACTAACTGGATCAGAACGAGCGTTTTCGTAGAGGTCGGTGGAGCTTATGCACGATTCCGAGCGGGAGCGCATTTTCGCCGAGTGGCTCGCGGGCCACAAAGGGATCCTCTTCAAAGTGGTCCACGCGTATGCGTTCGAGCATGCCGACCGGCAGGATCTATTTCAGGAGGTGGCGGTACAGGTCTGGCGCTCGGTAGACGCGTTCCGGGGTGATTCCTCCGTGCCCACGTGGATGTATCGCGTCGCCCTGAACACGGCGATGGCTTGGACGCGTAAGGAGGGCAGGCATCAACGGGGCAAGGAGCCGTTCGAGTGGACGGAAGGTCTGCTCACCACGGAGTCCGCGGAGGGGCACGACCCGCGCGTGGAGTGGCTGTATCAGCAGATCGCGCAGCTCAAGGATGTCGATCGTTCAGTGGCCCTGCTGCTGCTCGACGGCTTCAGCTACAAGGACATCGCCGCCATCGTCGGACTCACCGAGAGCAATGTGGGAGTGAAGATCAATCGGATCAAGTCGGCGCTGGCCGGCAGGCGCGAGGAGGGAAACCAATCATGAATCTGGACGAATTGACGTCGGTCTGGCGGTCACAGGACGCGGCGCCGCTGCATGACGTGAACAAGACCCTGCTGCATCTGGCTCTGCGACAGGATGTGGCGAGGGTGCAGAAGCAGCGACGCATCGAGAGATGGATCGTCTACGTCGGGAGCGCGGTTGTAGTCGCCGTCATGGCGGTCTTCCTCGGCATGATGATTTTGGCCAGCAAGCGCGACGTGATAACCGGCTGGGATTTCGCCATTACGATTGGCGGCACGGCTTCCGCTCTGCTTGTGGGGTGCTGGATGCATGTGCGCCACCGGGCGCGGGCGAAGCGCGAGCAACTATTTGGTGAGTCGCTTCGCGAGCAACTCAATCGGCGCATGGCACAGCTCGATGACCGGACGACGATGGCTCCCGCGACGCTGTTCATGGTGCTGCTAGGCGGTATCTTGCCGATGGCCATGA
Organism: Gammaproteobacteria bacterium; assembly: GCA_015655465.1. Taxonomy (GTDB): domain Bacteria; phylum Pseudomonadota; class Gammaproteobacteria; order Steroidobacterales; family Steroidobacteraceae; genus ZC4RG30. The sequence continues at coordinate 10,671 of JAATEY010000099.1, read as the reverse complement.
TCCTCCTCAGTTTGCGGGTCAACCAGAAGTCCGTCAGCGACAATGTATTTCTTGTCGTCAGCATGGTTCTGTGGTGCACCGGGTGCGTAGTGGCTGCCGTCTGGCAGGTCCGCCGCCAGATACGGGATGTTGTGCTCCCGCGCAAGCGTCAGCTGGAGGCGTTGATGAAGGAGATCGACGGCCAGTAGTTTGACGACTTGTCGCTTCTCTCTGACGACGACTCTGGCTACGCCGGCCTCATGGCAAGCTTTCCTGGGTCGCGAGCACTGTCGAATACACGTTCTACGGGAGTAATGGGACAAAGTCGGGTCTTATTCAGATCTTGAACTGGTGAGGTAACGGACTCGCCCCGCCAAGCTGCTTTGATGGCTTCCAGCAAGCGCCCAGGCGTCAGTTCCAACCAGGTGGTGCAGAACATCCACGTGATTCGCGGCCACAAAGTCCTGCTCGATAGTGAGCTGGCAGCGCTGTATCAGGTGCAGACCAAGGTATTGAATCAGGCGGTTCAACGCAACATCGACCGATTCCCTGCGGACTTCATGTTTCAGCTATCAGCACCTGAGTTCGAAAAATGGAGGTCACAGATTGTGACCTCCAATTCTGGCGCGGTCATGGGTCTTCGGCGACCACCCTACGCCTTCACCGAGCACGGAGTTGCCATGCTCTCCAGCGTTCTACGGAGCAAACGCGCAATCGCCGTTAATATAGAAATCATGCGCGCGTTCTCGCGCCTTCGTGAAGTTCTCTCGAGTCACAAGGACTTGGCGAATCAACTTGCCGCCCTTGAGAGCAAGTACGACAGACAGTTCAAGGTCGTGTTTGACGCCATACGCAAATTGATGATCGAGCCGGAGCCAAAGAGCAGGCCTATCGGCTTTACAGCCGACCTTGATGCCGACCCGGAGCGGTGAGCCTTCGATTTCGCTTGCCCGAAAGCCGACGTTCGCGACCGGCAGCTTCGGGTCAAGAGCGGGCGTCGAACACGAAGTCCATCCCGACAATGTGATCGAACGCCCCACCTAATCGAGCAGCCCGAGACTCCACCAAGGCCCCACTACCCGCCGACCGGAGCCTCCCCGTTGAAACGGTCCAGAACCATGACCGCCTTCGACGCCGCCTGATTGGGTGCCAGGTGGGCATACCTCAATGACGTGACCGGGGATGAGTGACCGAGAAGGTTCTGGATCTCAACCAGGCTCACGCCAGCCTGCACCACCCGGCTGGCAAACGTGTGCCGCAACGAGTGGAGGGTGATCCCCTCGATTCCACAGCGCTTGCAGGCACGCACGAATGCACCCGGGGAGTACTTACGCTTACTTCCGTCCTTCGCCTCGAAGATGTACTTCTGGCCCTCCTTTCGACTGTCGAAGCGACGGGTCAAGACCTTGTGAACCCGAGCCGTCATCTGCAAGGTCGATTCGTTGTCCACTTTTGACCTGTACAGCGCGATTGTCTTCTCTTTCAGATCGACGTTTTCCCATGTCAGGCCAGTGGCCTCGGTGTACCTAGACGCGCTCACCATCACGGTTCAGCGCGTGTCTGCTCTTGAGGCGACAGTTCGCCGGCTGGTCGGTGAGCTGGAATCCGCCAAGATGCTCAACGAGCGTATGAGCCGGACTTGCCACACGGTAAAGGCTCTCGGGCAGATCGAGGCGCTGACGAGCTCCATGTTCTCGGTGCTCCGCAATCCCGGCCAGGGAGAGGACGGCATGCCGCCTGTAATGCCTGGGATTGACCAGCTCCTGGCTTCAACAATGGAGCCGGTCTGCAAGATCTACAGCGAGCTCCTGAATCTCCGGCACGTGAAACCGGAGGAAGAGGTTCCACCAGGAGGATAGCCGAGACCGGCCCGCACCGATTTCGGGCTGACGCCATGGCCGGCGGTCGCGGCCATGGCGAAGAGCTGAAGTAGATGCTACGTGGTGCTACAGTTGAACCATGAGCAAGACCATCAGTCAGCGCGAGCTGCGTAACCAGTCCGGAAAAGTACTGCGCGACGTGGCAGGCGGCGCCAGCGTCACCATCACGAGCCGTGGCACACCGGTAGCTGAGCTGCGGCCCGCGGCGCGCACCAAGTCCATCTCCAAGCACGAGATCGTGCGCTACCTCAAAAGCGCTCCGAAGATCGATGCAAAGCGCTTCCGCGAAGACGTGGATTCCATCGTCGACCAGGACGTGAGATGAACCAGGCAACCCCGCGGCCTGCTGGATACCTCGGTCCTGATCGACCACGGCGACATCACCGCAGAGGATCTTCCCGACGAAAGCTACGTGCCTGCAGTGGTGCTGGCGGAGCTCGCGGCTGGGCCACATGCGACAGCGAGCAAGAGCGAACGGGCACGGCGCCAAGCGCGGCTGCAGTGGGTGGAAGCTTCATTCGTATCGCTGCCGTTCGATGCGGCCGCGGCTCGCGCCTATGGAATGATCTACGCAGCCGCCAAGGCCACTGGCCGCAAGACGAAGCGACGCCTGGCTGACTACATGATCGCGGCCACGGCAGCTGCAAATGGACTGCCGCTGTACACGAAGAATCCGAAGGACTTTGCCGTAGCCAAGGGGCTGGTGGATATCACCGCGCTGCCGGCGCGGCATTGACCCGACCGCCTGCACCGCATGTCCCGCCGTCAGCGCTTGATGGGGAATAAGCGGTGGTGCGTACCAGCATAACCACCGGTTTTTCTCGGGAGAAACCTCAAATAACCGAGCGGCACCACCTCTAGCAGAGTTGCCGCCTGGCGTGGCTCTCCCTTCACCTCCGCGCGCAACCGGTAGCTGGCAGTATTACCGCAATACCCGGCGGCTGCCGCCGCCCTAGCCGCCCTAATAGCTACCCATGGTCAAGAAGAAATCCAAGATCCCTCACCCTGCTGCGCCTGAGGAAACTCCACGCCCACCTTCCGCGGCGAGCCGGTGGCCTGGGTCAACACGAAGGCGTGGAAGGCCGCACTGCTCCGAGCGGGCATCGCGGACTTCCGCTGGCACGACCTGCGCCACACCTGGGCGAGTTGGCACGTCCAGGCCGGCACGCCGGTCTATGAGCTGCAGGAATTGGGTGGTTGGGCTTCATCGGAGATGGTCCGAAAGTACGCCCACCTGGCCCCCGGGCAGCTGGCAGTTGCGGCCGCGCGAATCGAGGCAATTGGTACAAAAGTGGCTACAGAGGTAAAGGATCACGCAGTAGCAGCGTAGCGGAAAAGGCTGGAATTCCCGTGTAATGGATGGTGCCCAGGGTCGGAATCGAACCAACGACACGCGGATTTTCAATCCGCTGCTCTACCAACTGAGCTACCTGGGCATCAGGGCTCGACGGGGCGCGTATTAGACCGGGGGGGGCTTCGGGGCGTCAAGGCCACAAGGCCGGATTCAGGCTCCGGGGGCCTGAAAATCGGCGGGTTTTTCCGATCCGCCCCCAAACAGGTACTTCTCCATCTCCGCTTCCAGGAATTTGCGGGCCTTGGGGTCCACGGGGGTGAGGCGGTATTCATTCAGCAGCATGGTCTGGTGGCGCACCCAGCCGGCCCAGGCCTCCTTCGAGACCTCGTTGAAAATGCGCTGCCCGAGGGCACCAGGGTAAGGCGCGCGGTCGAGGCCGGGGGCCTCGCGCTTGAGCAGGACACATTGGACGGTGCGGGTCATGGTGGCGGGCTCTTGAGCAACTGGGCGATGGGCGCAGGCAATCCTACGCTTGCCGGCTGGGCGGCGTTATACCACAGGGTGCCGGCGCCATCGGCCACACCCGGGGCGTCAGGCACGCGGGTCCACAGGGGGTGGATCATGAGGTCGAAATGCGTGAACACATGCAGCAGCGGTTCGCTCTCATGCAATGCAGGCGCGGTGCCGGAACGGCCGGCCAGCACCTGCTCCGCCGCCGCGCGTGAATCGAACTCGGGCGGTGACCACAGCCCGCCCCACACGCCCTGCGCCGGTCGCCGGAGCAGTTGCACGGCGCCATCGTCGCGGCGCGCGAACAGCATCCACACGGCGCGCTGCCTGCGCTTGAGCGGCTTCTTCGGCGCGGGATAGTCGTGCTCCCTGCCTGCTGCATGTGCGATGCAGCGCTGCGCAAGCGGGCAGTCATCGCAGCGCGGCTGGCGACGCGTGCACAGCGTTGCGCCCAGGTCCATGATGGCCTGCGTGTACTGCGCGACGCGCTGCATCGGCGTGAGCAGGGTGGCAAGCCGCCATAGTTCATTCTCGAAGGCACGCTCGCCGGTGCGGCCTGGAACAGCAAACAGGCGTGCCAGCACGCGCCGTACATTGCCGTCCATGATGGGATGCGACTGGTCGCGCGCCAGGGCGAGTATCGCGCCGGCAGTGGATCGCCCTACTCCGGACAACGCAGCCACGCCGTCGAAATCATCGGGAAAAACGCCACCGTGCTCATCGCGAACCTGCTGCGCGGCGCGCTGCAGGTTGCGCGCCCGCGCGTAGTAGCCCAGGCCCGACCACAGGTGCAGCACCTCATCGGCCGGCGCATCGGCAAGCGCCAGCACATCGGGAAAGCGCGCCATGAAGCGCTGGAAGTACGGAATGACGGCAGCCACCTGGGTCTGCTGCAGCATCACCTCCGACACCCATACACGATAGGGCGTGCGATCCTGCTGCCAGGGCAGATCGTGCCGGCCGGCGCGGTCGTGCCAGGCAAGCAGGGCCGGCGCGATGGGCGCGGGCTGCGGATCACTCGACATCGATGCGCACTTCCTTCGCGGCGGCGCCGGCGACCTTCGCGCTGCGGATCCGCAGCACACCCTTCACATCCAGCGACTTGAGCTTTGCCAGCGGCAGTTCGAAGGGTTCACTCTTCACATCGTCGGGTTCCAGGTAGCGGTCGAGATCGGCCTGGTCTGCAGCAAGATCGAAACGCAGCGCCAGCGGCTCGATATGCGGCAGCGACAATTTGCCGGTGAGATGCGTGTTGTCCAGCGTGACAGACAGATCATCGAGCGCCGCAGCCCCTTTTCCATAGCGCAGCGACGTGTGCAGTTGCAACGCGCCCAGCGTGGTGGAGTCTGTCATCGGCGGCGGCGTCACGCCCACAGTCGCCAGCAAGGCACGCAGCGAAGGCGCGCGCAGGGCGAGCGTGGCGGTTACCTCGGGCGATGCTCCAAACCCGGCCACAACGCCACCACTCAAGGTCGCATCAGCCCATTGCAGATCAAAGGCAGGAATCTGCAACTGCTCCGCCGCCATGCGCAACGCTTCGGTCTGCAGGGAAAAACGCACGCCACCTCGTGCGAGTGGCCCACCCGCAATGCGCCCCGACAACTTGATATTGCGGAACTGCCGGTCGGCTGCAGTCAGGTCGTCAGGCAACCCTGCATTGAGATTGAGCTCGTCCAGACGCCAGTCGGCGCCGGGGCCGGCGTCCTGCCAGGTGACTGTGGCATTGCCCAGCTTCACGGCGCCAATACGCAGCGTGACCGGCGTTGTCGCAGGGCCACCGGAATCACCGGCGAGCTGCAGATCCCAGTTGTTCATTCCCTGCGCGTTGCGCTGCAGGTGCAGCTGCAAGCCATCGATATCGATACGGTCGATCAACACGTGTTTGTCGAGCAGAGGCCGCGCTGCAATGCCCAGCCTCAACCCCGACCAGCGCGCCAGGGGTTCCGGCCCGAACCCCGCCGCATTGGCGATTTCACCGCCCTCGCTGGCGATGAAGATCTGCGAACCCAGCTGCCAGCGCAGCCTGCCGGTGAGGTGAACCGGGCGGCCGATGGCCAGGCTCGCGCGGGCCTCGATCTGTGTGCGGAAGTCGTCCGGATCGATGAACCACCACAATGCGGCCAGCGCACACAGCGCCAGCAATGCCAGCGTCGCAATGCCTGCCAGAAGCCAGAGGATCAGCCGGCGGAAGTGCCGTGCCATTTGATCGCATACTGCACCAGCTGCGCATTGGTCTCCAGGGCCAGCTTGCGCTTGATGGTCAGGCGATGGGTCTCCACGGTTTTCACCGACAGCGAGAGGTTGTCGGCGATCTCGCGCGTGCCGAGACCCTGGCCGATGAGGCTGATCACCTGCAGCTCGCGCGCCGAGAGACGCGTCTTCTGGCTGCCATCTTCGGACTTGCGGGCCACCAGGCTTTGCTGCAGTGCCTCGCTGATGAAACGTTCGCCGCGCAGCACCGTGCGCAACGCGGTGATCAGCTGTTCGGTGGCCGCCTGCTTCATGATGTAGCCCGAAGCGCCCTGCGCGAGCAGACGCTCGGCATAGATCGCCTCGTCATGCATGGAGAGCACCAGGATGCGGATCCCGGGGAAATGTGCATGCACGTCGCGCACGATGTTGAAACCGTCCCCCTCGGACAGCGACAGGTCGACCACCAGCACATCGGGCTTCAGCTCGCGCACCAGGCGGCGCGCCTGCTGTTCCGTCTGCGCCTCGCCGCAGATGCTGAGGTCAGCCTCCGCATTGATCATGAGCTTGATGCCCTGGCGCACGACCGGGTGGTCGTCGACGATCAACACGCGGTGCACATCCTTCTGTGCTTCTGACTGGTTCATGCGACTTCCCTGCTTGCATTCACCGGGCAACGACACCGCAGCGTGGTTCCTGCACCGGGCCGGGATTCCACGGCCAGATAACCTCCGACCAGCTGCGCCCGGAAACGCATGATACGCAGACCCGTGCCGCCGCGTGCGACCTCCAGCGGGTCGAAACCCTTGCCGTCATCGATGACCAGCAGCTCCAGGTCGGAGTCGGCAACCAGCAGCCGCAGGGAAATTTTCTCCGCGTCGGCATGGCGCGCGGAATTCAGCACCGCCTCCTGCGCGATGCGGAACAGGTTGGTGGCCGCGTTCTCGTCCAGCAGCAGTTCCGGCGGCAGATCCAGCGCCATCTGCACACGGATGCCGTAGCGCTCGTGCACCTGGTTCACGAGTTCCTCGAAGCCCTCTGTCAGGCCCTGGAGAGAAGGCCCGACCGGCGACAGGCCGCGCGCCAGCGTACGGGTGCTGCCGATGGCGGAATTGAGCAAGGCGACAATCTCATCCACCTCGGCGCGCAGTGACGCGGTGCCGGCACGCTGCCCCACACCCTGCAGCATCATGGCGATCCCGGCGAGCTGCTGCCCCAGCCCTTCGTGCAGATGACCACCGATGCGCTGCTGCACACGGGTGGCCACCTGCATCAATTCACGCTCCAGCTGCTTGCGCTCGGCAATGTCGGTGAGCACGGCCACCACGCAACGCCGGTTGCCGAGCTGCATCGAGGAAAAGCAGCCCTGCACCGGGCACATGCTGTTGTCCCGCCGCCGGCCTTCCAGATCGATGATGGAGATCCTGTCGTTCTCGGTGCCTGCGAAGACGCTGCGCAGCAGACCGTCGAATTCCTCCGCACTGCGGAAACTCAACGACGCGGTACTCATGCCGTTCATCTGGCCTGGTCCGTAGCCGAACATTTTCTCCAGGGCGGGATTGGCAAACAGGATCATGCCATCGCAGTCCACGAGCATCACGCCTTCGCTCATGCGCTCGATGATGGCGGCCTGCATCTGCAACTGTTCGCGCTGCGCCTCGGAGTCGGTGATGTCCTCGATGACGCCGAAAGCACGAATGGGCTTGCCGTCGTGCCCGAGCAGGTATGTGCCCCGCTGACGCACATGCCGCCATCGGCCGTCCTGGTGGCGCACGCGATACGTCACCTCGAAGCTGGCGCCGGAGAGGCGGCAGGCGTCCACCTTTGCCGTAAGCCGCCCCACATCCTCCGGATGCACGATCGACAGCCAGCCGCCATAGCCGTCGTTGCCTTCCAGCAGGTCATAGCCCAGCATGCGCCGCAGGCCATGCCGCTCGGAATTCTGCGTGCGCAGGTCGAGATCGTAGACCACGCCATGCAGCGCCGACACCGACATGCGGAAGCGCTCTTCGCGCGCCCGCAGACGGTCGATATCCGCGCTGCGCGCAGTCACATCGATGACATAGCCCAGCACGCAGCGTCCTGGCCTGGCGTCGCTCCGCGACACCCAGCGCGCCCGGGCCAGCACCGATATCCACTTGCCGTTCTCGTGCCGCACCCGGTAGGTCTCTTCGTAGATGGAGGTCAGGCCCTGCAGGAAATCGGTGTACGCCACATCCCTGCGCGCCTGGTCTTCCGGATGCACGCGCCCAGGCCAGAAGTCGTTGAGCCGCCGGCCGATTGCCGGATCCACGCCCACCAGCTGGTAGAAGCCGTCCGAACAGCTGAACAGGTTGTCGGGAAGCAGGTATTCCCAGACGCCGACGCCAACGAGACTCAGCGCGCTTTCAATGCCCTCCTGGACAAGGCTGAGCGACGGAGTGTCGAGGTTGCTGTCGGAGCCGTTCGGCGGATACATGATGGGCTCCGATTCTGCCTGAAAGATCACCCCTGCGCCGCTGCGCACGGACTTCGCCCATGTGGTGATCAGGCAGCTTCTAGGGAACCGCAGGCTCTGCGCCGACTCCCAGCGCCTTGTAGAGCGCGACCAGCGCCGTGGCCGCGGCAGTCTGGCTCTGTGCGAGCAGATCTTCCGCTTCAAGTGCAGTGCGATTGGCATCGAGCGTGGTCAGGAAGTCGGCAATGCCGCCCTCGAAGCGCTGGGTTGCGAGATCCGCAGCCAGCACGCTCGCCCTTGCGGCGGCGGCCAGGTGTTCCTGTCGCCGGCGCTCGCGACCGAAATCGGAGAGCGCGTTCTCCACATCCTCCAGCGCCAGCAGCACGGTCTGCTCGTAGTTCGCATAAGCCTCTTCGTGACGCGCACCGGCCGCCTTGATGCGCTGGCGCACGCGGGCGATATCGAGAAAAGCCCAGCTCAGCGACGGACCAAAGCGCCGGTAGTCGTTGCCCGAATCCCCCAGTGCATTGAGCTCGAGCGCCTGCACACCGATGGAACCATTGAGCGTGATGGTCGGAAACAGATCGGCGGTTGCGACGCCGATGAGCGCGCTGGTCACCGCCAGCTGACGTTCGGCCACCCGCAGGTCGGGACGGCGGCGCAGCAGCGAGGCTGGATCGTCCAGCGCCAGCGTCGCGGGCAAGGCCGGCATGGGTGCCACCTTGCCCAGCCGCTCGGCCAGCTGCCCTGGCTGCCGGCCAACGAGCACCTCGATGCGATGCCGGGCCCTGTCAACCGCCGCTTCGAGTGGTGGCACCGTGGCAAGCGTGGTCTCGATCAGTGCCTGCGCACGGGCGGTATCCAGCGCCGTACCGCGACCTGCATCCAGGCGGGCTTCCACCTGCTCCAGTGCGCGGCGCTGATTTTCGGCATTGCGCTCTGCCACGGCCAGCTGCTGCTGCGCGCCGCGCAGCTCGAAGTAGTTGCGCGCCACCTCGGCGACCACCGACAGGCGCACGGCATCCTGCGAAGCCACCGCCGCGTCCACCGTGGCCTTCGCCGCCTGGTTGCCGCGCCTTACGCGACCGAACAGGTCGAGCTCCCAGCTGGCATCGAAGCCGGCATCGTACAGGTCATAGCTGCGTTCGACCGGCATGCCACCGGGTGTGCCGCCCAGGCTCTGTCGCCGCGATGTCGCGCTGGCATGCGGCTGGGGTATCGGATAGGCGGACCAGTTCTGCTCGCGCCGCGAAGCGCGTGCTTCCCTGAGCCTGGCTTCGGCCGCGGCGATGCTGCGGTTCGATGCCTGCGCTTCGGTCACGAGCCCGTCGAGCAGCGGATCGCCAAAGACCTTCCACCACTGCTGTTCCGGCGTACCGGTGGTGGCATCGACCAGCGTCTTGCCTGCAAACGCGGCATCGACCTCCGGCGTGGGCTTCCTGTAATCGGGACCCACCGCGCAACCGGCAAGCAGCGCAACGATGATCGCGACAGTGCCGACGCGGATCATGACGGAGTGACGCTCAGACATCGGCAACGGGCTCCTGCTTCCGGCCCCGCACCAGCGCGCGGATCAGCACGTAGAACACGGGTGTGAGGAACAGGCCGAAGAAGGTCACCCCCAGCATGCCGGAAAACACCGCCACGCCCATGGCATGGCGCATTTCCGAGCCCGCGCCGGAGGAGAAAATCAGCGGCACCACGCCCATGATGAAGGCCAGCGAGGTCATGACGATCGGGCGCAGCCGCAGGCGGCAGGCCTCGATTGCCGCATCCAGCGGCTTGCGCCCCTGCTGCTCCAGATGCACGGCGAACTCGACGATCAGGATCGCGTTCTTGCAGGCGAGGCCGATCAGCACGATGAAGCCGACTTTCGTGAAGATGTTGTTGTCGCCGCCGGTGAGCCACAGGCCGACTATCGCCGACACGATGCACATGGGCACGATGAGGATCACGGCCAGCGGCAGCGTCCAGCTCTCGTACTGCGCTGCCAGCACCAGAAAGGCGAGCAGCACGCACAGCGGGAAGATCAGCGTCGAACTGCCGCGCGACAGGATCTCCTGGTAACTCAGATCCGTCCACTCGAAGGCGACACCGGCGGGCAGCCGCTCGCGGGCCACCTTTTCCAGCGCATCCAGTGCGGCCGAGGAGCTGGTGCCGGGAGCGGCCTGGCCGTTGATATCCGCGGCAAGATAGCCGTTGTAGTGCGTGACGCTGTCCGGGCCGACGCTGTCGCGCACCGTCATGACCGAACCCAGCGGCACCATCTCGCCCCTGGCGTTGCGTGTTTTCAGATCCAGGATCTGCTCCTTGTGCGCACGGAACGGCGCGTCCGCCTGCGCGATGACCTGGTAGCTGCGACCGAACAGGTTGAGGTCGTT
>JAATEY010000176.1 GCA_015655465.1 Gammaproteobacteria bacterium | reverse complement strand
CTTGAGCGTTGCGAACACCTTGCCCGGGGCAAGCGTTCGCGCCTTGTTCAAGCCCTGCAAACCCTCTACCGCAGCAACACCCATCTCGCCCACCAGATACGGGTCTTCGCCAAATGTTTCTTCGATGCGGCCCCAGCGTGGGTCGCGCGCGATATCGACCACCGGCGTAAGCGCCTGGTGCACGCCGCGGGCGCGGATCTCGCGCGCAGTGACGGCGTTGACCTCGCGTACCAGGTCGGGGTCCCAGGATGAGGCCAGCGCAATGGCCTGCGGGAAGCTGGTGGCGCCGAGGGCTGCGTAGCCATGCAGTCCTTCTTCATGGAACAGCACCGGAATGCCAAGGCGTGTCTGGGTGGTGGCGTAGCGTTGCACGGCATTCACCAGTTCCACGGTCTGGGCCGGGTCGCGACCCTTATCCACGCGGGGGCTGGCGGGGCCGCGCAAATCCGAAGGACGTGAAAACTGGCCAAGACCATCCGGATAGCGCGCCTTGAGTTTCACCGGATCGATCTGCAGCCGGTCGTTCATGACACTGGTCTTGCTGTTCCACACAGTGATCATCTGTGCGACTTTCTCTTCCAGCGTCATGCGGGCCAGGAGATCTTCTACCCGCTCGGAAACCGGACGGGAAGGATCCTTGTATTTTGGCGGCGGTTCGGCAGCAGTGGCGAGCGAGGTAATGATAAGTGTCAACGCCGCAAGTTGCGCGGTTGCGCGGATGGCCATGAGATTGCTCCGATTCCCCGATTTCGATCTGCAAGGCGGGCGCGATTTGACCGCGTCACCGTGAATAACGCTAACATCTTCGCGCGCCGCGGGCTTGTCAATGGGCAGCTGCAGCAGGCGATGCGATGCTCAGGAAGGGGGTGGACATGAATGCGCGAGCTCGATGTCTGATGGTGGCCTTGCTGGCGTTGTGCTGTGCCATGTCCGCCGCCAATGCAGAGGATGGCTACGACCTCTGGCTGCGGTATCGTCCGCTGGCTCCGACCGCACAGCGGCAGCTGCAGGCCGATATCACAGGCATCGTCGCCACCACGCAACCTTCGCCGCTCATGCAGTCCGCGCTGGCGGAACTGGCGCGGGGTATCGGTGGCCTGTCCGGCAAGACGCCGCCGCGGACGCAGGCGCTGCGCGATGGCTCACTGGTCATTGGCACGGCTGCATCAACGCCTGCCATCGCGGCCTTGCAACTGCCGTTGAAGGACCTCGGTGATGAGGGGTATCTGCTGCGCAGTGTCCGGCAGCAGGGCAGGCGCATCACTGTTGTCGCTGCGAACAGCGACCGCGGAGTGTTGTATGGAAGTTTCGCCCTGCTGGCGCAGCTGCAGGGCGGCGGCAGGATCGACACGCTCGACATCAGTTCGGCGCCGCGCGTGCAACTGCGCATGCTGAACCACTGGGATAACCTCGACGGGCGCGTCGAGCGGGGCTATGCCGGCGCATCGCTGTGGGACTGGTGGCGCCTGCCGGATGTAACCGATCCGCGCTATCGCGACTACGCGCGCGCCAATGCATCGCTGGGCATCAATGCCACGGTGGTAAACAATGTCAACGCCGTGGCCGTGATCCTGCGTCCGGATTACATCGCCAAGGTGAAGGCACTGGCCGATGTGTTCCGTCCCTATGGCATCCGCCTCTTCCTGGCGGTGCGCTTCTCGTCGCCGCTGGAACTGGGCGGACTGAAATCCGCCGATCCCCTTGATCCGGCCGTGCGCGCCTGGTGGCGTGCCAAGGCCGACGAGATCTACGCTGCCATTCCGGATTTCGGCGGCTTTCTCGTCAAGGCCAACTCTGAAGGCCAGCCTGGTCCGGCGGACTATGGACGCACGCATGCCGATGGCGCCAATACGCTGGCCGATGCACTGCGGCCGCATGGTGGAGTGGTGCTGTGGCGCGCATTCGTCTATTCGGAAAAGGATGTTCAGGATCGCGCCATGCAGGCCTATCAGCAGCTCAAAGGGCTCGATGGCAAGTTCGCGGAAAATGTCGTCCTGCAGGTGAAGAATGGACCGGTCGATTTCCAGCCACGCGAGCCCTTCCATCCGCTGTTCGGCGCGATGCCGAAGACCGCGCTGGGGATGGAGTTCCAGATCACCAAGGAATACCTCGGTTTCTCGACACATCTTGCGTACCTGGGCACGCTCTACGAGGAAGTGCTGCGTGCCGACACATACTCGAATGGGGCTGGTTCAACGGTTGCGCATGTCGTGGATGGCAGTCTCGGAAGGCCTGGCATTACAGCCATGGCGGGCGTTGCCAATACCGGGCGTGATCGCAACTGGAGCGGGTCGCAGTTCGACCAGGCGAACTGGTATGCCTTCGGGAGACTGGCGTGGAATCCGCAAGCTGCGGCGCGGGATATCGCCGCAGACTGGGCGCGACTGACCTTCGGCACCGATGCCAGGCTGGTGGAGGATATCGTCGGCATCATGATGCGTTCGCGCGAAGCGGTGGTGAACTACATGACGCCGCTGGGTCTTGCGCACCTGATGGCCACCGGGCATCACTATGGTCCAGGCCCCTGGGTCGCGGATCAGTCCCGGCCGGAATGGAATCCGGTCTATTACCACCGCGCCGACGCCAACGGCATCGGCTTTGATCGAACCGCTACGGGCAGCAATGCGCTTTCCCAGTATGCAGCGCCGGTTGCTGCCCGGTTCGCCGATCCGGAGCGTACTCCCCTTGAGTATCTGCTGTGGTTTCACCATGTTTCCTGGGATCACCGTCTCAGCAGCGGTCGCACCCTGTGGGAAGAGCTGGCATATCGCTATGACAGCGGCGTGAAGTCCGTAGCTTCCATGCAGGCGGACTGGGCAAAGCTGGCAGGGCGGGTGGATACGGAGCGCCACGCTGAAATTGCCGCCATGCTCGGCGTGCAGTTGCGGGAGGCGCGCTGGTGGCGGGACGCCAGCCTCGCATACTGGCAGAGCGTGTCGGGTCGCGCGCTGCCGCCCGGCGTCGCGGCACCTGCACAGAGCTTGAGCTACTACCAGGGCCTGCAGTTTCCATTTGCGCCGGGGCGTTAGCTGGTTGACACGCACAAGTATGTGAGCGTTATCATCCGGGCCGCTGAATTCCAGCCAACTGTTCCTGCTGGGCGCCGACTTTGCTTGAATTGCGCGGCGTCCCGGCCCCGGGCAGCGTCACGGGTATACCCCCACTCGTGGCGCTGCCCGATTGTTCGCACAGGTGTATCGTGGCCGCAGTCCGTCAGGTACCTTGAGTGAAGAAAAAGACCGCCCCGCCTCGCGGCCACAGAGTGGCCCCCACCATCAGCGATGTGGCCCGTGCTGCGGGTGTTTCGACCATGACCGTGTCCCGCGTCATCAACGGCGCCAGCAATGTGAAATCCACCACGCTGGCAGCGGTGGATGCGGCAATTGCCAAACTGAACTACGCACCGAATCCGGCGGCACGCAGCCTGGCTGGCGCCCGCCCAATTCGAATCGGGCTGCTCTACAGCAACCCTTCGGCCGCTTATCTGAGCGAGTTTCTGGTCGGCGTGCTGGAGCAGGCGAGCTTCAGCCATGTGCAGCTGGTGGTCGAAAAGTGCGTCGCCGGCAGCGACGAGGTGCGCGTGGCGCGCAACCTGATTGCCGATGGCATCGACGGCATCCTGCTGCCGCCACCGTTGTGCGATTCGCGGCCGGTGCAGGACCTGCTGATGGATCACGACATGCCCTTCGTGGTGGTGGCGTCGGGCCAGCCCTTCGGCGAAGCGGCCGCGGTCGGCATCGATGATTTTGCCGCGGCGCATGCCATGACCTCGCATCTGCTGTCACTTGGGCATGCGCGCATCGGGTTCATCACCGGCAATCCGGACCACACGGCGAGCGCCTGCCGGCAGCGGGGCTATGAGGCGGCGCTGCAAGAGCGTGGATTGACGCCGGATCCTGAACTGGTTGCGCCCGGCCTGTTTACGTATCGCTCGGGCCTGGATGCGGCGGAGCGCCTGCTGCGGCTGGAGCAGCCTCCCACGGCCATCTTTGCCAGCAACGATGACATGGCCGCTGCGACGGTGGCGGCAGCACACAGCCATGGGCTGGCAGTGCCCGGAGACCTGACGGTCTGCGGCTTCGATGACACTGCGATGGCCACCACCATCTGGCCGGAACTGACCACCATCCGGCAGCCCATTGGCGAGATGTCCAGGGCCGCGCTGGATCTGCTGGTGCGCAAGGTCAGGGCACAACGCGCGGGTACTGCACAGCCCGAAGGGCATCTACGACTGCAGTTTACGCTGGTGCGCCGGCAGTCCGATGCGGCGCCGCGGCGCCGGCCACCGGTGGTGCAGGCCATCCGTGTCTGAGATGAAGCCGGCTCGCCGTTTCCGTTCGCAGGAATGGTTCGCTGATCCTGCGCGTTCCGACATGACGGCGCTGTACCTCGAGCGCTTCATGAATTACGGCATGACTCCGGATGAGCTGCGCTCCGGGCGCCCCATCATCGGCATCGCACAATCCGGCAGCGATCTATCACCCTGCAACCGCATTCATCTGGAGCTGGCTGCGCGCGTGCGCGATGGAATCCGCGATGCCGGCGGCATTCCCATCGAATTCCCGGTGCATCCGATCTTCGAGAACTGTCGTCGCCCCACGGCGGCGCTGGACCGCAACCTGGCATACCAGGGGCTGGTCGAGATCCTCTACGGATATCCCATCGATGCGGTGGTGCTCACCACCGGCTGCGACAAGACCACGCCTTCGCAGGTAATGGCAGCGTGCACCGTGGACATCCCTGCCATCGTGCTGTCCGGCGGTCCGATGCTGGATGGCTGGCATGAAGGCGAACTGGTGGGTTCCGGTACCGTGATCTGGCGTTCGCGGCGGAAGCTCGCGGCTGGCGAAATCGACGAAGAGGAGTTCCTGCGGCGCGCCTGCAGCAGCGCGCCTTCGGCCGGACATTGCAACAGCATGGGTACGGCTTCCACCATGAATGCCGTGGCTGAAGCACTGGGGCTTTCGCTGCCGGGCTGCGCAGCCATTCCCGCGCCATATCGCGAACGCGGGCAGATGGCCTATGAGACCGGCCGTCGAATCGTTGCCATGGCCCACGAGGATCTGCGGCCATCGACCCTGCTCGCGCGAGAGAGTTTTCTCAATGCCATTGCGGTGGTGAGTGCCTGCGGAGGTTCGAGCAACGCGCAGCCGCATGTGGTGGCCATGGCCCGGCATGCGGGTATCACACTGGAGCCTGAAGTGTGGACTGCGCATGGATACGACATTCCGCTGCTGGTGAACATGCAGCCGGCAGGCAAGTACCTGGGCGAACGCTTCCATCGCGCGGGCGGTGTGCCGGCCGTGATGTGGGAGCTGCAACAGGCGGGGCGGTTGCGTGGTGAATGCCTGACGGTGACGGGCCGCTCCGTGGCCGAGAACATTGCCGGCCGCGAATCCCGTGATCGCGAAATGATCACGCCCTATGCCGCACCGCTACGCCAGAACGCGGGCTTCCTGACCCTGCGCGGCAACCTGTTCGATTTCGGCATCATGAAGACATCGGTGATCTCCGAGGAATTCCGTCAACGCTATCTGAGTCGCCCCGAAGCACCCGGCACGTTTGAAGCGCGCGCCATCGTGTTCGATGGCTCGGATGACTACCACCATCGCATCAATGATCCTGCGTTGAACATCGATGAGCACTGCATCCTCGTTATCCGCGGATCTGGTCCAATCGGCTGGCCCGGTTCGGCAGAGGTGGTCAACATGCAGCCGCCCGATGCACTGATTCGTCGCGGCGTGATGTGGCTGCCGACACTTGGCGACGGCCGCCAGTCCGGCACTTCGGACAGTCCCTCGATATTGAACGCCTCACCCGAGAGCGCGGTAGGCGGAGGACTTGCCTGGCTGCGCACTGGCGATATCATCCGCATCGATCTGAACAAGGGCAGCTGCGATGCGTTGGTCGAGCCGGCGGAGATCGAGCGCCGCAAACGCGAAGCTTTGCCACCCATGCCAGCCAGCAATACACCCTGGGAAGAACTGTATCGGGCGCATACCGGTCAGCTCTCGGACGGAGCTACCCTGGAGTTCGCACTGAAATACCGGCAGATCTCCCGCAAGACTCCACGACACAATCACTAGCAGCCACACCCCGGCGAGCCTGCCGGAACTGCATGGATCATCACTCCGCAGGCGGGGCCGCGGATTCCAGCCGCTCGATATCCTCTCCCTTGCTCCTGCCCGGCTTCTTGCCTTGCTCACCACGACTGGACTAGACTTAGTCCACAGGAGGACAGATGTCAAAAGCCATCAATATCCACGACGCCAAAACGCACCTGTCCCGGTTGGTCGAGCAGGCCTCCCTGGGCAAGGAGATCATCATCGCCAAGGCCGGCAAGCCGATGGCGAGGCTGGTGCCGCTGCTGTCGGTGCCGAAGCCCAAGAAATTCGATCTGCTGAAGGGTCAGATGAAGGTGTCCGACGATTTCAATGCACCTCTCGATCCTGCCGTCCTTGCGCTGTTTGGAGGCAAGTGATTGCGCATCCTGCTGGATACGCATCTCATGCTCTGGGCACTTGCCGACTCCCGGCGTCTCGGCAAGCGGACGATCGCATTGCTGCAGCGCTCCGATGTCTGGGTCAGTGCGGCATCGATATGGGAAATCAGCATCAAAGCCTCCCTGGGAAAGCTGAAGGCTGATCCCGAATCCGTGCTGCGCGCCATCGAGCCAGCAGGCTATCTGCTCTTGCCCATCACTGCAGATCACGCTGCCCGTGTATTTACGCTGGGCATGCATCACCAGGATCCATTTGATCGGCTGCTTGTTGCGCAGGCCCAGATGGAGGCGATGCTGTTGCTGACCAATGACCAGGTGCTGGAAGCCTATGGCGCCAGTGTGAGAGTGCTGTAAGCACGCGATGACTGCCGCCAATGGCGTCGCCGCTCGCGGCTCAGCGCATCAGGTACTGGTTCAACAGGTTCTCGTAGCGCTCCTGCTGTCCGCTGACCTGTGCGGGTTCGCCGCTCTTCGCGGCAATCGCCGCCAGGTCAGCCAGCGCGAGCCGGCCTGCGGCAAAGTCCCTGCCCGCGCCCTGGTCGAAGCTGGCGTAGCGTTCCTGGCGCCATTTCTCCCAGGGCGAGGCCGTCAGCAGGGCGTGGGCCACTTCCAGGCCGCGCGCGAAGGCATCCATGCCGCCAATGTGGGCGATGAAGAGATCCTCCATGTCGGTGGATTCACGGCGGGCCTTGGCGTCGAAGTTCAGGCCGCCCGCAAGGCCACCCTGGCGCAACACCACCAGCATCGCGCCGACCGTGTCGTAAAGATCGGTCGGGAACTGGTCGGTATCCCAGCCGTTCTGCGGATTGCCGCGATTGGCGTCGATGCTGCCGAGCAGGCCATGGTCGGAAGCCACCTGCAGATCATGTTCGAAGGTGTGGCCCGAGAGCGTGGCATGGTTGGCTTCGATGTTGAGCTTGAAGTCCTTGTCGAGCCCGTGGCGTTGCAGAAAGCCCGCCACCGTGGCGCTGTCGAAATCGTACTGATGCTTCATCGGCTCCATGGGTTTTGGCTCGATGAAGAAGCAACCCTTGAAGCCGATGCTGCGGCCATAGTCGCGGGCCATGGCGAGGAAACGCGCGAAGTGATCGAGTTCCCGCTTCATGTCGGTGTTCACCAGCGAGGCGTAGCCTTCGCGGCCGCCCCAGAACACGTAGTGTTCGCCACCGAGAGCCACTGTGGCATCGAGCGCGGCCTTTACCTGCACGGCGGCGCGCGCCACCACGTTGAAGTCGGGGTTCGTTGCGGCGCCGTTCATGTAGCGCGGATGCGAGAACAGGTTGGCCGTGCCCCACAGCAGCTTCACACCGGTGGCCTGCTGGCGCTCCTTCGCCAGCGCGACCATGTGCCGCAGGTTCTTCTCGTATTGAGCAATGTCTTCGGCATCGGGTGCGAGATCCACATCATGGAAGCAGTAGTAGGGCACGCCGATCTTCGTGAAGAACTCGAATGCCGCATCGACGCGCGCCTCGGCCGTGGCCATCGGCGAGCCAGCCTCCCATGGGAAGCGACGCGTACCTGGGCCGAACGGGTCGTGCCCGGCGTTGGTGAAGGTGTGCCAGTAGCAGGCCGCGAAGCGCAGGTGTTCGGCCATGGTCTTGTTGCCGATCCGGCGATTGGCGTCGTAGACCTTGAATGCCAGTGGATTATCCGATTGCTGGCCCTCAAAGGGGATGCGGCCGATGCCGGGGAAGTATTCACGCTTGCCGATGAACGGAGTGCTCATGATGGTCAGGTCCTGGTCTTGAGTTCGAAAGAAGAGTGTTGTGTCGAGCGGCCGATCTCCCCATCCAGTTGACGCAGGAAGCGGGCGTAGGCATTGCGATACGCTGCGCTGGTTGCGGCATCCGGAGCGGCACCGCTTCCGGCACACAGCGCAACATGCTCGCGTGCGATGGCGATGAGATCGGGCTGGCTTCCGGATGTCTCGCAAGCCCACAGCGCCTGCAGCGCCGCGCCGAACGCAGCGCCTTCCGGCGTTTCAGGCACTTCGACCGGCAGTTCGAATACGTCTGCAATCATCTGGCGCCACAGCTTGCTGCGGCTGCCGCCGCCGGTGAGGCGAATGGCGTTGAACCCGAGGCCCGCCGTGCGCAGGGCGTCGAAACCATTGCGCAGCGTGTAGGTCGCACCTTCCATCGCGGCGCGCCAGGCGTTGCCGCGCGTGAAGTTGTCGATGTCCAACCCCAGGAAGCTGCCGCGGGCCTGCGGCAGGTTGGGCGTGCGTTCGCCATTGAGGAAGGGCAGCATCGTGAGGCCATCCGCACCGGGTTGCGTGCCGGCCATCACGGCGTCGCCATCCCGGCTGTCGAATCCGAAAGCGCGCGCCACGGTTTCCGTGGCTACCGTGCAGTTCATGGTGCAGATCAATGGCAGCCAGCCGCCGCTGGACGAGCAGAATGCGGCCCAGCCCGCGTCGGGATCAATGAGCGCGTGGTCGGCGCAGGCGAACAAGGTGCCTGATGTGCCCAGGCTCATGGTGAGCATGCCCGGTGCCACGTTGCCGGTGCCAATCGCGGCCATCATGTTGTCGCCGCCACCGGCCGAGATGCGCACGTGGCGGGATAAGCCGAGCAGGATGGCAATGGACGGCGCAATGGGGAAGCAGGCGTTTGCCGCCACGAGCGTCGGCAGGCAGGCGGCAAGATCGCGGTCCGCGTCCGTTGCCCGGAGCATGCCGCTGGACCAGTTGCGTGTGCGTACGTCGAGCCAGCCTGTGCCGGAGGCATCGCCGTGCTCCATCCAGCATTCACCCGTGAGCCAGAAGTTGACGTAGTCGTGTGGCAACAGGATGGTGGCGAGTGCGGCGTAAACCTCAGGGCGGTGCTTGCGTGTCCACGGCAATTTCGAGGCCGTGTAACCGGCCAGGACGGGATTGCCGGCAAGCGCCATGCAGCGCGCGGCGCCACCTGCGGCGGCCATGATTTCTTCGCATTCAATGCCGGTGCTGGTGTCGCACCACAGTTTCGCGGGGGCCAGCACTTTGCCGTTGGCATCGAGTGGGACAAAGCCGTGCTGCTGCCCGGAGACGCCGATGGCCGTCACGCGCGCGCGCAACGCTGGATCAAGCCCTGCGAAGCACTTGCGGATTGCGTCGATCCACCACAGGGCGTGTTGTTCCCGGCTGCCGTCCTCCCTGGAGATGAGATCCAGCGGTTCGGCCCATGTCGCGACGGTCTGGCGCCGGGCAGCATCGTAGGCCAGGAGCTTCACGCCTTGCGTGCCGACATCCAGTCCAACGAAAAGGCTCATGAACTTGCTTCGTTGTCAGTCGCCCACATAGGCCGTCTTCACCTGTGTATGGAACTCGACGGCTGCAAATCCCTGCTCACGCGGCCCGTAACTGGAACCGCGCGTTCCGCCAAAGGGGACATGATAATCGACGCCGGCGGTCGGCAGGTTCACCATCACCATGCCGGCGCGCACATTGCGTCGGAAATGCCGGCTGTACTTGAGCGAGCTGGTTGCGATGCCGACGTAACGCAGGTTCTGCTCCAGCTGCGCCTCGGAAGAGGCCGGTCCGATCTGTGTGGCAGGATCAAGCGCCGCACCAACGCGCAATGCCTTCGCGCGTTCCGCCAAGGTCTCCACGAAGCGGTCATGGATGGGTTCCTCCACGAGGACCCGCGAAGAAGCCGTGCAACGCTGGCCGGTCTGGAAGAACCCCCCGTCCAGTGCGATGGCCACCGCGCGATCGAGGTCTGCGTCCGCCACCTGCGCGCCTGTCGACTGCGAGCCGGTGAAGCTCACCGCATCCACGTCGGCATGTGCCGCCAGGTGCGCGCCGACGCGGCCACGACCCAGTACCATGTTGAATACGCCGGCTGGCGCGCCGCAATCGTGAATGATCCCGGCCAGCGCGCTCGCAATGGCCGCGGTGATGTTCGCCGGCTTGAGCACCACGGTATTGCCGAATGCCAGCGCAGGTGCAGCCTTCCACGCCGGGATGGCAATCGGGCAATTCCATGGCGTAATCAGTCCGACAACACCCAGCGCTTCGCGATGCGTGGAGACTTCCACGTTTGGCCGGGTGGATTCGAGTGTGAATCCGTGCCGCCGCAAAGCCTCACCACCGAAGTAGCGGAAAATACGGCCGGCGCGCATGGCTTCGCCGATGCCCTCTGCGCGTGTCTTGCCTTCCTCGCGCGCCAGCAGTTCACCGAGTTCCGTGGCGCGCGCGAGGATGGTCGCACCGACCTTGTCGAGCAGATCGGCCCGAACCTCCGGTGAAGCAGAGGACCAGGCAGGGAAGGCAGCGCGCGCTGCCGCCACGGCGGCATCCACTTCGGCGGAATCGCCATCGGGAAAGCTTGCAACGATGTCGCTGGTGTCCGAGGGATTGATGCTGGTCAGCGGCGAGTCTGCAGCGATCTTCTGGCCATTGATATAGTGGGGAAGTTGCATGAGGTAAGGATTGCGCTTTCAGCCGGACTTCAACAGGCCCCGTCGGGAAAGGTTCAGCATCAGGTCTGCGATGCCAAAACCCCAGGGCTCCGCCGCCCTGGAAGTGGTGACGGTATTGCGCAGGCCGCCAAGCCTGCTGCTGCGTATGGTGACGACATCGCCGGCTTTGTGGGTGAAGCCCCTGCCGGGTTCATCTCGATCCTGGGTGGGTGCGAACAGTGTACCGAGGAACAGCACGGCACCGTCGGGGTATTGATGCTCACTCCAGGTCTGGTGCGCCAGATCCATGGGGTCGCGGCTGATCTGCGACATGGAGCTGCGACCTTCAAGCCGGTAGCCATCCTTGCCCACGACCTCAAGGGTCAGTTCCGCGTTACGCACATCGTCCAGCGTGTAGCTGTCGTCGAACAGGCGGATGAAAGGCCCGAGCGAGCAGGAGGCATTGTTGTCCTTGGCCT
>JAATEY010000311.1 GCA_015655465.1 Gammaproteobacteria bacterium | reverse complement strand
TGCTGCTGGCGCTGGCGCTGCCTGCCTTTGCCGAGGCCGCAGCGCCCGCCGCTAACGTTACCAATGAACGGCTGCTCAATGCCGACGGCGAACCCGGCCAGTGGATGTCGTACAGCGGCACCTGGGACGAGCAGCGCTTCAGCCCGCTCACGCGCATCAACGACTCCAATGCGCAGAACCTGGGTCTGGCCTAGTATGCCGACCTCAACACCTATCGCGGCGTGCAGGCCACGCAGCTGTTCATCGACGGCGTGCTCTACAACGTCTCGGTGTGGAACGTGGTGACGGCCTATGACGGACGCAGCGGCAAGGTGCTGTGGACCTTCGACCCGAAAGTCGCGCCGGAGTGGGCACGGCTGGCCTGCTGCGGCCCTTCTGCGCGCGGCATTGCAGCGTGGAAAGGCCGGATCTACATCGGCGCGCTCGATGGACGACTGATCGCCGTGGATGCGCGCACCGGCAGGCAGGTGTGGTCGGTGCAGACCTTCGATCGCAAGGACGCGTATTCCATCACCGGCCCGCCGCGTGTGTTCGATGGCGTGGTCGTGATCGGCAACGGTGGCGCGGACTATGGCGTGCGCGGCTTTGTCACGGCCTACGACGCAGCAACCGGCAGGAAGCGCTGGCGCTTCTATACGGTTCCCGGCAATCCGGCCAGGGGTCCCGATGGCGAGGCCTCCGACAATGTGATGCCCATGGCCACGAAAACCTGGAACGGTGAGTGGTGGAAATACGGCGGCGGCGGCACGGTGTGGGATTCGTTCGTCTACGACCCGAAGCTGCGGCTGGTTTACCTGGGCACCGGCAACGGCGCGCCGCATGTGCAGCACTTCCGCAGCCCCGCTGGCGGCGACAACCTGTTCCTCTGTTCCATCATCGCGGTGAACGTGGATACCGGCAAATACGTCTGGCACTACCAGATGGTGCCGAATGAACAATGGGACTTTACCTGCACGCAGCCCATCGTGCTGGCGGACCTTACGATCGATGGCGTGGAACGGCAGGTGCTGATGCAGGCGCCGAAGAACGGCTTCTTCTACGTGATCGATCGCAAAACCGGCAAGGTGATTTCGGGGAAGAGTTACGTGCCGAATCTCTGGGCTTCGGAGATCGATCTCGTGACCGGCAAGCCGGTGGTGAACCCGGAATCCTATCTCACCCTGACTCCGAAGCTCATGACGCCGACCGCGCTGGCGGCGCACACCTGGCATCCGATGTCGTACAGCCCGCGCACCGGCCTTGTGTATCTGTCGGCACAGGAACAGTGGATGGTGATGGCACGCGTGAAGGATGAGGACTTCACCTGGGTGTTCCATCGCTCCAACAGCGGCTTCTCCTACGCCAGCTCGCCGGAGCGACGCGAACTGCAGCGGATCGCCGACAGCCGCGAGAAAGGCTATCTGCTTGCCTGGGATCCTGTGAAACAGCAGGAAGCCTTCCGCGTGAACTATCCCTACCCGGGTTCGGGCGGCATTCTCTCCACCGCCGGCAACATCCTCGTGCAGGGCACGGTCAACCGGACGCTGGCCGTCTATCGCGCCGACAACGGCCGCAAGCTGTGGGAGATGGATACACAGACCGTGGCCATCGCCGGCCCCATGAGCTACGAGATCGATGGCGAGCAATATATCGCCGTCAATTTCGGCTGGGGTGGGTCGCCAGTGCATGGCATCGACGCCGCCTCGCCGCGCATCCAGTTCGGACCCGGACGCCTGATGGTATTCAAGCTCGGTGCAAAGGGCGTGAACCTGCCGCCCATGCCACCGCCCTCCCCCGTGCCGGCGCCACCCCGGCTCACCGCCACGGAAGACATCATCCGCAAGGGAGAAAAACTGTTCGGCGAAACCTGTTCGCGCTGCCATGGCGAGCGCGCACGTGGCGGCGTGAAGGACATCCGCTTCATGACGCCGGAGGCGCACGCGCAGTTCAATGCCATCGTGCTCGATGGTGTCCGCAAGGACAAGGGCATGGTCGGCTTCAAGGACATCCTCAAGCCCGCGGACGCCGATGCAATCCACGCCTATCTCATCGCGCGGGCGAACGAGGACTTCAAGGACGAATCGTTTGCACCAGCGCCAATTGCGAAATGACATGGATGCGGCAGCGACACCACGCAGCTGGGAAGAAATCAGGCTGTGGCGCAAGCAGCAACGGCAGGCACTCCTCGAGCAGCGGATGGCTGCTCCCACCGCGCTGCGACTCGAACAGGGCGAGGCCGCGAAACAGCAGCTGCGCAATGCCGTCGACCTCGGCGCACACCGGACGCTTGGCATCTACTGGCCGCTGCGGGCCGAGATGGATGTGCGCGACATCGCGCGCGCGCATCTGGATGCGGGTGGCATCGTGGGACTGCCGGTGGTGGTCGAACGCAATGCCGCGGTGGAATTCTGGCGCTGGGAGCCCGGCATGAAGATGAGCAAGGGCATCTGGGATATTCCGATTCCCGCTGCGCGGGAACTGGTGCACCCGGGCATGCTGATTGTGCCGCTGGTCGGCTTCGATACCGGCTGTTACCGCCTCGGATACGGCGGCGGCTATTACGATCGAACGATTGCTGCGGCCACCCCGCGTCCGCTGTGCGTGGGACTGGGTTTCTCGATGGCGGCACTGCCGAGCATCTTTCCACAGCCGCATGACATTGCCATGCAGTTGATCGTCACGGAACGGGGCGTTCAGCAGCGCTGAAGCCCCGCCCGTCGCTGCGGAGGAATGCCCTATTTGGCCATCATCTTTGCGAGCGGGTCTTTCACCGCCTGCGCCCAGATCTCGTAACCCTTCGTGGTGGGATGCAGGCCATCGCTCATGACATCCGCAGGAATCTCGCCGTTGGCATCGAGGAAGCCAGCGCCGATATCCAGGTACTGCACCTTGTCGCCGTCAGCCAGCTTCGCAATGATCTTGTTGATGTCGGCAAGCTTGGTGCGCACCGGATCAGCCGCCTTGCTGCGCGGGAAGATGGCCAGCAGCAGGATCTTCGCCTGGGGAAAGCTGGCCTGCAGGGACTGCACCACCGCGCCGACACCTTCCGCAATTTCGCCGGCAGTATTGGTGCCGGTATTGTTGGTGCCGATCATCAGCATGATGGCGCGCGGGCTGAAGCCCTTGCCTTCGCCATCCTGCAGACGGTAGAGCACGCCCTGTGTGGTATCGCCCGCGATGCCGAAGTTGGCCACTTTCCACTGGCTGAAGTACTTGTCCTGCACAGGCTTGCCGGCGTAATTGCCGGTGGGGTTGCGCCAGAAATCGGTGATGGAATCGCCCATGAACAGCAGCTCGGTGTCGCCCTGCTTCGCGACTTCCAGATTCGCCCTGTGCTTGACCTCAAACCCCACCGCCAGGCTCGGGACGATCGCCGTGTTGCGCACCGGACGCACTTCCACCAGCGTCGGATACTTCTGCAGCAGGGCGCGGACGTCCGGAGCGGCCGATGCCATCATGCTGGCAAAGCCGGCGCGGGCGGCATCCATCTCGGCAGGCGTCGGGCGCGGCATGGCCACCGCGGCGGGCACGGCCACCTCGCCCGTGCGCGAGACGGGAGCAGGACGCGGTGCAGGGGCAGGTGCCGGGGCCGGCGCCTGGGCCAGCGCGGCGCCAACGCCAGCCGTCAACAGCATGGATGCGAGCAGGATGCGGGCGCCGGTGGCGCGCGGGCTGTGAATGCGAAGCATGAGATCCCCCAGTCGTTGTTTGTGTCGCCGTTTGCGTCGCCCGTCCTGGACGATCCGCCGATTTTACGGCAACTGCGGCAACGCTGCGCCCGATGGCGCTATCTCATTGACTTGAATGGGATATTTCCGGCGGTTGCCATCAGCCCAGCAGCGGATGGCCCTTCGGCAGCTTGCCCGCGTGCCAGGTCGCGAGCCGATGCCGGATCGTCTTCTCGCTCACCTGCTCTTCCGGCATGGGCGCAATCAGCTTGTCGTGCACCAGCAGCCTGTAGATATAGAGTGCCTTGTCGCTGGCTGAATCGGTGGCCTCGAACTCGACGACCTTGCGCCCCTCCGCGTAGGCAACTCCCGCCAGCAATGCGGCCTTGAACAGTTCGGCCTCGTGTCTGAGTTTTTTCATTGCACGGGTTTATCGCACCCGGGCGAGCGATCTGCAACCTGCGCGGCGCTGACAATGGCAGCGGATATGTACGTTGTCGTACGGACATCCAGCCGCCGGCAGCGCAGGCTGGCGGCCTTCATACACAAGGCAGTACAGAACATGGATCTCAAGTCGCGTAGTTACATCGGCCACACGCTGCGCATGAGCGTGGTGGCGGCCATGGCCTTTGGTGCGGCCTGTGCCTCGACACCCCCGGCACCGGATGCATCGCTGCAGGCAGCCCAGCAGGCGATCACGGCAGCAGAACGTATCGACGCCGGCCACAGCGCGCCAGGAGAACTCGGCGAAGCACGCAGCAAGCTGGCCGAGGCCAATGTCGCCGTGAAGGCAGGCCATATGGCTTCCGCGGAACGCCTGGCACTGGAGTCGCGCGCCGCGGCCGAGCTGGCCTCTGCAAAAACGGCTTCCGTCAAGGCACTGGCCGTAAACACCGAGATGAAGACCAGCAACGCGGCGTTGCTGGAAGAACTGAATCGCAAAGGCGGAGAGTCACGATGAACAACTCCAACAGGTATGGCGCAACTGGCGTCATGGTGGTCGCGGTCGCTGTGGCCATGATGCTGGCCGGATGCGCATCCACACCCAAGGCCCCTCCTGGCAGCGAGGCAGTGCGCAGCAAACTCATGGTGCTCAAGTCCGAGCCGCAGCTGGCAGCCCGCATCCCGGTGGTGCTTGAACAGGCAGAGAAGGCGGTAGTGCTTGCCGAAACCCCACAGGGTGACGCGGAACTTGCGGCCCATCGGGTCTATCTTGCAGACCGCCTGGTCGATACGGCACGCGCCACTGCGGAGGCACGTCTGGCTGAAGAGCAAAGAGCCGCAATACAGCAGCAGGCCGACAGCAATCGACTGGCCGCACGCACGCGTGAAGCCGATGCGGCCAACAACGCTGCCGCTGCTGCCCGCAACGACGCCACGAACGCCCGGCTTGCTGCCGAGAGATCCCGCAATGAGGCCGCCAGCGCCCGCATCGAGGCCAACAGCGCGCGCAACGAGGCCGATGCGGCTCGCAGTGCAACCGAGGCGGCAGCAGCGGCGGCGGCCGCTGCTGCGACTGCCGCAGCACAGCTGGCAGAATCACAGCAGCAGGAGCTGGCACGGCAGATCGCGCTGCTGCAGGCAAAGACCACCGAGCGCGGCATCGTGCTGACACTGGGCGATGTGCTGTTCGCGAGCGGCAGTGACCAACTCAAGCCCGGTGCAGTGGGCAATCTCGACCGGCTGGTGGCCTTCATGGGCATGTACGGCGACCGCACGGCGACGATCGAAGGGCACACCGACAATGTTGGCGAAGAAGGCTACAACCAGGGGTTGTCGCAGCGGCGCGCCGACTCGGTGAAATCCTATCTCGCCGGCAAGGGCGTGGCAGCCATGCGGCTGAGCAGCATCGGCAAGGGAGAGGGCTATCCCATAGCCGGCAATGAGTCCGCGGGCGGGCGGCAGCAGAATCGCCGCGTGGAAGTGATCATCGGCAACGACGTGAAGTCAGCTGCCGTAATGCCATAACGGGTTGCAGGCTACGTCACCCGGGGGACGGCGCGCAGGCGGTCCGTCTCCTTCCTCACGACGGAATAACACTCACAGCACAGCGTTTCGAGCTGCAGGCGGTCCAGCACCGTGATCTTGCCGCGCGAGTAATGGATGACGCCCTGCTTCTGCAGCTTTCCGGCTGCCTCCGTTACGCCCTCGCGCCGCACACCCAGCATGTTGGCAATCAATTCCTGGGTCATCGTCAGCTCGTTGCCGGTCAGGCGATCCAGCGACAGCAGCAACCAGCGGCACAGCTGCTGATCGACCGAGTGATGACGGTTGCAGACGGCGGTCTGCGCCATCTGCGTAATGAGCGCCTGGGTATAGCGCAGCAGCAGCAACTGCATGTCGCCACTGCGATGGAACTCCTCCTTGAGCAAGGGCCCGAGCAGGCGATAAGCGTACCCTGCGCTCTGCACCACGGCCCGGTTCGGCGTGGTTTCCCCGCCCATGAACAGGGCGATACCGATCATCCCCTCGTTGCCCACCACGGAGATTTCCGCGGAGGCACCATCTTCCAGCACATACAGCAGCGACACGATGCAGTCCGCCGGAAAGTAGACATGCTGCAGCACATCGCCCGATTCGTACAGCACCTTTCCGAGCGGCATGGGGACCAGCTTGAGATGCGGATAGATGCGGTCGCATTCTTCCTGCGACAGGGCGGCGAGCAGGTGATTGCGCTGCGGCTTCTGGTTCATGGGCATGGTGGCTGGGGTCCTCTGGCGTGGCCCCCCGGCGGCCATGGCTTGCAGCAAGCCTACGGCAATGGAGTTCCAGAGTGTGTTGTATTGCGGCGCACACTTCCTGAATGTACGCCACCGCACATACGACGGCCGGCGATGCCATCCGGGCTCAGGCAGACTGCTGCAATTCCAGTGGAAGCAGGCGGTCATACTCCCTCTTTACCACCGCATAGCATTCACAGACCCGTGCCTCCAGCCCGGGCCGGTCGAGGATCCTGATGCGTCCCCGGCTGTATTGAATCAGGTTCAGGGCCTGCAGTTTCCGGGCTGCCTCGGTAACACCTTCGCGGCGCACACCCAGCATGTTGGCAATCAGCTCCTGGGTCATGCTGAGCTCATTGCCCGGCAGGCGATCCAGGCTCAACAGCAGCCAGCGACACAGCTGCTGATCCACCGAGTGATGACGATTGCACACTGCGGTCTGCGACATCTGCGTGATCAGTGCCTGTGTGAAGCGCAACAGCAGTGTCTGCAGCCTGCCGTGATTTTCGAACTCGCTCATCAGCGCCTTCGCGGGCAGCACAAACGCATTGCCGGCGCTTTGCACTATCGCCCGGCTGGGCGTGGTGCCGCCACCCATGAACAGGGCGATGCCCACCATGCCCTCGACGCCGACGACGGCGATCTCCGCCGAAGCCCCGTCCTCCATCACATACAGCATCGACACTATGCAGCCTGGAGCCGGGAAATAGACCTGTTTGAGTTCACTGCCGGACTCGTAGATCACCTCCCCCAATGACAGGGACACGAGTTCCAGATGCGGCAGCAGGCGATCCAGGGCATCGACAGGTAGAGACGTCAGAAGATGGTTGTGATTCGAGGCGACTATGGCGGGCCTCGCCACATTCCGGCGCCTGAAGGGTTGTATTCCACTCCCTCACAGTTACCCAGGAGACCAGTTGCTTCCGTTCGGTAGCGAACAGAGATGCCGCGCCGGTAAGTTGATGCTCACCACGCTGCCCAGGTCTTCCCGCCCACAGGACCATGCGGAACGGAAACATGCGATACCCTGCTCCGAGCGCCCGAATCGCCGCGCAAGCCAACGCCCGCCTGCGCCCGGACGCGGCGCGCCATCAGCAGGCAGACGACGATGCCAGGGAGCAGGCTACCCGAAGAATGCACGATATCGGCCAGAGCCTGTGGCTGGACAATTTCGCGCGGGACGGCAAGGGCAGCGAGATGCTCGCAAGGCA
>JAATEY010000209.1 GCA_015655465.1 Gammaproteobacteria bacterium | reverse complement strand
CGCCAGGGGGTGGCCGTAGTGACGCCCAATCCGAAGACCTCGGGTGGCGCGCGCTGGAATTACCTTGCCGGCTGGTCCTGGGCGCTGAAGCAGCCCGGTGGCAGCGACGCCAAAGCGAAGGAGTTCCTGCGCAAGGTCTACAAGAACGCCCCGGTGCTCGATACCGGCGCGCGCGCTTCGCTGACCACCTTCGCACAGCGCGGCATCGGCGATGTGTTCATCTCCTGGGAGAACGAGGCCTTTCTCGCGCTCAAGGAGTTTGGCGCCGACAAGTTCGAGATCGTGGTGCCTTCGGTCAGCATCCTGGCCGAGCCTTCGGTAGCAGTGGTCGACAAGGTGGTGCAGAAGCATGGCACCAAGGTCGTGGCGGAGGAGTACCTGAAGTATCTGTACACCAGGGAAGGCCAGGAGATCATCGCCCGGAATTATTACCGCCCGCGCGATGCACAGGTGGCGGCGAAGTATGCCAACGTGTTTCCGAAAATCACGCTGCTGAGCATCAGGGACTTCGGCGGTTGGGCGAAGACGCAGAAGACGCATTTTGACGAAGGCGGAGTGTTTGATCAGCTGCTGGCGCCCTGAGCCTGCGAGGATCATGACCGGAAAGACCAGGGCGATATGAAGCTGCAACAGCTGAGATTTCTGGCCACCGTCGCGCAGAGTGAACTGAACATCACGACGGCGGCGGCCAAGCTATACACGACGCAGCCTGCGGTGAGCAAGCAGCTGCGGCAACTCGAGGACGAACTGGGATTCAAGATATTCGTGCGCCACGGGCGCGCGCTGTCCAAGGTCACCACGCCCGGCGAGCGGGTCATCGAGTGCTCGCTGCGCGTGCTGCGCGAGATCCAGAACATCAAGGGCATTTCGACCGACTACAAGGACGACAGTGCCGGTACGCTTTCGATCGGCACCACCCACACGCAGGCCCGCTATGTCCTGCCGCCGGTGATCAAGATCTTCCGTGAGCGCTTTCCGAAGGTGCAGTTCAACCTGCTGCAGGGCACCTCGGAGCAGATCGCCGAAATGGCCAAGTCCGGCCGCATCGACATCGCCATAGCAACTGGCTCGGCATCGTTGTTCGACAAGTTCGTGCTGCTGCCTTGCTATCGGTGGCGCCGCCAGGTGATCGTGCCGCACGGCCACCCGCTGGCAGAGGTGAAGCGGCTGACAATCGAGGAACTGGGTGCCCATCCGATCGTGAGCTATGTGTTCAGCTTTTCCGGACCGTCGTCGCTGACCGATGCCTTCGTGGCGCACAACATGCGGCCGAACATTGCGCTGGCCGCGCGCGATGCGGATGTGATCAAGACTTACGTGCGGCTTGGCATCGGCGTAGGCATCATCGCCAACATGGCGATCGACGCGGTCGAGGATGCGGATCTGGTGGTGCTGGATGCCGCACATCTGTTCCCGGAGCACACCACCTGGGTGGGTTTTGACCGCTCGGCATTGCTGCGCAAGTACATGTATGACTTTCTGGGCCTGCTGGCCCCGCATCTGACGCGTCGCGTGGTGGATCGTGCCAGGGCGGCGAGCAGTCAGGCCGATACGGACGGGCTGTTTGAAGGTGTGGTGCTGCCGCAGCGCTAGCATTCGCCATGGCCCGCCACCGGCAATCACTCAAGTAAAGGAGTACAGACCAGATGACGAATCAGCAAACAGCGGTGGCGGCGCCTGTCATCCACATCGACCAGCGCGTCTACGACCTGTATGACGAGTATTGCCATGGACGTATCGATCGCCGCGAATTCCTGGCGAAGGCGCGGGCACTGGTAGTCGGCGGAATCTCTGCGCTGGCCATGGCGCAGTTGCTGTTCCCGCGCTATGCCGAGGCGCAGACCATTTCGTTCACCGATGAGCGCATCAAGGCGCACTACGTGGACTATCCATCGCCAGGCGGCAATTCCGGCAAGATGCGCGGCTATCTGGTGCAGCCGGCGGGCAAGGGTCCGTTCCCGGCTGTGCTGGTGATTCACGAGAATCGTGGCCTGAACCCGTATGTCGAGGATGTGGCGCGACGCGCGGCCGTAGCGGGCTTCCTGGCGCTGGCGCCGGATGGACTCGCACCGGCCGGCGGCTATCCCGGCAATGACGATGACGGACGCACGCTGCAGGCTGGCCTGGATCAGGCGAAGCTGCGGCAGGACATCGTCAACAGCGCCCGTTACCTGAAGGCGCACACGCTGTCGACCGGCAAGCTCGGTGCCACCGGATTCTGCTGGGGTGGCGGAATGGTGAACCAGCTGGCCGTTGCGCTGGGTGCGGATCTCAACGCGGGCGCGCCGTTCTACGGCGCGGCGCCGGCCGTGGAGGATGTTCCGAAGATCAAGGCGTCGTTGCTGATCAACTACGCGGGCACGGACGAACGCATCAATGCGCAGTGGCCGGCCTATGAAGCTGCGCTCAAGGCGAACCGCGTTGCCTACGAGCAGCATGTGTACGAGGGTACGCAGCACGGCTTCCACAACAATTCGACGCCACGCTACAACGAGGCTGCCGCGAACCTTGCATGGGATAGGACGCTGGCTCACTTCCGCAAGAATCTGTCCGGAGCCTGAACGCGCCGCGCGGCATGAGCTCGCGACGATTCGTCATTTCACGGCGCGACGGCAATGGGTTGGGATGTGTGCAGTCCCAATCCAACCGGAGAATCCCGTGAAAGTTCCTGATGTGCTGCGTGTCTTTACCATGTCCGTTCTGGTGGCCGGCGCCCTGGCTACCCAGATACAGGCGGCGGAGCCTCCCGCGCCTGCCGCGCGCGACTTCAAGTCGCCGTTGCTCAATCGGGCGCAGGTCGATGCACTGCTCGCGAAACCCGATCAGATCGTCGTGATCGATCTGCGCCGCCCGGACGAACAACAGAAGGGCGCCTTCCCGGTGTTCCTGAGCATCCAGGCCGCGGATCTGGAGAAGTACCTTCCGTACATTCCGCGTGATCGGCAGGTGCTGGCCGTGTCCAACCATACTGGTCGTTCCGGCAAGGCTGCCGACCTGCTGGCGAGCCGCGGCTTCAAGGTTGCCGGTGCCGTGGGCGCCGAGTACTACGCGGATGAAGGCGGCAAGCTCAACAAGATCCTGCCGCCGCCGGCGACGGATAGCGCCAAGCCCGCCGCAAAACCTGCCGCCACGCCCTCTGCCAAGCCTGCCGCCAAGCCCTCCAAACCCTGAAGGGTCTTACGGAATTTCACGCATCCCCGCCGAGCAAACCCACTCGGCGCAGCAGGGTGCGCACCACATTGCGCGAAACGCCAAGCAGGCTCGCAGTCTTCACCTGATTGCTGCCGCCGTGCACGAACGCGCGGCGCACGGTGAGTTCCTCCAGCTTGTCGTAGAGGTGCGGGGCACGGCTTTCGAACAGGCGGTCCAGCACACGTGTCAGATCACCCCAGACGTCGTCCGTGGTGCTGGAGCCTGGCGCAATGGGATCTGCGAGCGCCGGGAAACGCAGGTCTTCCGGGCGGATGGTGGCCTGCTCGGCCGTAAGCACGGCGGCGTGAATCACGTTTTCCAGTTCGCGGATATTGCCCGGCCAGGGGTAACGCAGCAGCGCCAGTTCCGTGCTGTGGTCCAGGCGCGGCTGCTGCACGTTCAGGCGGCGGCTGTAGAGGCCGAGGAAGTGCTCGGCCAGCGGCATGATGTCTGCAGGCCTTTCCCGCAGCAGCGGCACGTTGAACGCCATCACGCTGAGGCGGTAGTAAAGGTCGCGGCGGAATGTCCCCGCTGCCACGGCCCGCTCCAGATTGAGGTTCGTCGCGGCGACCAGACGGAAGTCGACGGCGATGCTCTTGCGAGAACCCACGCGTACCACTTCGCGTTCCTGCAGCACACGCAGCAGCTTGCCCTGCAGCGGCAGCGGCAGGTCGCCGATCTCGTCGAGGAACAGCGTGCCGCCATCGGCTTCCTCGAACCAGCCGGCGCGCGTTTCGGTGGCGCCGGTGAAGGAACCGGCCTGATGGCCGAAGAACTCCGCCTCGGCCAGCGACGAAGTGAGGGCTCCGCAGTTCACGGCGACGAACTGGCCCTTGCGGAAACTTTCGCGATGCAGGTGATGGGCCAGCAGTTCCTTGCCGGTGCCTGTATCGCCGATCAGCAGCACGGTGGCATCGGAACGCGCGATCTGCTGCAGCTGCAGCAGCAGGTGTTGCGACACCGGATCGGCGAACACCAGTGCCTTGGCGCGCACCGACAGCACATTCGACTGCGCCTGCGGGTGAACCAGCAGCGGCCGGGTATCTCGGGTCATGGGTGGGTCCATTGCGACAGTAGCCAAGGCTATTTCGAGCCCTGCAGTGCTTCGGCCGCCTCGAGTGCGAGCCGCACGTGCTCGAACGGCGTGACGCCATTGATCACGGCGGCCAGCCGCCCGTCCTGGCGGATCACGAAGGTGGTCCGCTCGGCAAAGCCGTGGTCGATCTGCTGGCCGCGAGTGTCCTTGCGGTCAGGCACGGCGTCGCGTACCGAGACGGAGAAGGAGCGTGCGATGCCTCCGGCTGGATCGGATGCCACCGGTACCTTGCCGGCGCAGTACTCGGGATCTGCCGAGAAGCGCTGCAGGCGTTCGATGCTGTCCAGCGAGACGCCGATCACCGTGGTCTTCGCGGCCGCGAAGCGGGCGTGGTTCTCGGCGAAGGTGTGCGCCTCGAGGTTGCAGCCGTTGGTGTATGCCGAAGGGTAGAAGTACACCACGACGGGGCCGCGCCGCAGCGCTTCCTGCAGCGAGAAATGAAACGGCTTGCCATCGAGCGCTGCCGGTGCCGAGAAGGTGGGGGCCGGGTCGTTGACAGCCAGCGCAGCTGCAGCCGACAGGCTGGTTGTTGCGGCCAGGGCCGCGAAGATGGAACGGATCATTGGTGTACTGAACTCCTTTGGCACGCCGGGTGCTTACTGTACTGGCTTCGTCGTTCACACAGGTCCCGGAGGACGCTTCCCGTCATGCCATTGCGAAATCAGGTCATTGCCAAGTTGGCGCGCACCGCCGTGCTGTTCGCCACCCTTTCCGTATGTGCGGTGGGGCACTCAGGAGAGGAACAGATGACGCGTTACGGCTGCTATTCCTGCCATCGCGTCGCCGAAAAGCTCATCGGGCCTGCATTCCGCGATGTGGCGGCACGCTACAAATCCCGGCAGGACGCAGCGGAATACCTGTTCCAGAAGGTGCGTGCGGGCGGTGAGGGAGTCTGGGGAGATGTGCCGATGATTCCAAACACCGTCGAGAAGATTCCGGACGAAGAACTGCGGACGCTGCTTGCCTGGATCAGGAGTCTCTAGCACGCCGGATCGGGTCGCGTGGCGCAGAGCGGCGGTGTTCCGTGGCAGCCCGGGGTGCTGCATGGCCAACAGTTTCACTGCTGGCTATGCAACAGGCAACGACGAAAAACCTTCGGCATCGCCTGCTGGCAGCGTCTGCCGGCGTGGCGCGATTCTTGCTTTGCAAGCACATCCTGGTTTCCGGAACACCCGCCGCAGTAGTGGCGACTTCAACTTCGAGGATTCATACGGTCATGTCATCAATCAAGTCGGTCTGCCTTGCAATCTCGCTGGCCCTGGTCGCCACATCGGCGGCGGCGGACGGCACGGCCGGGTCTGCGGACAGCGCCAGGGCAGAGGCAGCGGGCAAGCCGCTCATCAAGCAGTCGAAGTCCTGGTGGGCCTACGAGCCGCTCCACAGCCAGGCAGTGCCTGCGGTCAAGCGGCAGGGCTGGGTGCGCACGCCTGTCGATGCCTTCGTGCTCGCCAGGCTGGAAGAGAATGGGCTGCAGCCATCGGGCGAAGTGGACCGGGCGGCCTTCATTCGCCGCATCACGCTCGATGTCTGGGGCGTCATCCCGACGCCCGCGGAAGTCTCGGCATTCGTGAATGATCGATCGGCCAATGCCTATGAGCGGCTGGTCGATCGCCTGCTGGAATCGCCGCGTTATGGCGAGCGGCAGGGCCGCCGCTGGCTCGACCTGGCGCGCTACGCGGACAGCGTAGGCTTCACGAATGACGAGGACCGTCCGACAGCGTGGCGCTATCGCGACTATGTCATTGCGTCCTTCAACCAGGACAAACCCTATGACCGCTTCATCAAGGAGCAGATCGCCGGCGACGAACTGTGGCCTGACAGCCAGGATGCGCTGATCGCCACCGGCTTCCTGCGCAACTATCCGGATGACAGCAACTCCCGCGACCTGGTGCAGAAGAAGTACCAGAACACCACGGACATGACGGACACCGTGGCCTCGGTGTTTCTCGGTTCGACCGCGGGCTGCGCCCGTTGCCACGACCACAAGTTCGACAAGGTTTCCGAAAAGGAATACTTCCAGCTGCAGGCGTTCTTTGCCAACACCAACTCGCGCGACAACATTCCGGCCGCTCGTGGCGAGCAGGAGAAGAAATACCTGCAGGCGCGGGCGAAGTGGGAGGAGGCAACCGCGGACATCCGCGCGAAGCAGAAGGCCGTGCTGGATTCCGTCAGGTCCCAGGCAGTCAAATACGAGAAGGAGCGCTTCTTCGAAGATACGCGCCAGGCGCTGTTCAAGCCGGAGAGCCAGTGGAACGCCACCGATCGCTGGCTCAACAACCGCTACGAGATCTTCGCCAAGGACAGCGCCCTTGCGGGGTACCTGGAGGATTCGCCGGACAAGGCGCTGCAGGAGAAGTATGCGCAATACAAGAAGTTCAACAACGAGCTGAAGAAATTCGACAAGCTCAAGCCGCGCCGCGGCACGGAGTTCCTGTCCGCAGTGACCGAACTCGGGCACCCGGATGCCCCGCCCACCTATCTGTTTCATGCGGGCGACGAGAAGCAGCCGACCGAAGAGGTACAGCCGGTCATCCCTGCGTGGTTCAATCCCGCCGGGGTGAAAGTGGAGATCACTCCGCTCGCGGCATCTTCAGGCCGGCGCTCGGCCCTGGCCAGTTTCCTCACGGATCCGCGCAATGGCGGCACGGCGCGGGTGTTCGTGAACCGGGTATGGGGGCAGTATTTCGGCAACGGAATAGCCGAGACCGTCAACGACCTGGGCCGCGCCGGCAAGCGGCCCACGCATCCGGAGCTGCTGGACTACCTCGCAGACAACTTCGTGAAGAACGGCTGGAGCGTGAAGAAGCTGCAACGCGAGATCCTGCTGTCCAGTGTCTACCGTCAGGCCTCCGACTATCGTGCCGACGTTGCGGCCAAGGATCCGGACAACAAGCTGCTGGCGGTGTTCCCGCGCCTGCGGCTGGAAGCCGAGCAGATCCGCGATTCGCTGCTGGCAGCGTCGGGGCGGCTCAATGAAGAGTTCGGTGGCCCGGCGGTATTCCCGCCCATACCGAAGAGCGCGGTGACGGACAATCGCGTCGGCGCATACGACTGGGTCGCTTCGGACGACCCGCTCGACTACAACCGTCGCAGCGTCTACGTGTTCGTCAAGAGAAGCCAGCCCTACCCGTTGCTGAATACCTTCGACGGCGCCGCGGCCGATGTCGTGCACAGCAAGCGTGAGGTGACGACGACGGCGCTGCAGTCGCTGGTGCTGATCAACAGCGATGTGGTGTTCGAGTGGGCGCAGGCGCTGGCGGGTCGGGTCATCACCGAAACGAAAGGCAAGGAGTCGAAGCGGCTGGATCACCTGTTCCAGATCCTCTATTCTAGGACTCCGGATGCCTTCGAGAAGAAGGCGCTGGTGGCCTTCCTCGACAGCCAGGACAAGCTGCTCCGCCAGAAGCTGGCGTCGGGCACCTTCGCCGCCAGCATGCCGGTGGGTCTCAAGACCGTCAGCAGCGAGGACGACCCGGTGCGGCTGGCGTCCTTCGTCAACCTCACCCACTCGTTGCTGGGCACCAATGAATTTCTCTACAGGAACTGATTGCGCGCATTGCGTATCAAGACAATCCAGGAGCATGAAGTCATGAGTATGTATCGTAAGTCGCGGCGCGAATTCCTGATGCAGGCGGCCCAGGGTGCCGGCGCCCTGACGCTGGGTGGCCTCGCTTTCAATTCGGCATTTGCCTCGGATCTCGCAGCGGCAGCGGACCCGCAGGCTGCAGCGGGGCCGCTCGCGCCCCGGGCGCCGCATTTCCCGGCGAAGGCCAGGTCCGTGATCTGGCTGCACATGGCCGGCGCGCCCAGCACCATCGACCTGTTCGACTACAAGCCGGAGCTGGTGAAGCTCGGAGGCCAGGAAGTGCCGCAGTCCTTCCTGAAGGGCGTGCGCACGACGACACAGGGCGGCGTCGGCAAGATTCTGGATACCGGCCGGGCGTGGGCCCAGCACGGCCAGAGCGGCGCATGGTTCTCGGACCTGCTGCCGAATCTGGCGAAGCAGGCCGATGAATTGGCCTTCATCAAGTCCAGCGTCACCATCGGCGCGACCCACAACATCTCGATCCTGAAGCTGAACACCGGCGCGCTGACACCGGGCAGGCCGACACTGGGCGCCTGGGTGCAGTACGCGCTCGGCAGCGTCAATCCCGATCTGCCCGGCTATGTGGTGCTGTCGAATGGTGGCCGCGGCCTCGAAGGTGGCGCGGCGGTGAACTACGGCGCGGGCTTTCTGCCGGCGGTATACCAGGGCACGCCATTCCAGCAGGGCGACGCCCCCATCCTCTATCTCAACCGGCCCGAGCTCACCTCGGATGCCGACCAGCGCAACAGCCTCGATCTGCTGAAGACGCTCAATCAGTACAAGGCCAGTCGTTATCCGGGCGACTCCGAATTGCGCGCCCGCATCGAGGCCAACGAACTGGCCTATCGCATGGAGAAATCCGCTGCCGAAGCGGTGGACCTGAAGGGCGAGTCGCAGGACACCCGGGACCTGTACGGAATCGGTGTGGCCGAGACCAATGCCT
>JAATEY010000071.1 GCA_015655465.1 Gammaproteobacteria bacterium | reverse complement strand
TCAGGAAGGCCGGTGGTGAGGGCACCTGGGACCGCCTGGCCGAGCACCTGGGCAAGCGCATTGCGGGCAAGGAGCAGTTCTTCATCGCCCGCTCATTCGATGCAGCCATCGAAACGGTGTACGACATGTGGACCGATCCTGAGCATCTGGCGCAGTGGCTGCCGCCGACCGGGGCGACCATGCGCTTCCTGCGACAGGAGCCAGGCGTCGGTGGCACCTCCTTCTACGCGATGACTTTCGCCAATGGGCCGACCATCTACGGGCGGGTGAAGTACCTCGCGCTCGAAAGGCCGGGCCGCATCGTCTACACGCAGCAGTTCTGCGACGAGAACGAGCAGGTCATCCGCGCCCCGTTCTTCAAGGACTGGCCGGAAACCATGCTCACCACCGTGGAGCTGGCGGTCGAGGCGCCCGAGCGCACGCGTGTGACGGTGCGTTGGGAACCACAGGGCGCCACGGAGGCGGACGTCGCAGAGTTCGTGCGGCAGCGCACCGGCATGACCGGCGGGTGGACTGGCAGCTTCGACAAGCTGGAGGCGTTGCTGGGGTGAGCGCCGGGGCCGCTCCAGACCCTCAGGACTCGACCTTCCGCGTTGGGTAGAAATTGGCCTGGAGGGGAATAGCTATTTTAGCTAATCTAGAGACCTCTGATCGATCCCTCAGGTGAGGAGAGTCCCTTGAAAGTCATGCAGGCCACCGACGCCAAGAACCGCTTCGGCGAATTGCTCGATGACGCGATCAGCGAGCCCGTTGTCATCCAGAAGAACGGTCGCGACGTCGCCGTCGTGATGTCCAAGGCCGAATTCGACCGGCGTTACGCGTCCGCCCGTGGCAGGGAACTGGTCGAGAAGTATCACGATGAGAGCATCGAGCGGTTCGGCTCGCTCTACGAAGCCCTCAGCAAGTAGCTGTTCCCATGCCGGGCACCTGCTATCTGGACATGCAGGATCTGCTGACGCTGCACCGGCGGCAGATCGGGCGGTTCGGTGGCGCACCCCGAATCCGGGATGCCGGACTGCTCGACGCCGCGCTCGCGCGGCCCCAATCCGGGTACTACCGTGACCTGATCGAGGAGGCCGCCGCTCTGTGGGAGAGTCTCACCATGAACCATGGCTTCATCGATGGAAACAAACGGGTGGGGTTTGCAGCCACCCACGTATTCCTGCGTATCAATGGTCTCGACATCACGGCAACTGCGCATGACACATTGCAGTTCGTCATCGGATCGCTGGAAGCAGGTGTGTTCGAGAAGACCAGGCTGGAGGCGTGGTTGCGGGCCAATACGGCAAACACCAACTCGTGACGAGACGGCCCAAGGATATGACTTACCGCGGGCGCATTGCTTGCCGTCATGCTGGCACCTTCTGCGCTGCACGCCGCTGCCCCAGTCATCGCACCCGCCGCCCCTCCCACCCGCTTCAATAAGGCGGATCGGTCGGTCAGGTGACGGCATCTCCCTCGACCGGGGGGATCTTCGGCGCCGCCCGCAGATAGCGCACGAGATCCTGTGGAGTCGCGTTGCCCGCACGCTGCTTCAGGAACTCGTTGGCGGTGCGCAGCACGCCAACCTTCTCCGCCACCGCTGCGGCGATGAACTGATTGAGCGAAACGCCATCGATCCTGGCGAGCTCGGCGGCTGCCTCCTTGATCGAGTTGGGAAGCTTCAGCGGGTAGGTGCTCTTGCTCATGGTTGGCCCAGCTCCTTCAGGAATTCAGCGGGTGTCAGTATCCGGACTCCAAATCGCGCTGCGGCGGGTTTGAAGTCCGCCACGTTGTGCGTGACGATGGCGACTGCCTGCCCGTTCACCGCAGCTTCCAGTATCAGCTCGTCGCAAGGGTCCCGCAGTTGGGGCCGCCAGCGGAAGCTGATCTCGACTGCCTCCGCAGCACTTGCGAGGGCGGCCAGAAATCCTTCGACCTCGTCCTCGTTCATGCCGGTGGCGAGGCGCTGTTCAGCTCGCCGGAGTACGGCTTCGTATTCGAGGAATACAGCCGTCGACACCAGGGGCCGGAAACGCCCCTCCGCGACAGCCATCAATACCCGGTTGCTGGCACCCAGTTGGCTTCTCAGCCCTGCTACGAGCACCGACGTGTCGAGGACGACCCGCATAGTTCTATGCTATGTGACATCTCATAGGATGTCTAGTTAGAAGCGGCAAGAGTGATGACCCCTTGAATTGAATCCCCAATTGCTTCCCGAGGTACTGTAGGCCAACCTTCAGGGAGGGAGGTCTCATGAATTCCATGCGAAAAGGGAAAATCGCTGCCGCGCTGGTCGCAACCCTGCTGGTTCCGGCGCTATGGGTTGCGGCGCCGACCACCCCTCCCGCCTCCCCCTGTCCAAGGACGTGAAGTACACAGAAACCGGCATCGCAAAGCCCATCGGCTAGGGCCTGTGGAAAACCGCCGAATCCCTGCCGCGCTACCGCCTCAACCTCTACGACCCCGAAACCGGCGGCATCGGCATCCACGCCGTGCTGAAGGAGCGCGGGCTCGAAATGCTGCTGTCGCTGCAGGAGGACCTGACCCAGCCCTCGCGCATATGGAGTCGCGCTATCCGGTGGTGGATGCGGAAGACCGGCGCGATGATGAGCCTGGTGCGCTTCGGCGATCAAATGGGGTGGTGGCGGTGAGGGATTGATAGCGCCAAGCTACCCAATCGGCTGACTATCGATGTCAGAAAGTCCTTCCGACATCGACTAACTGGTTCATGACTGAACAGGACCTCGTCGCGCGCAACGCGCAGGATGCGCTTTATACGCAGGCGACGGCGGAGCTCGGCCCGGCATTGGCGCGATTGGCGGCGGTAACCGAGCGCAACCCGACGTCGCAACGAGACCTGCTGCAGGAAATCCATGTGGCGCTGTGGCGCAGCTTCGCCGTCTACCAGGGGCAGTGTTCGCTGCGCACCTGGGTCTATCGAGTGGCGCACAACGCAGCGGCGACCCATGTCCGCAAGAGCATTCGGCAACGACGTGATCAATTGATGGATCTGGAAGAGCTTGAACGTGTGACTCCAGCGGTGGAGATCGATACCGCAGATGAGTCGGCAACATTGGAGCAGCTTTACCAACTGATCAGACAACTTAAACCCATCGATCGCGATGTGATGCTGCTCTACCTGGAAGGCGTGGATGGAGAGGGCATCGCCGAAGTGTTGGGAATTTCCGTCGCCAACGTTGCCCAGAAGATTCATCGCAGCAAGAAGCTGCTGCAACAGCGATTCGACAAGTGAGGTTTATATGAACAGTCAATCCGATCTGAACGCCCAGGTGGAAACACACCTGCGGGCTATCTGGAAAGGCAGCTCCGTAGTGCAACCGACCTGGACGCCGGAACAGGTTCGGGCACGCGCGATGCGGTTTGAAGCGCATACCAGAAAGCTGGCTCTCGGGGATCTTGCAGGCTTCTTGTTGGTGCCGGCAATCGTCCTGGGCGTGCTGGTTGCCAAGGATGTTCGAGCCATGGCACAACAGCCATTTGGGCGTATCCAGATCACGGGGGCGGCGTTGTTGGTTCTGTGCAGCGTGGTGGGCTGGCTTGCGTCACGGCGCAGCTATGCAGGGGTGACCAGCGACGCCAACGACCTGCTGGCCAGTCATCTGGAACGGCTCTCCCGCTTGCGTGACTGGTACGCATCGACACCCTGGGGCGCGGCGCTGTATCTGCCAGGCGCGGCGCTGGTAATGATCGGCGTGGGAATGAATCCGGCCGGTGCGGGCTGGGAGAAGCCAATCATCTGGGCGGGGGTGGCGTCGTTCGTCTACCTGGTTGGCTGCATCCAAACCAGACTCAAGGCGCGTGCCCTGCAGCGCGAGATCGAGTCGCTCAAGGCGCTGCGGCCAATGTCGGGCCAAGCGTGACGTTCTCATGGATCGGTCTCAGGGGTGGTGAGGCGTCACGGCAGCGCATACCACGTAGAACGCCTGTCGGTGTCTGCGGCCCCCGCCAGGAGGGTCGCTGGGAAAACAGAACCCGACGCCGCGACCCCCGCGCATCAGTATCTTCCGCAATCGACACGTGCACGCCCTCATGGGGCTTGCGTCGACCCGTGCGCACAATGCAGCCACGAGGAGATACCCATGCGAGCGATCAAGGTTCCGTTGCTGACTCTGCTGCTGCTCGCAGCAGCTCATGTCCCTGCGTCCGCCGCAACGCCCGACAGCCCGCCCCTCGCCCGTAATCCGGACATCGCGCGCGGTGAGCAACTCTTCGCGGTCTGCGCGGCTTGCCACGGGCCCGGCGGCGGCGGCAAGCAGGATGGGAGCGTGCCCGCCATCGCTGCCCAGCACTCGCAGGTTCTGACCAAGCTGCTGCTGGACTTTCGCTACTTCCGTCGCTGGGACTCGCGCATGGTGAACGCCAGCGCCAGCGATCACCTGCGTGGTCCCCAGGAAATCGCTGATGTTGTCGCCTATGTCAGCAACCTGCCGCCCGAGCGCGCCGCGGGCATTGGCACGGGAGAACACCTGGCGGCCGGTGCGCGCGTGTACGCGCTGCGGTGCGCCATGTGTCACGGCGCGCAGGCCAGGGGAGACGGTCCTGCTGGCTACCCTCGACTGGCTGGCCAGCAATATGCCTATACTCATGCGCCAGATCAGCAATGGCAGGGGAGACACGCGGCCCACGTTTTCAAAGGATCACGTCCGGCTGCTGCGGGACCTTGCCGCCAAGGATATCGATGGCGTTGCGGACCATCTGTCGCGACTCGCGGATACCCCGTAGCAGGAACGCGTGGGCACGGGCATCAACACCTCCCCGACGACGACGTCATCGAGGCGAATCTGGCCGCGTACGAGCTGGCCGGCGTGACGCCTGAGAGCGTGCTCGGCAAGCGCTTCGATGTCGTTGCGTCCCTGAACTGCAGCCAGACGCAGGGCCTTCTTCACAGTGCTCCGGTATCGGCCATGCAGGTCAGGCGTCTGCTCGGCGGATGAGGGTGCTTGGATCAGAGGCCAGGCCCGGGACCGCGGGACCGCGGGGCTGCGCTGGCTCGCCAAGGGAATCGGCCTGTTCGCGATTGCATCTGGCTGCCTCGTGATCCTCGGCGGCTGGATGGGACACATCGAGCCGCTCGGGGGCACGTTTCCCGGTCTCGTACCCATGA
Organism: Gammaproteobacteria bacterium; assembly: GCA_015655465.1. Taxonomy (GTDB): domain Bacteria; phylum Pseudomonadota; class Gammaproteobacteria; order Steroidobacterales; family Steroidobacteraceae; genus ZC4RG30. The sequence goes on along the minus strand of JAATEY010000071.1, from coordinate 1,974 downwards.
AGGTGAATAGGAGCTCGCCATGGCAACGCTCAAACTCACCGCAGTCGGGACGTCCACTGGAGTCGTCATTCCGAAAGAAATGCTGACGCACATGCGCGTGGAACGCGGTGACAGCCTGCACGTGGTGGAAACCCCGGAGGGCTATCTGCTGACTCCCTTCGATCCGGCCATCGAGGCACAGCTCAAAGCCGGGCGCGAGTTCATGAAGGAATACCGGGATGCGTTCAAGGCACTCGCCAAGTGAGCGAGGCGCCGGCCTGGATCGACAAGCGCGCGCTTCTGTTGCTGCACAAGGAAAGTCTGGCGCAATTCGGGGGCGCTGGTGGGTTGCGCGACGAGGGGCTGCTGGACTCCGCACTCGCACGTCCGGTGAACAAGCACTCGCATGAGGGCTGCAGCGATCTCGCCGAACTGGCGGCGGCTTACGGGTTCGGACTGGCGCGCAATCATCCCTTCGTAGACGGAAACAAGCGGGCTGCATTCCTTGCAGCTGGTGTGTTTCTCGCCATGAACGGGCAGCGCCTGACCGCGACGCCGGTTGATGCCATCGAGGCGATTCTGGCTCTCGCTGCGGGAAGCCTGGAAGAGGCGCACTTCGCGGAATGGATCAAGACGCATCCAAGTGCAGCCGGCGGCAGGTGACGCCGGTGTGGCCAGGCAATCACGCCAGCTGCACATTGACTCCCAACAATTGCCCCGCCTTCCCCGCCAGGCTCGCGTCGAACGTATGGAATTCGACGCGCATCGTGGCGGCTGTCGCGGCATGCAGTGCATCCGCGAAGCCCATCCCTGCTGCATAGGCGACCAGCGCCGCGCGCCAGGCATCCTCGTGCTCCATCGCAATGCCATCCGTCTCCGCGAGGTTCTGGAAGAACGCCGCAATGTGCGCGCGTTCCAGTCCGTATCGCGAGCGAAGCACCCACTCGGATTCGAGCAACACGGTCTTGAGGATCAGGACATCGCCCCGCTCGAACATCGACTGCGCTCGCGCCGACTGCTCAGGGTCATCGGCTATCAGCAATCGCACCAGGACATTGGTATCCGGCGCGATCATTCCTCCGTGTAGCCCTCGACATCCGCATCCAGATCGAACTTGCCGGGCGGGGATTTCTGCTGCATGGCCGGCAGCCAGTCGCCCAGCTTCTTTCCCGACTTCAAACGCCGCGGTTCAAGCACGACCCGTCCTCCTTCGAGAGTGACGAGCAGTTCGCTCCCGGGCCCCAGGCGCAGGGCATCGCGAATCGGCTTGGGGATCACCAATTGCCCCTTGTCGGTCAGTTTGGCGGCGAGCATGCGGGGTACCCGGTAAGAATCAGTTGGAATCAGGCTACGCTGGCCGGAGGGGTAATTCAATGTACTGCTCCTGGTTGCCGGCGATTACCCCTTGAATTGAGGGGGTCCGCCATCTCCCAATCTGCTGCAACCCGGCCAATATTCCCCTACATTCAGTCCACAAAAGGAACGGGCCGGGAGCCAAACGTGATTTCCAGTCGGCTACGCTCGCCAGGATTCAAGGTCATTGCCAGGAATGGGGGTTGATGTCATGAGCAGAAGGAATCGCTTGTTGCTGCTTTTCTCGCTGGTTCCAGCAGTCCTGCTGGGCAACGTGTTCGCGGTCGTCCAGGCGGCTGACGCCAAAGCAACGAAATGGTCTGATGCTGCGACCTGGCCGAACAGGAAGGTGCCGGCCGCGGGCGACAAGGTAGAGATCGCCAGCGGCAAGAACGTGATCCTGGATGTCAGCCCGCCAGCACTGGGCGGCGTGACGATCAACGGCAAGCTGACCTTCGCGGACAACGCCGACGTGGAACTGACCACCGAGTGGGTCATGATCCACGGCGAACTGGCCATTGGCACTGAAGACAAGCCTCATACGCGCAAGGCCACCATCACCCTTGCCAACAACGTCAAGGACGAAGAGATGATGGGCATGGGTGACCGCGGGATCATGATCTCGGGCGGCACCCTGAACCT
>JAATEY010000121.1 GCA_015655465.1 Gammaproteobacteria bacterium | reverse complement strand
GACCAGCGCCCGCAATGCCCGCCATATCTACCTGTGTGGGAGTATTACTACAAATTCCAGCGGTAGCAAGAACAAATGCTACTGCGCAACAAAGACGGGCGCTCAAAACTGGCGGCGGAATGACTCTCGGCAGGCATCAACTGCCACGGCAAGTGTTCGCATTTCCACGCTGCAGAACGCACCGTAGGAGCTGGCTGGGGTGGAAGGATTCGAACCTCCGGATGGCGGGATCAAAACCCGCTGCCTTACCACTTGGCGACACCCCAACACCGTAAACCCGTGCCTTTCAGCAAAAAAACGGCGCGCGCACAAGACCGCGCACAATCCAGACACGCCACTGTGCCGGCATTGCCGCCACGATCCGTTCCGCGGCCGCCCTTGTATCCGTGGCGACAAACACACAGCTCCCCGTACCGGTCAGCCGCGCACCGAACGGAGCCAGCTGATCGAGCACCGCAGCGACTTCCGGATGGCGTTCACGCACCACCTGTTCGCAGTCGTTGCGCCCACCGTCTGCCGGCAGCGCGCGGATTTTGAGGGCCGGGGTATCACGGGTCAATTGCGGCGCATTGAATATTTCCCGGGTGGCCACCGACACGGGGGGCTGCACGATCACGAACCAGCGCTGCGGCAGTTCGATGCGCTCAAGCACTTCCCCCCTGCCGGAGGCGAAGGCATTGCAACCCTGCACGAACACCGGCACATCGGAACCCAGCTCGAGTCCGAGCCGTGTCAGGCGCGACACCGGCAGGTCGAGCCCCCACTGCCCGTTCAAGGCCAGTAACACGCAGGCGGCATCGGAACTGCCACCACCCATGCCGCCGCCGGCCGGAATCCGCTTCCGCACGTGGATGTTGGCGCCCTGCTTCGTGCCGCTCTCCCGCTGCAGCAGGCGCGCTGCGCGCACGGTCAGATCCTGCGCGTCGTCCAGTGCTGCGAGCATGGGATCATCGGGCGGCGGATTGCGCAGGATCCTGCCATCGTCCCGGCTGGTGATCTCGAGTTCATCGCAGAGGTCCACCAGCTGGAACACCGTCTCCAGGTTGTGATATCCATCGGCGCGACGCCCGGTGATGTGCAGGAACAGGTTCAGTTTTGCGGGAGCGAGATAGCGCATGCGCCTGGCTCACCTGATGCGCCAGCGATCGATCACCAGCCGCAGCCGCAGATCGTCGCGTGTCGCGACCAGCAGCGCAGGCAGTTGCAAGCTGCCCGCCGCGGTGTTCACAGTCACATGCCGCTGATAGCGGATCAGCCAGTGCTGCTGTTCCAGCTGCTGCAGCACACCCGCTGCATCGTACGTGGCCGCCGCTGCCGCGCCCGGCGCCGGCGCGCCCCGGATCCAGTAACGCAGCGCATCGAATGGCGGCACAAAGCCCAACTCGCTCACCAGTGCCTGTTCGGCATCACCATTCACCAGCTTCACGCCACGACTGGTCGCCAGGCGCAACTGTCCAGGACTGTAGTCGAGCTCGATACTGCCCACGCCCAGCGGCCCGGAGAACTTCACTCTGGAAACATCGTGCTGCTGCTGCCATTCCACCGATGGAGTGGAACCCTGGTCTGCGGTCGCCACGGCAACGCGGCCGGAGAAAGCAAAGACCTCGAGATCCTGCAGCAGGCTGCGCTGCTGCTCCGCGCTCAGTGGTGGCCGCGCGGGCGGCTGGGCCACACAACCCGCCAGCGCTGCGGACAGCACCCATGCCAGGCACCGCGAGGCCAGGCGGTCAGGGAACCGCGGCATCCTCGCCCGTCAGCCGCTTCATGGTATCGAGCAGATGCACATGCACGGGATTGCTGTTCAGCGCCTGCTGCCAGATGTAGCGCGCCTGGGCTTCCTTGCCGGTGCGCCACAGCACCTCGCCATAGTGCGCGGCAATTTCACCGTCACCGCTGTTCTGCCAGGCGCGCTCCAGTACCGGCACTGCGACCGCGGACTTGCCGCGCTGGAACAGCACCCAGCCCAGGCTGTCCTGGATGGCGGGGTTGTCCGGCGATACTGCCAGTGCCGCGCGCACCAGTTGTTCGGCGCGCACCAGTTGCAGTTTGTGATCGGCCAGTGTGAACCCCAGTGCATTCTGCAGCTGCGGATCATCCGGGCGCAGTTTCAGGGCCTGCTCGAACTGCGCCACCGCGGCGCGGGTGCGACCGCCCGTTTCCAGCACGGTGGCGCGCTGATACGCCAGGTCCGGATGATCCGGATACTGCTCCCCCAGCGCATCGAGGCCCTGCAGCGCCGCGTCGACATCACCGGCCTCCGCCAGCAGATGGGCGCGGGTGGTCCCCACCTCCAGGGCTGCATCGGGATTCTCCTGCACGTATTCATCCAGCACCGCAAGGGCATCCTTGCGCTCACCGTGCTTGAGCATCAGGCGCGCAGCCGCCGTGCGTGCCACCAGACCCAGGGAGCTGTCGGCCAGCAGTTGATAGCTCTGCATGGCGCGCTTGTCATCGCCGCGGCGCTCAGCCAATTGGGCAATATAAAGCACCGCCATCGCGGTGCTTTCACGCTCGCCCAGCAGCGGGCCGAGCAGCCGTTCCGCACCGTCCAGGTTGCCTTCACGGATTGCCATAGAGATCAACCGCCGCGCGGCACCCTGGCGGGTTTCGGCCTGCGCGCCGAGGCGCTGCAATTCTGCCTGCGCATCCTGCGTGCGCTCGGCTGCTGTCAGCAGGTCGGCCAGCAGGAACGCGTCGTCGCCCTGCAGCTGCGATGCGTCCAGCGCGCGCGCGCCGGCGATGGCCGCGTTGTGTTCGCCGAGCATGGACAGGGCGCGCAGCACGATGGCCTGCGCCTCGATCAGGTTTGCATCGATGGCCAGCGCGCGCTGCGCGGCCACCATCGCCGCGTTCATGTTGTCGGCTGCCAGCGCCAGCCGTGCCTGTGCCAGCAGCACTTCGGCGGCGGAATCTGCATTCACCAGCACTTCGCCGAACACCCGGTAGACCGCGGTGACGTCGCCCTGCTGCGCCAGCAGCTCGGCAAAACTCAGCGGATCCTGGCTGCCGCCGACACCGGAATCACGCCATGCCACCAGTGCGCTGCGGGCCTCGGCCAGGTCGTAACGTTTGAAGGCCACCAGCGCCGCGGCCAGCGCCGCGTCCCCTGAGTACTTGTCGAGTTCGCGCCAGCGCGCCACCGCAGTGCGCGCGGCAGTGAGCTGATCGCAGCCCAGCGCCAGCTGCGACGCCTTCTTCGCCAGCTGCGCTTCGGTGCTGACCCGCGCTGCCGCCACGTAATTGTCCGTCGCGGCCCGGCAGTTGCCGTTGCGCAGCGCCAGTTCCGCGGCCAGCAGCAATTCGGATTCGCCCTTGCCCGCGGTATCGGCGACCGCGGTGCGCGGAGTCGCAGCAGCGACAGGGGTCGGGGCAGCAGGCCCGGTAGTGGCGCAGCCGACTACGCCTGTGGCCAGGACAACCAGCATTGCCGCACGCAAGGCTGACATGGAGCGCGAGGGATCAGGCATCATCGCGCCACTATAACTTGTTCGCCCATGAAAGCCTCGATTCGCCAGAAACTGGAAAAGACCGCGGAACGCTTCGAGGAAGTCGGCCGCCTGCTCTCGGACCCCGGGCTCGCCGGTGGCTCGCAGGAATTTCGCGAACTGTCCATGGAATATTCGCGTCTCGAACCCGTGGCGGCCGCCTTTCGCGACTATGTGGACCTGGGGGCGCAGAGCGCCGCCGCCCGCGAACTGGCTGGCGACAACGACCCGGCCATGCGCGACATGGGCGAGGAAGAGGTGCGGCGCCTGGACGCCCGGCTGGCCGAGCACGAGCAGGGCCTGAACCTGCTGCTGCTGCCGAAGGACCCGCGCGACGAGCGCAACATCTACCTGGAAGTGCGCGCCGGCACCGGCGGCGACGAAGCCGCCATCTTCGCCGGCGACCTGCTGCGCATGTACACCCGCTATGCGGAAAACCGTGGCTGGCAGGTGGAGATCCTCAGCGAAAGCTACGGCGAGCATGGTGGCTACAAGGAAGCGATCTGCCGCGTGGTCGGGCGCGGCGCGTTTTCGGTGTTCAAGTTCGAATCCGGCACGCATCGGGTGCAGCGCGTGCCCGCCACCGAGGCGCAGGGCCGCATCCACACTTCGGCCTGCACGGTGGCCGTGCTGCCCGAGCTCGACGAGATCGACAGCATCGACATCAACCCGGCCGACCTGCGCGTCGATACCTTCCGCGCTTCCGGTGCCGGCGGCCAGCATGTGAACAAGACGGACTCGGCCATCCGCATCACGCACATTCCCACCGGCGTGGTGGTGGAATGCCAGGACGAACGTTCGCAGCACAAGAACCGCTCGCGCGCGATGTCGTTGCTGAAGTCGCGGCTGCTGGCCGCGGAGCAGGAAAAACAGGCCTCGGCGCAGGCGCAGTCGCGCAAGCTGCAGGTGGGCAGCGGCGATCGCTCCGAACGCATCCGCACCTACAATTTCCCGCAGG
>JAATEY010000005.1 GCA_015655465.1 Gammaproteobacteria bacterium | reverse complement strand
GCGCGCGGCTTCAAGACCGAAGTCATGGATTCCAATCCCGGCGAAGTGGCGGGCATGAAGAGCTGCACGATCTCGTTCGACGGCGAATATGCCTACGGCTGGCTGCGCACCGAGACGGGCGTGCACCGGCTGGTGCGCAAGAGCCCGTTCGATTCGGGCAATCGCCGCCACACCTCGTTCTCGTCGGTGTTCATCTCGCCGCAGATCGACGACGACATCAAGGTGGACCTGAACCCGGCCGACATCGAGATGGATGTGTTTCGTTCCAGCGGCGCCGGTGGCCAGCACGTGAACAAGACCGAGTCGGCGGTGCGGCTGCGCCACCTGCCGTCCGGCATTGTGGTCGCCTGCCAGGGCGAGCGCAGCCAGCACAAGAACCGCGCCACGGCGATGAAGATGCTGAAGGCCAAGCTTTACGAGCTGGAAGTGAACAAGCGCAATGCGGCGGCGCAGGTGCTGGAAGATTCCAAATCCGACGTGAGCTGGGGCAACCAGATCCGCTCGTATGTGCTGGACCAGTCGCGCATCAAGGATCTGCGTACCAATGTCGAGGTGGGCAACACCACCGCGGTGCTCGATGGCGATCTCGACCAGTTCATGGAAGCCAGTCTGAAGGCGGGGCTCTAAGTCATGACCGAACAAACCCGCGGCCCGAACGAGACGCCTGCGCCTGCCGCAGAAGTCGCGCAGGACGAGAACAGGCTGATTGCCGAGCGCCGCGCGAAACTCACCGCGCTGCGCACGCAGGGCGTGGCGTTTCCGAATGATTTCCGGCGCACGGATTTTGCGGGCGACCTGCACGCCGCGCATGTGGACAGCAGCACCGAACAGCTGGAGCAGGCGGGCATTGCGGTGACGGTGGCAGGCCGCATGCTGGCCAAGCGCGTGATGGGCAAGGCGAGCTTCGCGACGTTTGCCGATCCTACCGGCAAGCTCCAGCTGTTCCTGCAGGCGACGGCGTTGCCTGATGTCTACGAGCAGTTCAAGGGCTGGGATGTGGGCGATACGCTGGGTGCTTCGGGCACGCTGTTCCGTACACGCACCGGCGAGCTGTCGGTAAAGGTCACTGCGTTGCGGCTGCTCACAAAGTCGCTGCGGCCGCTACCGGACAAATGGCACGGCCTTGCCGATACGGACATGCGCTACCGCCAGCGCTATGTCGACCTGATCGTCAACGAGGAATCCCGCGCGGTGTTCATCGCGCGCACGAAGATAGTCCGTGCCTTGCGCACCGAGCTCGACGGCCGCGGCTTCATGGAAGTGGAAACGCCGATGATGCAGCCCATTCCGGGCGGCGCCGCGGCACGGCCATTCATCACGCACCACAACGCGCTCGACATGCAGATGTACCTGCGCATCGCGCCGGAGCTGTATCTCAAGCGCCTGGTGGTCGGTGGTTTCGAGAAGGTCTACGAGATCAACCGCAATTTCCGCAACGAGGGGCTGTCAACGCGACACAACCCCGAGTTAACGATGATGGAGCTTTATTGGGCCTATGCGGACTATCGGGACCTGATGGATCTGACCGAACAGCTGGTCACCGCCCTGGTCGATGTGGTGAAGCCCGGTGTGCGCCAGTTCGGCTACCAGGGGCGCGACTACAGTCTCGCCACGCCATTCCGTCGAGTGACGATGCAGGATGCGATTGTGGAGAACAATCCGGGCATTGATGCCACGCAGTTGCGGGATATCGCCTACCTGCGTGAGTGGTGTGCGAAGGTCGGCGCGAAGTTCGACAAGTCCGACGGCGCCGGCAAGCTGCAGGTGCACATTTTCGACAACACCGTCGAGCAGACGCTGCTGGACCCCACGTTCATCTACGCCTACCCGGCGGAAGTCTCGCCGCTGTCGCGCGCCAGCGATGCCGATCCGTTCCTGACCGATCGTTTCGAGTTCTTCATGGCCGGGCGCGAGCTTGCCAATGGTTTCTCCGAGCTGAACGATCCCGAAGACCAGGCCGCGCGCTTCCTGGCGCAGGTGGAGCGCAAGGACGCCGGTGACCATGAGGCGATGTTCTACGACGCCGATTACATCCGCGCGCTGGAATACGGCATGCCGCCCACCGCGGGCCTGGGAATAGGTGTCGATCGCCTGGTGATGTTCCTGACCGGCCAGGCCGCGATCCGCGACGTGCTGCTGTTTCCGCAGGTCCGGCCGGAAAGCTGAAGCAGTGTCCAGCGATCTGCGGCAGTTGCCGATCGGCGTGTTCGATTCCGGCATCGGCGGGCTCACGGTGCTCAAGGCATTGGTTGCGCGGCTGCCAGGCGAAGACTTTCTCTACCTCGGCGATACTGCAAGACTGCCTTACGGCACCAAGACCTCTGCCACCGTTGAACGCTATGCACTGCAGGCCGTGGCCGAACTCGTGCGTCGTGGGGTGAAGGCGGTGGTGGTTGCGTGCAATACCGCATCCGCTGCAGCGCTGCCGGCGCTGGCCGCCGCGCATCCAGCCCTGCCTGTCATTGGCGTGATTGAACCTGGCGCCGCAGCTGCAGTGGCCGCCACGCGCACCGGGCGCATCGCCGTGATCGCCACCGAAGGAACCGTGCGTGGCGGTGCCTACCAGCGCGCCATCCATGCGTTGCGCGGCAATGCGGAAGTCTCCGCCACACCGGCAACGCTGTTTGTCGCATTGGCGGAAGAAGGCTGGACCCGGGGCGAGGTCGCGCTCGCAACAGCGCGCCGCTACCTCGAGCCGCTGTTCTCGCACGACCAGTCAGCGCCTGATGTGCTGGTCCTGGGGTGTACGCACTTTCCGCCGCTGGTGGATGCCATCCGCGAGGTGGTGGGGCAGGGGATCCAGATCGTCGATTCCGCTGCGACTACGGCCAGTGCACTGGCGCAGCTGATCCAGTACCGGAATCTGACCCACTCTGCAGGCAGCGGCGCTACTGGCTTTCTGGTGACTGACGGCGAGGATCGTTTCGCCCGTATCGGGCCTGTATTTTTCGGGCGCTCCATTGCCCCAACGGATATCGAGCGCGTGGATCTCTAGACGGGGACGCGTCGCAGCGGGTCGCCGATTTCCATGTGGCCCACCGTACAGAGTCCGCCCCTGCATTGCTTTAGAAGGGCGGCCATGTCCAAAGCAAAGAAAGCACCGGCGCCTGAGCCGAAGGAAAACCGGATACTCGCTGCGCTGCCCGCGACGGATTACGAGCGCATGCTGCCCGACCTCGAGTTCATCCCGTTGCCGCTGGGACTGACCATGTCGGAGTCGGGCGACCATGTGCATTACCTGCATTTTCCCGTCGCCGGCATCGTTTCGCTGATCTACGACCTGGAGGACGGTTCCTCCAGCGAAATCGCGCTCGTCGGCAACGAAGGCATGATCGGGATTTCCATCTTCATGGGCGGCGAGAGCATGCCGAGCAGCACGGTCGTGCAAAGCGTGGGGTATGCGTTCCGGCTCAGCCGGAAAGTCATGAAACGGGAATTCGCGCTCGGCGGCCAGTTGCAGCACCTGTCGCTGCTGTACACGCAGGCGTTGATTGCACAGACCTCCCAGACCGCGGTATGCAACCAGCATCATTCCCTCGAACAGCAGCTTTGCCGCTGGTTGCTGATGAGCGCGGACCGATTGCACGAAAACAAGCTCGTCATCACCCAGGCATTGATCGCGCACCTGCTGGGCGTGCGCCGGGAGAGCGTGACGGCGGCGGCCGGCCTGCTGCAGAAGGACGGCCTGATTACCTACGCGCGCGGCCTGATCAGGATCACCGACAGGCCCAGGCTCGAAAAGCGTGTTTGCGAGTGTTACATGGCGGTCAGGTGCGAGTACGAACGTCTGCTTCCAAAGCCGCGCGGTTCGAAATAGTCCGCCCGGCAGCCCGGTCTCGATGTCGCCGATCGGCAGTGGCCTGCTCTCCCACCCACTAATTGACAATTGGAAGTCTAACTTCCAATATTCTCAAATGCTCGCGCGCAATGCCGAACCTCAACTCAGGAAACTGGCCGCCCGCTTCCCGGCGGTCATCATGCTCGGGCCTCGCCAATGTGGCAAAACTACTCTGGCGCGCCATTTTGTGGCCGGGCGATATTTCGACCTCGAAAAGCCGTCCGACCTGCAGGTTTTCAGCGGCGACATCGAATACGCCATGCGTCAGCTCAATGGCCCGCTGATTCTGGATGAGACGCAAGCACTCCCGGCGCTGTTTCCCGTGTTGAGATCCCTGATCGATGAATCCCGGCGCACGAATGGCAGGTTCTTTCTGCTCGGTTCGGTGAGCCCTGAATTGGTCCGGAACATTTCCGAATCACTCGCGGGGCGCGTCGGGATCCTGGAGCTAACCCCGTTTCTTTACCTGGAAGTTGCCGGGCGCCGTGCGGTGAAGCTCGAAACGATGTGGCAACGGGGCGGGTTCCCGGACGCCTTTCTGGCACGTGGCGATGAGGCGTGGCAGGAATGGCAGGAAAGCTATCTGCGCACGTTCGTGGAGCGGGACGTTGCACGCCATCGACTGACGATTTCCTCAGCCGAGGTGCGGCGCCTGATGACCATGCTGGCTCATTCGCATGGCGGCCTGCTGAACTACTCAAGCCTCGGGCGCTCACTCGGCTACTCGCATCACACTGTCCAGAATCTTCTGGATCTGCTTGAGGGATATTTCCTGGTACGCCGGCTGGCGCCCTACCACGCCAATCTGGGCAAGCGGCTGGTCAAGGCACCCAAGGTATACATTCGCGACAGCGGGCTGCTGCACCACCTGCTGGGCATCCGCAACATGGACTCGTTGTTTGTCTCGCCCGCACGCGGCAACAGCTTCGAGGGGTTCCTGATCGAACAGATCATCGCGCTGGAGAATCTGCACACCCCCGGCAGTGGTTTTCATTTCTTTCGCACCTATACCGGTGCGGAGATCGATCTGTTGATTGACCGCGGCCAGAGCCGCATCGGCTTCGAGTTCAAGGCTGGGGTTGCCACCACTCCCGGGGACTGGGCGCAGCTGCAGGCCGGGATAGCCGACGGCTTGATAGACCGGGGAATCCTGGTCTACAACGGCCCACGCAGCTTCCAGGTGAGCGACGCCATCCGTGTCGTGCCAGCGAAGGAGCTGCTCACATCGGCCGCCAGATGGTAGGCACAAGCCCCCGGTGTTTAATCGGAATACGTCGAAGTCGCGGCCCGACCGCGTCAGGGCTTGAAGAAGCTTTCGTCCAGCGGCTTGTTGGCGAGGATCTCCTCGCGCGTCAGGCCCTTCAGTTCGTGCGGGAAAACCAGCCACTCATCGGTGGCGCGCACGTAGAAATCCGGCACCAGCTTCGTCCGGTTGCGTTTGGGCTTGTAGTACACCGTCGCGATACGCACATCTGCCGGCATGTTGCGGCGGCAGCGGCGGGAAAGCTCCTGAATTGCGGCCTCGAGGCTGCGGCCGGAATCGAACACGTCGTCGATCAGCAGCAGGCCGTCCTCGGCGCTGAGGCGCGACACCAGGTAGTCGATGGCGTGCACGCGCACGGTGGAATCCGTCTGGTCGATGCCCGTGTACGAGGAAGTGCGGACGGCGAGGTGGTCGCACTCGACGCCGTGGAATTCCAGCACTTCCTGCACGGCGATGCCGATCGGTGCGCCACCGCGCCACACGCCGACCAGGAAGGTGGGCCGGAAGCCGCTACGCACGATGCGCATGCCCAGTTCCAGTGAATCACGCAGCAGCGAATCCGCTGAAATGAATTCTTTCCTGATCTCGATCGCGGCTTTTGAGCCAGGGTTACGCAGCGCCATGGGGCGCGATTATGGCAGCTTCGTGATCCTTCCGGTGGCGGGCGGCGCAACCGGCGAGTGCGTTTCGAGGTAACGCTCCAGCGCCTCCAGATCGGGCGGACCGTTGAGGCGGTCGCGGCCCTGCTTCAGCACCGCGTAACCGTCGCCGCCACCGGCCAGGAAATCACTGACCGTCACGCGATACAGCCCGTCGGGGGCCAGCGGCTTGCCATCGAGCAGGATGTCGCCGGGCGCGATCTTCCCGCCGGCCGGTGCGCCGGCATGCCAGCGGAACTTCAATCCGCCGGAGACCTGCAGCAGCGAACCGGCGCCCTGCCACTGCGTCTCCAGCGCGGTGTCGATCTGCGCGCCGCTCAGCGTCAGCGTGACCAGGATGTTGCCGAAGGGGTGCACGTTGAAGGCACTGGCGTAGCTGACTTCACCATCCGGTGCGCTCAGGTCCGCGCGCAGTCCGCCATTGTTGACGAAGGCGATCTGCGCTCCGCCCTTGTCCGGCGCCGCGGTGGCCTGCAGCTGTGCATCGGCGACGACATCACCCAAGGTGGTCTCGCCCGCCGCATCAGGCCGGCGCGTCAACGGCACTGCGACCCTGCCCAGCGAGCGCCGTGCCTGCGTGGCGACCAGCGCATCCCACCCCACCACCTGCGCGCGCAGCACGGCATCCGCCGGCGCGCCCGGATACTCCGCGGCCAGCGGATTGGGCCGGGTGTCGTTGATCACCGGCAGCTGGCGGGCCTGCGCCGCCTGCAGGTCATGCGTGACCGGGTCGATCGTCAATGCGATATCGGTGAGGAACCGTCCTTCCTGTCCGGCACTGGTGACCAGCCGGCCATTGCGGCGACAGATGTAGGTGCGATGCGTGTGGCCGCTGACCACCAGGTCGATGGCCGGGTCGAGCCTGTCGACGATGCCCAGTATCGGCCCCTGGAAATCCGGGCAGCTGGCATCGTCGAAACGCGTGGAGCTGGTGAAGCCCCCTTCGTGGATAAGCAGCACGATGGTCTCGATGCCGGCGGCGCGGATCGCGCCCACCACCTGGTTGACCGACTCGACCTCATCGAGGAACTCCAGGCCCGCGACCGCCTGCGCGTTGACCAGTTCCGGCGTGCTGCGCAGCACTGCGCCGATGAAGGCGATATCGATGCTGCCGCGGCCCGGAATGACTACGCGTTTGCGCGCCCAGGCCGGAAACAGCAGCGCGCCCGTGGCCTTCACGCGCACATTGGCGGCGAGGTAACGGAAGCTCGCGCGCCCGGCCAGGCGCTGCAGTTCGGCCACACCGCGATCGAACTCGTGATTGCCGACCGAGGTGAACTCGAGCCCGGCCGCACCCAGCGCATCGATCGAGGGCTCATGCTTCAACAGCGAACTGGTAAGCGGCGAACCGCCGATCAGGTCTCCGGCAGCTACGACCACCGATGCCGGATAGCCGCGCCGCAGTGCCTGCACCGTTCCGGCCAGCCAGGCGACGCCGCCGGTGGGCAGTTGGAGGTCCGGCGCGCCTGCCGTTGCCGCGGGCACGCGGGTCGCCGAACCGGGCGGATCGAGATGGCCATGGAAGTCGTTGAACGCGATCAGCCCGATGGTCACCGGCGCGCTGCCCGTGATCCGCGGAGCAGGCGCCGCGCAGCCCGCCAGCAGGCACAGGACCAGCAGGCCGCGACGATTCACTGCGGCACGGGGCTTTCGACTCATTCCGGTGTCCCCGCAGGCAATCGTTGGTGGATCGGACGATGACGTGAGCACTGTTGCATGACCCGTGCCGGAGCGACCGGCGGCGACGCGCCAGCGGTCGATGCGGGTGCGGTCGCGACACGTTCGCCGGTGGTGCACGCCGCGATACGGGCGCCCAGTTTGGGTGCGGATCGCCGGCTGCACAATGCCACTGGTGGACGCTGCGGGTCATGACGACCCATCGGCTTCCATGAATTGGATGGTCAATCCTGGTTTGCTGGCGCCGAATCGACCCACGGGTTGAACAAGGGCACGCGTGCCTTGGCGTAGTCGGCGACGTCGCGGGATACCACGGTCAATCCATGCTGCAACGCCGTTGCTGCGATAAACAGATCCGGCTGCGAGAAGGTGTGTCGTGCCTTTCGACCATCTTCAACCAGCAAGCGCGACTTGAAGATAACGTCCTCCGACACGGGCAAGACACGCTGTTCAAACATGGGACGAACTTTGTGAGTAAGCCAGTTGATGAGATCGGCGCGTAAACTTGCATCAGCTTGCAGCTCGATCCCGAAACGAATCTCCGCCAATGTCACCGTGCTGACATACAGGCAGTCCAGGGGTTGTGCGGCGGCAAATGACAGCACCTTGCGATTGGGCTTCGATCGGCGCAGCTCCGAGAGGACATTGGTGTCAAGCAACCAGGCGATCACACCGCAACGCCGCGCACGGGCAGCGCGCTACGAGCAGGAGCAAGATCAACTTCCCGTCGCGGCGACGATTGCAGGGCTCTGATCAAGTCCTGGCCGGTCTTGTCCCCCTTGAGGCGACGAAAATCCTCGGCGGCGATGACCACGACTTCGTCGCGCCCGTGCACGGTGACATGCTGTGGACCCTCGCTGCGTACCTTGCGCACCAGTTCGCTGAATCGCGCTTTGGCATCCTGCAGCAGCCAATGCCCCGACTCCGGTTTTGCCGGTGATTTCGTTCGTCGAGTGATTCTAGTCATACTGACCTGATTATCTGCGACGGCAGGTGAATTCAAGCCGCATTTGCGAGCATCATCGCCGTATTTCTTCCTGATGATAGCCTTCTTCATGCGACGCTCGAGTCTCCCCAGGGAGGACGACAATGCCGCCAGTTACATCGCTTCGAACGAGTTCATGAGTTTTTCCGAACGCGTCATCGTCGAAGCCAGACCCCAGCAAGCATCGCTGGGTGTGGCGCCGGTCGATTCGGTGCTGTTGTATCCCGGAGAGCGATTGCCGTTGTTGCTGCCCCCTGGCAGATACCGTATCGACGGCTACCTGAAAAGCGGACGCGTCCCTGGCGATCCTGTCGTGGTGGACGTGAAGTAGACGCCACTCCGGATCGACACCCGCATCGCTCGCCAAGCGCTCGATCAGATCGTCCGTTCCGGAGGTCAGCCCGCGTCGTAGCGCACCTGACCGGTGACGCGAGTGCCAGGCGATTCACGGCCGGTGGGGGTTTGGGGTAGATCGCAGCGGGGTTCCTGGCCGCTTAGTCAAACAGCCAGCGCCGCACCAGCCGCGTGTAGCGCGGCATGATCACGTAGACCATCAGCAGCACGGAAGACGCGCTGACGATGGTCACCATCAGCAGGTGATTGCGCCAGCCCAGCCAGTCCAGCGGGGGTCCGAAAAGCATGGGCAGCACGAAAGTCAGCGGGTAGATCGCGCTCCAGGTGACCAGGAACTGTTTCCAGCGCACCGGCACGCGCTGGCTGCCGTCGTGGGGAGTGAACAGGAAGTCCACGCCGCTGTGGATGGTGTACGAATCCCCCTGCGAAAGTATGGGCATGGCTTTCTCGATCAGGGCGAGTCGCGTGGGGGATTCCAGCCAGCGACGCAGGTCGTCCTCGCAGTCGAAGCGCAGGATCACCGTGTAGCGGTCGGTCAGTCCGCGCACCGGACGGATGACCTGTACATCCAGGAAGCCGGGGGAGGCGCTGGCCAGCGGCACGATCTTCTGCAGCCAGCGCTCGTATTCGTCGTGCTGGCTGTCGCGGACCTGGTGGGTGATGACGGCGGTGGCGCCGCCGTTGCCGGAATCTGCCATGTGGCGGGCAGTCTACCGCGGTTGCGTGTACGGCAAGGAAAGCCGGGCGGGCAGCTCTCGATCAGCTTGCCTTGCCTGGCTTCGACTTTGGCGTGGCAGGTGCGGCTGTCACCGGAGGTCGTTCCTTTCCTGCCTCCGGGCGCCCGTGTCCGCAGTTGGTATCCTTGCCCGGACCAGTCTCCACCAGTCCCAGCAGGCCCAACGGCGGCGCGATCGCGACCAGCGCGGCTACCGCGGCGCCGCGCAGCAGCAATGGTCCGCCCTTCGGTGCAATGGATGGGTCGGCAAATGTGCCGCCGATCCTGAGCGGCGTGCGTATCGAGACCAGGCTCATGTCCTTTGGACGCGGCAGCAGCGTCAGGTCCAGGGTTTCCTGCTTGAAGCTCAAGTCTCCACGTATCAGCAATGCCGTGTCAGTGGTATCGAAGGCGACCGAACGTGCCGTGGCTATCCCATCGACTACGCCGAAATCCGCGTAGGCGCAGCGCAACGTCACCTGCCGGTCCTTGCCGATGAGGAATTCCAGCGATTCGGCGATATCAAGCCCCGCGACTTCGAGCAGCAGGTTGCTCATCCGGCCCTGTCCCATGATGAGACTCAGGTTGCCATTGGAACTGGCGAGGATGCTCGCGGTGGAATCGCCATGCCCTTCGAGCTTCACGATGCCGTTGATGTTGCCGAGCGAGTCATTCAGCCGCTTGACCTTGGGCCGCAGTTTCGGCAGCTGCACGTGCTGAATCTTCATGTCGATTGCGAAGTCTGCAGGCGCGCCGCGCGCATCGACGCTTACAGTGCTCGCCAGCTTGCCACCGGCGGCCCCGAAGTCGAGCGGCGCCAGTGTCAACAACCCCCGTTCCAGCAGCAGGTGCGCGGTCATGGATTCGAGCGGCAGTTTCGGCGATACCACGCGTGCGGCAATGAGTTCGACGTCTGCATCCATCGAGCGAAGTTTCTCGAGCCTGATCGACTGCGAGGGCAGTACCTTGCCGGAGGCCCGCTGCGCCTTCACGGCCTTCTTCTGCGCATCCGAAGCGGTTTCGCCTTTCCCCGTTCCCGGGTTGCCGCCGATGAAACCGGAGAGATCGTCAAAGTCGATGACCTGCGATTGCAGTCTGGCGGTGAGCCTGGGCCGTTCGCCGCCGATGTCAACGATGGCGTTTCCCGACAGGTCGCTGTCACCCACCGTGCCGGAGAAGTACTCATAGGCGAACCGGTTGCCAACGCGGCTGAGCCGGCCTTTCAGGTTGTAGGGAGGCGTCTTCGGCAACACGATGCCGATGAGTTCGTAGAGCTCGGCCAGATCGGGCCCCCCCAGCTCGACATTCACCGCCACGTTCTGTGTCTGCAATGGTTCTGCCAGGGTTCCCGAAACACGTGCCCGCGTTTCGCCTGCGCGCGCCGTCAGATCCAGCCGGTACGGCAATGGCTTGCCCTGCAATGCCAGCGGCGAATCGACCTGGCCGCTGAGCTCGAAGGGTGCATTGCGATAGGTGCCATTGCCGCGCAGCACCAGTGGCGCCAGCGCATCTTCGCTTGCAGGCGCTGCGCTGTCGAAGTTCACATCGATGGAGGTCTGCAATGTGGGTTCGCGGACCTCGAGCCGACCTCCCTTTGCGTACAGCTGCAGGATGCGCAGTCGACGCGCGCACTCTGCCGTGCTGCAGTCGGGTTGCGCGCCGAAGACCCAGTTGCCGAGTCCATCGGCGTTGCGTTCGAGTCGCAGCCACGGCTGATCGACGTACACCCGGGGCAGGGTGATCCGGCCCAGCAGCAGCGGCCAGAAGCGCACGCGCATCTCCAGTCGCTCCGCGCGCGCCATCGCCGGTTCGTCGGACCAGGTGGCGTTGCCCAGGTAGATTTTCTCCGCCCTGACTTCCAGCGGCAGGAAGTCGACATCGAGATCGCCATCGATGCGGAACTCGCGTCCCGTGATGTTCGACACGATGCGCTGCACCGGTCCCCTGGCCCAGTTCCAGTCGAAGATCGCCAGCACCAGCACCAGCACGGCAAATACGCCGATGACGGTGGTCCAGACCGGATGATGTCGTGGAAATGCCCGCCAGGCGGAAGTGCCAGCCTTTTTCATGACCTCCAAGCTAGCCGTGTTGCGCTGGCAAGGCAGGTGGCGCGGGCCAGGCCTTGCTGTCAGATCAAGCTGACAATGACGCGATATCCGGCCGCAAGGATTTACAGCGGCGTTGCGTAGGGCAGGGGCAGCGCGATGCAGTTGAGCGCCGGTGTTGCAGTTGTCTGCGTGGATTCGGCGAATCCTTCGGCGCCTTGGGCGGCCAGCTGCGTCACTGCCAGAAACTGCTGGCCTTCTTCTTCAGCCGGTGCGGCCATCACGATCTGGGCACTGCGTCCGTCACCCAGCTGCACACGCTCCCCGGGCCCGAGTTCACGCGTCGATTCCGTGAAGAAGCGCTGCATGCGCCGTTTGACCTGACCGCGGTAGTGAGCCCGCGCGATGACCTCCTGCCCGGTGTAACAGCCCTTGGTAAGCGAAATGGCATCGATGAGATCCAGATTCAGCATCTGCGCCACGAAACTGCCGGAAGTGGCGGTGAGCACTTCGGGTAGTCCCGCCTCGATGTCATTGAGGCGCCATGAATCCCGGCTTGCCGGTTCAGCTTCAGGCAATGCCTCGCCCCGCGGTGCGACAATCATTTGCCGCCAGCCGCTGGCGTCCATCGCCATGCACAGTCGGGTGGCGGCGGCAGCCTCGGCATCCGGGCCGGTGATTCCATACACCCGCCACATCGTGCCGGCTTCGGTGATCTTCACTTTTGCCCGCAGCACATACTTCGTCAGCAGCTGCTGCACCATCACGGCGAGCTCTGCCGGCAGCACGATCAACACATGATCCTGTGCCACATGCAGCAGCCGCAGTACAGCGAGGACCCGCCCCTGCGGATTGTTCAGTGCAGCAAGCAGGCCGCCACGCCCGGACAGCAGGGTGACATCGTGCGAGACCTGCCCCTGCAGAAACTTGATGACCTCGGCGCCGCGTGCGTCGAGCACGGTCAGGTCGTCCAGTTGCGTGAAGGTGAGGTCGGGCATTTGGGGCCAAGTGTGCCGTGGAAGTCAGGGGGGCGGGGCCGTTGCAGCCCCCGGCAGCGAATTCTGGCAGAATACATGCTTATGCAGCCATTGGAAGAAAGTGCACCCGCGGTGACTCCCACCGTACCTTCTCCGACGCCAGCAGCGGGCAGTCCGGCAGCGGCTACCGAAGTCGGCGGCCCCACCGGCCCCGAACCCACGCGCTATGGCGACTGGGAACGTCGTGGCCGCTGCATCGATTTCTAGCGAACACCCATGGCGAACCGACCACTCTCACCGCACCTGACGATCTACCGATTCGCGTACACGATGGCGCTGTCGATCCTGCACCGGATCACCGGCGTAGCGCTGGCTGTCGGTCTGATCGTGCTGGTGCTGTGGCTGGCGGCGCTGGCCGGCGGAGCGGGGTGGTACGCCCGCTTCCTGCTGTTCGCGGGTTCCTGGCCCTTCAAGGTGCTGCTCGGGCTCTGGCTGGTGGCATTCGTGTATCACTTCTCCAACGGCATCCGGCATCTGTTCTGGGATGCAGGCCTTGGCCTGGAGCGTGCGCAGGCACGGCGCAGCGCGACGCTGGTGGTGGCGGCGGTTGCGGTGGTTTCCCTGTTGCTGCTGTTCGTCCTGTTCGGGAAGGTGGCAGCATGAGCCGGAACCCGGCCAGCGCGTTGTCGAAGTTCCTGGGGCACGACCCGGCACATGCAGGGGCACATCACTGGCGCGCGCAACGCCTGGGCGCGCTGGCGCTGATCCCGCTGACCATCTGGTTTCTGTCGGCGCTGGTGTGCCTGCCGGACTACGGCTTCGACACCGTGCAGGCCTGGGCTGCCACGCCCTGGCGCGCTGTCCTCATCGGCCTGCTGGTGTTCTGCATTGCCTGGCATTCGCAGCTGGGCGTGCAGGTGGTCATCGAAGACTATGTGCATGGCAAGCTCGCCAAGCCGCTGGCACTGGGGCTGAGTACATCTGCGCATGTCCTGTTGGGCGCTGCCGGCGTGTTCGCCGCACTGCGCGTCGCGTTCAAAGGTTGAGTGACATGGCTGCCTACACGTTCATCGACCATACCTACGACGTCATCGTGATCGGCGCGGGCGGCGCGGGGTTGCGTGCCACGCTGGGCATGGCTGAAGCCGGCCTTGCCACCGCCTGCATCAGCAAGGTGTTCCCCACGCGCAGCCACACGGTGGCCGCGCAGGGCGGCATCAGCGCCGCGCTCGCCAACATGGGCGAGGACAACTGGCGCTGGCACATGTACGACACGGTCAAGGGTGCCGACTGGCTCGGCGACCAGGATGCGATCGAGTTCATGTGCAAGGAGGCGCCCGCTGCCGTCATCGAGCTCGAGCACTACGGCGTGCCGTTTTCGCGCACGGCGGACGGCCGCATCTACCAGCGTCCCTTCGGCGGCATGACCACGAACTTCGGGCAGGGCATCGCGCAGCGCACCTGCGCCGCGGCCGATCGCACCGGCCACGCCATGCTGCACACGCTGTACCAGCAGTCGCTGAAGGCGCAGGCCGAGTTTTACATCGAATATTTTGCCATCGATCTCATCATGGAGAACGGCGCCTGCCGGGGCGTGGTGGCGCTTGATCTTGCCACGGGCCAGCTGCATCGCTACCGCGCGCACATGACGGTGCTCGCCACCGGCGGCTATGGCCGGGCGTATTTTTCCTGCACCTCCGCGCACACCTGCACCGGCGATGGCGGCGGCATGGTGCTGCGCGCCGGCCTGCCGTTGCAGGACATGGAATTCGTGCAGTTCCATCCCACGGGAGTGTATGGCTCGGGTTGTCTCATCACCGAGGGCGCGCGCGGCGAGGGCGGGTATCTCACCAATTCGCGTGGCGACCGCTTCATGGAGCGCTATGCGCCCAATGCCAAGGACCTGGCCTCGCGCGATGTGGTCAGCCGCGCCATGACCATCGAGATCCGCGAAGGCCGGGGCGTCGGCCCGAACAAGGACCATATCCACCTGCATCTGTCGCATCTGGACCCCAAGATCATCCACGAACGCCTGCCCGGCATTTCGGAATCCGCCCGCATCTTCGCCGGCGTCGACGTCACCAAGGAGCCGATCCCGGTTCTCCCCACGGTGCATTACAATATGG
>JAATEY010000164.1 GCA_015655465.1 Gammaproteobacteria bacterium | reverse complement strand
TCGACATCGAGCGTGGCATCGCGTTCGCCATGGATCACGAGCACCGGACTTGCGATTCTGTCGAGCCATTTCGACGTTTCGTATCGATGCAGTCGAAGTTGTGTGCGTTCACCCAGATAGAGCCTGGTCATGGGTGCCAGCAGCGTCAGTGATGCCGGCGGCTTCTGGTATGCCCGTGCAGCGACCGCGGCCGCAATGCTGGTGCCGAGCGAGAAGCCAACCAGGTGCACTGCATCCGGCTGGATCTTCTGTCCGGTCAGCAGTTCCGAGTAGGTTCTGAAGCCGTCGTCCTCGAGCGCCGCAGGGTCGGGGGTGCCACCGCCGGAATCGAAGCCGCGATACGCCCACACGACGCCGCCCCAGCCGCGCTCGGCGCACAACGCGTCGAGCACCTGCTGGCCTTCGCTCAGCAGGTGCGCGCTGTTGCCGTTGAAGAACAGCACCCAGGGACCGGCAGGCGTCGCAGGTTCGCGCAGCAGGCCGCGCAGCTCGATGCCGGGCGCGACGCTGAGCCGTTGCGGTCGCCAGCCCGGTTTCGCCGCCATCGCCTCATAGTCCGCATCGGGCAGGGGCTGCGCCATGTACGGGAAGCGCGGCAGCATGCGCGAGCGCAGGAAGCCGAAGGTGCCGAGCGCGCCTGCCGCAACTATCGCAGCAATCCCCACGAGTATCCTGAAGTGAAGGGTCATCGCCATCACTCCAGTACCTGCACTTCCGGCAGCGGCACCACGAAACGCCCGCCCCATTCGCGTATATGCGTCGTCTGCTTCATCACTTCGTCCTTCAGGTTCCAGATCAGGATGAACAGGTAGTCGGGGCGCGTTTTCGCGATCATCGACGGGTCCAGGATGGGGATGCGGCTGCCGGGCAGGAAGTTCCCCTGCTTGTGCGGGCTGCGGTCCACCGTGTAGTCGATGAAATCCGTGCGGATGCCGCAGTAGTTGAGCAGCGTGTTGCCCTTGCCGGGCGCGCCATAGGCCGCGATGGTCTTGCCCGCGCGCCTGGCCCCGATCAGGAAATCCAGGATCCTGCGCTTGGATTCCTTCACGCGCTCCGAGAAGCGGTCGTAGTAAGCCAGATCGAAGTGACCCAGGGCCTTCTCGCGCGCAAGTACCTGGCGCACGCTGTCGGCTTCGGGCTTCGTGTCGTCGCTGCTGTGCCGCCCGTAGATGCGGATGGAACCGCCGTGGGTGGGCAGGTCCTCCACGTCGAACAGCGTGATGCCATGCTTTGCGAACAGGCCGCGCACCGTGGTGAACGACAGGTAACTGAAGTGCTCGTGGTACATGGTATCGAAGTAATTGTTCTCGATGAGCTTCGAGAGCACCGGGAATTCCATGGTGATCACGCCGCGGTCGGCGAGCAGGATCTTCATGCCCGCCACCAGGTCGTTGATGTCCGGCACATGCGCCAGTACGTTGTTGCCGAGAATGAGGTCGGCGGGTCCGCGTTCGGCGCGCAGGTCGCGGGCGGTGTCCACGCCGAAGAAGCGCACCACGGTCGGAATGCCCCTGGCCACGGCTGCGGCGGCAGTGTTGGCGGTGGGCTCCACGCCCAGGCAGGGCACGCCGCGCTGCATGAAGTACTGCAGCAGGTAGCCGTCGTTGCTGGCGATCTCCACCACGCTGCTCGAACCATTCAGCCCGAAACGGCCGGTCACTTTCGCCACGTAGTTTTCCGCGTGCCTGAGCCAGCTTTCGCTGAAGCTGCTGAAGTAGCCGTACTCTTCGTCGAAGATCTGCTCGCGGCTCACGTACTCGGGCAGCTGCACCAGGAAGCATTGCGTGCAGACGTACACATGCTGCGGGTAGGTCGCTTCGGCGTGGCTGAAGCGCGCGGGCGTGACATGCCGCTGGCAGAGAGGCGCCGTGCCCAGATCCACGAAGGTATGGCTGAGTGGCGCGTCACAGGCGCGGCACCGGAGGCCGATCTGGGCTGCCGACATGCGGTCTAATCCTTTACGACACTGGTCTTCAGGCAAATTATTCTAAGGCCTGCCGGCCCCCGTTCCTTGGCAATGCCGCACAGTATTGGACCGCCAGCAGGTGAGGATGGACGACCAGCTTGATGCCGTTGTGATCGGCGCCGGGATCGTGGGTCTCGCGGTGGCCCGGGCCCTGGCCCTGCGGGGTCGCGCCGTGCTGGTGCTGGAGCGCCATGCCCTGCCCGCGCAGGAGACCAGTTCGCGCAATTCCGGGGTCATTCATTCGGGCATCTACTACCCGGCCAGCAGCCTGAAGGCGCGACTGTGCGTGGCGGGGCGAGCGCGCCTCTACGAATTCATGGAACACAGGGGCGTGGCGCATCGTCGCTGCGGCAAGCTGATCGTGGCCCAGGAAGGGCAGCAGCGGGCGCTGGAGCTGCTGCAGCGCCAGGCCCTGCAGAATGGCGTCACCGACCTGGTCGCGCTCAGTGGCGCCGGGGTGCGTGACTACGAACCCGCGCTCCGCTGTGCCGCGGGTCTCTGGTGTCCGTCGACGGGCATCGTGGACGTGCACGAACTGGCACAGGCGCTGATTGCGGATCTCGAGGCGGCGGGCGGCACCATCGCCTATCGCACGGTGGTCCAGTCTGCCCGGGTGGGAACGGGGGCCGCGCGGCTGCTGTGCCTTGGCGGTGACGAACCGGTCGAGATCGAGAGCGCGCTGCTGGTCAACGCGGCGGGCCTTGCCGCGGTCGAGCTACTGCGCCGCTTCGCCGGATATCCCGCGCCGCTGCTGCGCACCGCCTGGTTCGCGAAGGGCAACTATTTCTCGCTGGCCGGCGCGAAGCCGTTCCGGCATCTGGTCTATCCCATGCCCGACGAGGCAGGCCTTGGCATCCATGCCACGCTGGACCTGGATGGCGCCACGCGCTTCGGTCCCAATGTCGAATGGGTGGACCGGCCGGAATACGCGGTGGATCCGCGCAAAGCCGACGAGTTCTACGGCTCGATCCGCAGCTACTGGCCGGATCTGGCCGACGGCGCACTGCAGCCGGGCTACGCCGGCGTGCGGCCCAAGCTGGTGGGCCCTGGCGCGAAAGCGGCTGACTTTGTCATCGAGGGGCCGGAGGTACATGGCTGTGCGGGACTGGTGAACCTGCTGGGCATCGAGTCGCCGGGGCTCACCAGCTGCCTTGCGATCGGCGAATATGTGGCCAGCCTCGCCGGTGCGGTTGCGGAGAATGGAACAGGATGATGCCGACCAAGCTCCACATTATCGCCGGCCGCATGTTCTCCATGGCCCTGGCCGGGGCGGGCGTGATCCTGCTCATCGGGGGAGCGAAGCTGCTGACGCTGGGGGGATCCTGGTGGTATGCCCTGGCCGGTGCGGTATTGCTGGCGTCGGCAGTGCTTCTCTGGCGGGGAAACCGCCGGGGTGCATGGCTATATGGCCTGCTGTTGCTGGTCACCCTGGCATGGTCATTCCGGGAAGCAGGGCTCGATGCCTGGGCCCTGCTGCCACGCCTGGGTCTGCTCGTCGCGGGCGGGTTGTGGCTGCTGACGCCACTGGGGTCTGGGGCCTTGCGCGCTCCTGCGCCGTTGCTGGGTCGCCGGGCACGGGCAGGCGTGTGGATCGCCATCGCGGTGGTGGCGATTGCACTGAGCAGCACGATGCTGCTCCAGCTGCGCGCGCCATCGGCCGGGGAAGCGCTCCCGGCCGATGCAGCCGTAGTCCTGCGTGACTGGCGGCATTACGGCAACGATGCAAATGGAACCCGCTATTCGCCGCTCTCGCAGATCGGGCCCGAAAATGTCGGACGACTGAAACCCGCCTGGAGTGCGCGCACGGGGGACCAGTCCGCGGCAGGCAAGAGCTACAAATTCGAGGCGACGCCGCTGCAGGTTGGACGACTCCTCTACCTCTGCTCACCCGGTGGTCGGGTGCTTGCGCTCGATGCAGTGAATGGCCAACGCGCCTGGGCTTTCGACCCCCGGGCTGACGTGTCGGGAAAAGAGGGCACCGCCTGTCGCGGCGTCGCCTATGAAGAACTGGATGTCGCTGCCGGCCCCTGTTCGCGGCGCATCTATACGGTCGCGCTGGACAACCGGCTATGGGCGCTGGGTGCGCTGAGCGGTGAACCCTGCGTGGATTTTGGTCACGCCGGCGCAGTGGACCTCACTGCAGGCCTGGGCGATGTGCCGCCGGGCAGCTACGCGGTGACATCTCCGCCGCTGGTCACGCGGGGGCGCCTGGTGATCGGTGCTGCAGTGGCCGACAATCATTCAGTGGATATGCCCTCCGGTGTCGTGCGGGCTTACGACACACGCAGTGGAGAACTGGTCTGGGCCTGGGACGTTGGCAGGCCCGATCGGCGGGGCGCGCCAGCTCCGGGAGAAACCTACACACGCAGTACGCCGAATGTATGGGCGCCGATGGTCGCAGATGAGGCGGCTGGCCTGATCTACCTGCCAACCGGCAATCCGGCAGCGGACTACTACGGCGGCGGCCGGCGCGATTTCGACGAAGCCTTCGGTACTTCGCTGGTGGCCGTGGAAGCAGCCACCGGAATCACGCGCTGGAAATTCCAGGCGACGCACCATGACCTGTGGGATTTCGACCTGGGGTCGCAACCCACCCTGTTCGACATGCCCGGGCCGCAGGGCACGCAGCCAGCCATAGCGATCGGTTCGAAATCGGGCAGCATCTTCGTGCTCAACCGCCTTACCGGCACGCCGATCGTCGGGGTTGTCGAAAAGCCGGTGCCGCAGGACGGTACGGTGGAGACCAGGCTTTCCGCCACGCAGCCCGAATCGGCGCTGATGGTCAACCCTGGTCCCGCAAGGTTGCGCGAGGCCGCGATGTGGGGCATCACGCCCTTCGACCAGATGTGGTGCCGCATCCGTTTCCTGGAAGCGCGTTATCAGGGTCCCTACACGCCGCCAGGAACGGACCGGGAGTCGATTGTCTATCCGGGCAGTTTTGGAGGGGTTCAATGGGGTGGCCTGGCCCTGGACCCGGTGCGTCGCGTGCTGATCGCCAATCCCAGTGCCATGCCTTTCCGTGTGCGCATGGCCCGGGTCGGCATGTCCGCCGCCGGCGGCCTCGCGGAAATGCGCGGTACGGGTTACTCCGTTTCGTACTATGGTTTCCTCAGTCCGCTGAACATGCCCTGCATGCAGCCGCCGTGGGGAGAGCTGTTCGCGATCGACCTGGATTCGCAGCGGATCCTGTGGAAGCGTCCAGTGGGTTCGGCAGTCGACTCGGGTCCCCTCGGGATCGCAACTCATCTGCCACTGCTGATCGGGACACCGCAGATCGGCGGGGCGATCGTTACCCGCAGCGGGCTGATCTTCTCCGCCGCGACACTGGATCGATACCTGCGGGCCTACGATATCAATACCGGCCGTGAGCTGTGGAAAGCCAGGCTGCCGGCCGGCGGTCAGGCGACACCGATGACGTATGAGATCGACGGGCGGCAGTACATCGCAATTGCCGCTGGAGGCCACAACATCATCGGCACGAAGAGTGGCGATTACCTGCTGGCCTGGGCGCTCTAACCCTTCCTGAGCCGGCCCAGCGCGTTGGCTATGGCCCCTGGGCCGCGCAGCCCCTTCCCGGCCATCCACATCATCACCTTGGGGCCGCCCAGCGCGAGCACGCCCAGCCAGCCACGACGGGTCAGCTTGACGAAGCCGCTGTGGACTTTTACGCCGATCTGTCGCGTCGGTTCCCTGGCCACGATATGTTCAAAAAAGGCGATGCCAAGTTCGCCCACATCGGCCTTCGTCTGCACGGCGATGGCGTTGACGGCTGCCGTCGGCATGTACAGTTCGAAGTCCGGATCGGTGGCCTTGGCCTGCTCGAAGCAGGCCTTGCCGGACTCGGGGATGTAGAGTCGCCAGTCACCCGGCTGGTCCACAAAGCGGATGGCGACCTCGGCGCCGCTGTTCAGCGCCTCGCTGACCCGTTGTGCACCCGAATTCGTCGCTATGAACGCCGCGAGCACGGCACTTGGTGTCGTCTCCGCCGGCGGCACGTTCATCGAATCGCTCAACTCCGCAGTCAACGCTTCCCCCGCGCCGAAAAACTGAGAACTGACACCGGCGACTTCTGCTTCATTACCGTGACACTATACTCAACTACCCCACCAAAGAACGACAGATTCTCATCGTGAGAGACCTGCACCGCGTGGCAACCGCAACCAGCTTCTGGAACCACTCCACAATGGAACAGGCATGCAGCCATGCGGAAGGCCTGCGTCGCCTGGAATCCATGTTGCTGTTGCGCGCCTTCGAGGCGGCGCTGTTGCGGCAACCCAAGCCGGGCTTCCAGCTGCTGTCGCGCGGAGAAGAAGCCGTGGCCGTCGGCATATGTACAGTCCTGGAGCGGTCTGATCCGCTGCTATGCAGCGGCCGCAGCATCGCGATGGCATTGGCCCGCGGTGTTCCCTCCGGTGGCCTGCTCGCCGAGCTCATCGGCAAGGATGGCGGTCCGAACAAGGGGCGCGCCGGTCGTGCCCATGTGTCGATGCCTTCGATCGGCCTGTACGGTGCGCATGGCGTGGTGGCCGGCAATCTCTCGGTCGCAGCGGGTGTAGCGCTCGCACAGCAGCAGCTGCACACCGGGGCAGTGACCTGCTGCGTGTTCGGCGATGGTGCCTGCGGCGCTGGTGCCCTGCATGAAACCCTGAACATCGCGGCGTTGTGGCAACTGCCGCTGCTGCTGGTCTGCGACAACAATGGCTACGCGGTATCGACTGCCGTGCGCCAGGGCATCGCGGTCGAACAGCTCACGGA
Source organism: Gammaproteobacteria bacterium (assembly GCA_015655465.1). GTDB lineage: Bacteria > Pseudomonadota > Gammaproteobacteria > Steroidobacterales > Steroidobacteraceae > ZC4RG30. Next base: position 1,969 of record JAATEY010000164.1, on the reverse strand, counting down.
TCTCGCCGCGCCTTTCGGCGTGCCGGCGGTGGCGATCGATGGCACCGACGTGGACGATGTCGTGACCGCGATGCACGAGGCCGTGACGGCGATCCGCGCCGGCTCGGGTCCGCGCTTCATCGAGATGCGCTGCACGCGCATGGGTCCGCACTCCACCGCGACCAGGGAGGAGCGCCCGAGCGCGGAGCTGGAACGTTTCCGCGACACCGATCCCATCATGCGCTATGAACAGCGGCTGCGGGCACTGGGCTGGCTGGATGATGCAAAGCTGGCGGAGCTGCAGGCTGCAGTGGCAACCGCGATAACCGCCGCGGAACAATATGCGGCCGACGCCCCCTGGCCGGATGGCGACGAGGCACTGCGCGATGTCTAGGCTGTTCTTCCGCGAAGCCATCGCGCGTGCAATCTCCGAGGAGATGCAGCGCGACCCGACGATCATCCTGATGGGCCAGGATATCGCCGAGCATGGCGGCTCCTATGCCGAGACGCGCGGCCTGTTCGAGCGTTTCGGCGCTGCGCGCGTGCGCAATACGCCCGTGGCGGAAGCCGTGACCGTGGGCCTTGCGGCAGGTGCCGCAGCAGCGGGACTGCGTCCGCTGGCCTTCATCACCTATGTCGACTTCCTGATGATCGGGCTCGATCCGCTGGTGAACTACGCGGCCAAGCTCAAGTTCAAGAGCGCGGCGCAGCTGACCGCACCGATGGTGGTCAAGGCTACCGCCGGCGCCAAGGGACAGGGCCCGACCCATGCCCAGTCGCTGGATTCCTGGCTGATGAACGTGCCGGGAATCACCGTGCTTGCGCCCTCCACTTCCGGCGATGCCTATGGCCTGCTGAAGACTGCACTGCGCGCGCCGGGCCCGGTGGTATACATCGACCACAAACGGCTGTTTCCCCTGGGCGGCGAAGTGCCGGATGGCGAGACACTGGTGCCGGTTGCCAGCGCCGCCATCCGGCGCGAGGGCCGGCATCTGACCATCGTTGCCCATTCGTACATGAGCCTGGTGACCATCGAGGCGGCGAAGTTGCTTGCAAAGGAAGGCATTGAAGCCGAGGTGATCGATCTGCGTTCGGTGTGGCCCGTCGACTGGGATACTCTCGAGGCCTCGGTGCGCCGTACCGGCCATCTGCTCACCGTTGAAGAGGGGCAGGAGGTCTGCGGCGTGGGCACCGAGATCGCATTCGTGCTGCAGGAGCGGCTCGACGGATTGCGCGTCGCGCGACTCGGCGCCCGCCGCATGCCGGTGTCGGCCAGTCCGGTGCTGGAATCCTACGCATTGCCCGATGCGGAGCGCGTCGCCGCGTCCGCGCGGCGTCTGCTGCAACGGGCGCGGCAGGACGATGTGGCAGTGACGACATGAAACCGCACAGAGGTTGTTCGTGATACGGAAATTGATCATCCCGGTGGAGCTGGGAGATGTCGAGGTGCGCCTTCTGGACTGGCTGAAGTCGGAGGGTGATGCCGTCGCGGCCGGCGATGCGCTGCTGGAGTTCGAGACGGACAAGGCCATCGTGGTGGTCACGGCTTCCGGGGACGGCGTGCTGCGCCGCGTACTGTTCGGTTCCGGCGACTGGATGAAGCCGGGCGACGTAGTGGCCCTGCTCAGCAGCACGGCCGATGAGGCGCTCCCTGCCGAAGGAGAAGTCGGGGACGTATTGCAGGTAACCTTCGACGTCACCTGACGCCGGAAAGCGATCCACCCGCTTGACAACCGCCAACTCCATTCTTCTGCTGCAGGGCGACGCCGAAGCGAATCTGCTGGCGGACGCCGAGATCGCCATCCAGACGGTATTCCCTGGTGCCGACGTTACCCTGACGCGTGCCTGGGCCACGCGGCCTGACTGGCTGGCACCCGATGCGGCGGGTCCTCCGGCCACGTTCGTGCAACGGGGCATCCTGCCCGATGAAAACGTGCGCGCGCTGCTGGCGCAACGGCACCGGCTCGTGATCCTGTCGCTGCTGCCCGCC
>JAATEY010000170.1 GCA_015655465.1 Gammaproteobacteria bacterium | reverse complement strand
TTCATGAGTGAACCCTATGTCGAGCGCATCCTCAAGGCGCGGGTCTATGATGTAGCGATAGAGTCGTCGCTCGATCCCATGCCGCGCCTGTCCGCGCGGGTTGGCTGCGAAGTGCTTCTCAAGCGCGAAGACACGCAGCCGGTGTTCTCGTTCAAGCTGCGCGGTGCCTACAACAAGATTGCCAATCTCTCGGAAACCGTCGCACGCCGCGGCGTGATCTGCGCCTCGGCGGGCAATCACGCCCAGGGCGTGGCCCTGGCGGCGAAGCGGCGCGGCATTCCGGCGGTCATCGTGATGCCGGTGACCACGCCTGCGATCAAGGTGCAGGCCGTGGCGGCGCTGGGCGGCGAAGTGGTGCTGCACGGCGACGTGTTCGATTCGGCCTACGAGCATGCCATGAAGCTCGCGGCGGAACGGCAGCTCGTATTCGTGCATCCCTTCGACGACCCCGATGTGATCGCAGGCCAGGGTACGATCGCGGTGGAAATCCTGCGCCAGGCCGGCGATGACATCGACGCCATCTTCGTTGCTGTAGGCGGCGGCGGACTGATCGGCGGCATTGCCGCCTACGTGAAGTCGCTGTTTCCCCGGATACGCATCATTGGCGTGGAGCCCGAAGATGCAGCTGCCATGCATGAATCCCTGCGCCAGGGCAAGCGCGTCACGCTTGATCACGTCGGTATCTTCGCCGATGGCGTCGCCGTGAAACGCGTGGGCGAAGAAACCTTCGCGCTGGCGCGCAAATATGTCGACGAAGTCGTGCTGGTCACCACCGACGAGATCTGCGCCGCCATCCAGGACACCTTCGAAGACACGCGCGCGATTCCCGAACCGGCCGGTGCGCTGGGCATCGCCGGGCTCAAGAAATACGTGGCCCGCGAAGGCTGGAAGGGCAAGCGCCTGGTGGCCATCAACTGCGGCGCCAACGTCAATTTCGATCGCCTGCGCTACATCGCGGAGCGCGCCGAGATCGGCGCCGGCCGCGAGGCATTGCTGGCAGTGGAAATTCCCGAGGAACGCGGCAGCTTCCTGAAGTTCTGCCGCACGCTTGGCGCGCGCAACATCACCGAGTTCAACTATCGCGAGCAGGGCAGCGAGCGCGCCCGGATCTTTGTCGGACTGAACCTCACCCGCGGCGTAACCGAGCGCGGTGAAGTGGTGCGCATGCTGGCCGACGCCGGCTATCCGGTGATCGACATGACCGACAACGAGATGGCCAAGCTGCACGTGCGCTACATGATCGGCGGGCAGGCGCGCGACCTGCAGGATGAGCGCCTGTTCCGTTTCGAGTTTCCCGAGCGCCCTGGCGCGCTGCTGCGTTTCCTCGAGGCGGTGGGCGTCCGCTGGAACATCAGCCTGTTCCACTACCGCAATCACGGCTCGGACTACGGGCGGGTGCTGGCCGGTATCCAGGTGGCCCCCGCAGAGCGCGAAGAGCTGCGTCTGCATCTGAACGAGCTGCGGTTCCCGTACGTCGAAGAAACAGCCAATCCCGCCTACCGGATGTTTCTTGGGCGCTGACCCGCCCGGCAAGACACCGGCGCACGGTCAGTTCAGGCGCCTGGGCCGCCGCGTCGGTATCGCGATTGCCGGTGGTGCAGTCACCCTGCTGGGGGTGGTGCTGTCCGTGCCGTTTGTGCCGGGCCCGGGTCTCGCGCTTGTCCTGCTCGGGCTCGCCATCCTCAGTCTGGAATTCGAGCGGCCACGGATCTGGCTGGCCCGCATCAAGGCCAGGGGTGTGCAATGGAAGCAGCGGATCACGAACTGGCGCCGGGGTTCCCGGCAGGACTGAACTCCGTTCAGCTCTCGTTCAGGAATCGGCCCGCCCCGCAGCTTCTGCTGCGGCAGCAAGCCCAAGGCGCTGCAAATACAGCGAATCCATCGTGGCATACTGTGCGTACACTCCGGAAGCTGCCGGGGATAAACGCATGAACACCAGACTCTGCATCTTTGTTGTGGTGCCGCTGCTGCTTGCCGGCTGCATGCGGGCGCGCGTGGACGAGTCGCGCGAGCTGGCCACGGCAATTGGCGCCACCGAGTCGGTGGTGGTGCTGGCCAAGCCACAGATTGAAGGCGCCGGTGCGGAGTCGGGCTTCCTCGACTGCGTCGGCGATCGCATCGCCCATGACAAATCCATCAAGGTGCATTCCAACGAAGCCTTCACGGACCGCCTGTTCCCGTGGTTCGAACCGGGCACCGTGCCCTCCAGGGCCGAAGGCGTAGCGGCCGTGCTGGCGCAGCCCGGTGTGAGCGAACAGGTGGCGGCAAGCGGCGTGCGCTACATCATCTGGCTCGACGGCGGCACGCGCCGCACCGATAGTGGTGGCGATCTCGCCTGCAGCGCAGCGCCAGGTGCCGCCGGCTGCATCGGTTTCGGCTGGTGGGAAAAGGAATCGGCTTACGAAGCCACGATCTGGGACCTGAAGCAGGCAAAGTCGGTGGGCTCGATTGGCACCAATGTCACCGGCACTTCGGCGATCGTCGGTGCCATCGTGCCGCTGCCGTTCATTGCGCGGGTGGAGGTTGCTGCCTGCTCGCGCATGGGTGACCAGCTGCGCCATTTCCTGGTGGGCACCGGTCAGGGAGCGGGCAAGTGAGCCTGCTGCGTCTCGTATTGGCCACCGGTGCAGCAGCGCTGCTTGGCGCCTGCGCCACCACTACGGGAGGGTCGAGCGGCACACCGTCGCCGGCGCCGCCAGTACCGTCCTCGGGTAGCCCGGAGCCGTCGTCCGGGTCGGGCACACCGCAAACCGGTTCTGCCGGCAAGACGGGGTCTGCCGGCACTGCCGGTTCTGCTGGCACCAGCGGTTCTGCCGGTTCTGCCGACTCTGCCGGCTCCGCGGGTTCTTCTGCTGGCTCCGCCGGTTCTGCTGGTTCCGCCGGCTCTGTCGGCACCACAGGTTCTGCCGGCGCCGCCGGTGGTTCGTCATCCACCGGTTCCCGCGGTGCCGGCGGTTCAACGTCGGAGCGCCGCGATGGCAGCGCCGATCCCGGCGTGCCGGCGAAGACACCCTCCGAGCGGCGTGCCGAGGTAGATGGCAAGCTGGACGCATCGCTGGGCAAGTTCGATGAGCGGCTGCGGCGCGAGCAGCAGCGCAGTGCCGAAGAGCGCGATGCGCGCACCGCATCGGGCGCAGGCGCGGCTGGCACGGGCAATGAGGGGGCGAGCGGGGGCGATGCTGCCGGTGACGGCGGCCGTGATCACTCCGGCGACCTGCGTTCCGAAGGCGCGGGCGGCAAGGCAGGCGGTACGGCAAACACCGGTGGCGGTGACCCTACCGACGCCTCCGGCCAGAGGACCGGCAATACAGTTGTGGGTGGCGGCGGAGGCGCCGCGGCAAAGCCGATTCCATCCGGCGAAGACGACGACATCATCGCGCGGCGGCTGCGCAAGGCCGCAGAAAGCGAAACCGATCCGGAGCTGAAGGAAAAACTCTGGAAGGAATACCGCGATTACAAGGAAAACACCGGAGGCCGCAAATGATCCGCCTGGCCGCATGGCTGGCGCTGGCCGCCGCACTGGGCGGCTGCGTGATGCAGGACACCAAGCCACTGCCGAAAATCGAAGCAGTGCAGGCGGTGCAGGAAATTCCCGCGGAACAGCGCATCGACGTTGCCGTGCGCAGTTTCGATCCGGGAATTCCGGCGGCACTGGCCGCAGATGAAGAAGCGCTGGCCAAGAAACGCATCTACCCGGAGATGCGCAAGGCCGAGGCGCGCTACTTCGCGGTGCAGCTGCGCAATACCCTGGAGGGCAGCGCGCAGTGGGGCGCCGTGCGTGTGGCGCCGGAGAACGTGCAGTTTGTCGATCTTTCGGTCACTGGCCGCATCATCGAATCCACCGGCAAGCGCCTGGAACTGGAAATCACCGCGCGTGATGCCGCCGGCCGCGTGTGGATCGATGCGCGTCACTACGAAAGCCTTGCCGACATCGGCAGTTACAAGACCGACGCCGCATTGCGCGCGCGCGATCCGTTCCAGAATGTGTTCTCGAACATTGCGAACGATCTGCTGGCCGCGCGCGCGAAGCTCGATGCCACGGCACTGCGTGAACTGCGACAGGTCACCGAACTTGAATTCGGTGCGGATCTGGCGCCGGAAGCACTGACGGGATATCTGCGCCAGGATGCCAGCGTGAAACCGGCGCTCACGCGCGTGGCGCGGCTGCCCGCAGACAACGATCCGGTGGCGCAACGGGTGCAGCGCATTCGCGAACGCGACACGGCGGTGATCGATACGCTGGACGGTTACTACACGGGTTTCTCCGAGCAGATGCAGCAGTCATACGGCGAGTTTCGCCGCACTTCCTACGAGGAAGTGGAAAAGCAGGACCAGGCGCTGGCCAGTGCCCGCACCCGGACGATACTCGGCGTTGCTGCGGTTGCTGCAGCCATCCTCGCGCCCAGCAGCTGCAGCGGCAATACCTCCTGCAACCTCGAAAGCGCGGCACGTTACGGCGGCTCGGCGGGCGGCGTCGCGGCCTTCCTGTCGGGGCTGAAGAAGTACGCCGATGCGCGCACGCATGCACAGGCATTCGGCGAGCTGGCGAGTTCTTTCCAGGCTGAAGTGGGCGCGCAGGTGGTTGAGGTCGAGGGCCGCAGCCTGAAACTGACCGGTTCCGCGGAAGAGCAATACCGCGAATGGCGCCAGCTGCTGCGCGAATACCAGGCCGAAGAGGCCAGTCCGAAGAATGGCGGGCCTTGAGTCGGGCAAGCGCCTTGCCGACCGCTATGTCTTGCTGGAGCGGCTGGGAGACGGCGGTCACGCGGAAGTCTGGTCTGCCCAGGACGAGCATGCCGGCAAGCGCGTTGCGCTGAAATTCATGCATCTGCGCAGCTGCAGCGCAGAAGATGCCACGCTCGTGCTGCGGCATGAAGCGCAGATGGCGCAGCGGCTCGAGCACCCCGGCGTGCTGCGCGTCGACGAACCGCAGCGCGATGGCTGGCTGGTGTTTCTGCCCATGGAATACGCCGGTGGCGGCGATGCTGCGCAACTGCGTGGTGCGTCCTGGCAGCGGCTGCTGCCAGTGCTGCTGCAGGTGGCGCGCGTGCTGGAGCATGCGCATTCACGCGGCGTCGTGCACCGGGACATCAAGCCGGGCAATGTTCTCTTCGATGCCGACGGCACGGTGCGGGTGACGGATTTCGGCACCGCATCCCGCACGGGCTCCACCGCGGCAATGTCGGCAGGCTCGCCGTTTTCGGCCAGCCCGCAGCAGTTGCGCGGCGACGCCGCGACCACGGCCGATGATGTATACGGACTTGGCGCACTGGCCTACGAACTGCTGACGCGTTATCCGCCTTACTACCCGGACTTTGATCTGGAGCGGGTGCAGCACGAAGATCCGCCGCGTCCCGTGCCGGCGCAGGCGGCACCGGCCGGATTGCTCGATCTCATCCAGGCGATGCTGGCACGTGCGCCCGCGGCACGCCCCGATCTGGAGCAGGTCATGCAGGGCTTTGAGCACTGCCTGGACGTGGGCGCAGACGCCGCAGGGCAGGAGCACGATGCAGCGCTGGTAGTCGAGCCATCGCAGCCAGCCGTGGCGCCGCCAGCAACACGGCCACGGCGTTACCTGGGCGCGGTCTGGTGGCTGGCTGCCGCAGCGGGCCTGGGCACGGCTGCCTTTCTGTTGTTGCCACGCGTGCCGGCAGTGTCGGGTGCGCCGCAGGTGACGGTGGAGGCTGCGCCACCGGCAACGGTTTCTGCAGCGGTGATTGCGCGGGAAGGGCTATCGGCAGCAGCACCGGTTGCCCAGCGGGCGGCC
>JAATEY010000050.1 GCA_015655465.1 Gammaproteobacteria bacterium | reverse complement strand
TCACCGGCCGAATTGGCCGCCGACACGACATAGTAGTAAGTCGTGCCGTTGGCGAGTGGGGTGTCGGTGAAAGCCGTCGAGGTGGAGACGGCAATCGGTGTGTAGGGCCCGCCATTGATCGTGGCACGCTTCACGTTGTAGCTGGTCGCACCGCTGCTGGCGGACCAGGTCAGGCTGGCCTGGGCATTGCCGGCCGTTGCCGTCAGGTTGCCCGGCGCCAGTGGCGGCACGACAGGCGCCTGCGGGGTCGCGCTGACTTGCGCGGAGTTGGCGCCCTCACCCGCCGAATTGATCGCCGAGACGACGTAGTAGTAAGTCGTCCCGTTGGCGAGCGAGGTGTCGGCATAGGACGTCGCCGTGGGTGCCGCGATTTGCGTGTAAGGCCCGCCGCTGGCAGTGGCACGCTTCACGTTGTAGCTGGCCGCACCGCTGCTGGCGGACCAGGTCAGGCTGGCCTGCGCATTACCGGCCGTCGCCGTCAGGCTGCCCGGTGACGACGGAGGCACGACGGGCGCCTGGGGGGTCGCGCTGACCTGCGTGGAGTTGGCGCTCTCACCGGCCGAATTGGCCGCCGAGACGACGTAGTAGTAAGGCGTGCCGTTGGTGAGTGCAGTGTCGGTGAAAGCGGTCAATGTGGAGACGGCGATCTGGGTGTAGGGTCCGCCACTGCTCGTGGCACGTTTCACGTGGTAACTCGTCGCGCTGCTGCTCGCGAACCAGATCAGACTCACCTGCGCATTTCCAGCGGTCGCGCCGGGACCCGTGGGTACGGAGGGAATGGTGGGGGCGGGCGGGGGCGTGGCGGTGGGAACCACGGGCACCTGCGCTGAAACGGCGCTCACGCCGCTGGAATTGACCGCAACAACGACATAAAAATAGGTCACGCCGTTGCTCACCGCCGTGTCGGTGTAGAAGGGCGATATCGTGACCGCGAGCTGTATGTACGGCCCACCGCTGGTGGTGGAGCGTTTGACATCGTAGCTGGTCGCACCACTGCTCGCCGACCACGTAAGGCTGGTCTGCGCATTGCCGGGAGTTACTACGAGGCCTGCCGGCGCCAGTGGAGCTTCGACTGTCCTCTCAGGGCTTGCCCCTGCTGGCGCGGGAGTGACCTCCACCTTGCAACCGGCAACCAATGCCAGACAGACCACTGCCAGGAAGCAGCGGAAGGCGAGCAGGTTATGGCGGTATCCCAACAACTCACATACTCCTGCGCACGGGTTTGCCTTGAGGTTCCCGCGAGCCGTGAGAATAGGTCGAGACCACCAGGGTATCGAAACGTCGCGAAACACCCACACTAACGTGGATCAACGGGGAGGTGTGAACTGCGCAATGCGCCTGACCTCGCGCTTCGGTCGCCACCACATGTGTCTTGGCAGTGTTCGGGTACATTTGTTCTTTGACGCGGATGCCCCACTCTTGCGCGCTTGCGTCGAAGCAGGGAAAGCCACAGGTTGTCAGGAAACTCCAGATCTACGCGCACTTTGTGGAATTTGCGTGAAAATCTCAAGAAAAACACTGGATTTTCGAAAGAGCCAGTAGATCGGAGGCTCCCCGGCTATATGTAATGTCGGGCCGGCAGATGCCTGGTGGTTGTGGCGAAAATCAGTTGCTAGTCCCACCATGTATCAGGCGCAGGACGGCCATCCAGGGCGGCTTCCGCAGCCGACCTGACAGTGGAGGTAAACTTCTCCATGGTGTGATGCTTCTCGACAAAAGCTCGCGCATTTCTTCCCATTTGCTGCGCATGCGCCGGTTCGTTCCAGAGCGACAGGATCGCAGCCCGCAGCGCGGACGCATCCCCGACCGGCACGTATAGTCCCGTCACACCCTCCTGAATGACGTCCACCTGTCCACGTGTCCGGGAGCAGATGACCGGCTTCCCCATTGCCATCGCTTCGAGAATGCAGGTCACGCCGTTGTCGGTGTCTGAAGGCAGCAGCGGGACAACCACGAATCTCGAGCGCGCGTAGAGATCGCGCAGCTCAACCAGCGACATCCGGCCCGCGGTGATGTTTTTCTCAGCCTGCCCGGCGATATCGCAGATCGGCACCCGACGATCGTTGAGCAGTCGCAGCCGGCTCGGGATGCGAACGTGATCTGCTGCGATATGGCACCGAAGACCTGTTCCGCGGACCGCGTCCTTGAGCGTTGCATAGTCGCGCATCTCCGCCCCGACTGCACAAAACATGTCTTCATCCATCGGGCGCGGACTGTAGAAAACCTGATCCACGTAGTGACGGACCAGATACACCCGCTCGGATGGAAATCGTATCCTTTCAATCAGGGCGCGCCGCTGCACCGTACTCCACGTTACGACTGCGTGAAGATTCTTTTTCAACAGGTTCAGGGGCAGTCTTACATTCGGCTTTTCGAATTGGTACATCATCGCAATGTGCGGCTTGCTGACGTTGGCCAGCTGCTGCTGCATCAGCATTGCGAGAGAAAGTCTTTCGCCCCATGTGACAATTGCGTCGTACTCGGCATGCAGGCGCTGAATCTCCCGCGCCATCCACCACCACAGGGGCGCCCTTCCCGAGGAATTGGTGCGGTTCAGGATCGACTCGTCCCATGTCGGAGAAAACGCGTCGTCAAACAGATAAGTACGCGGGGTCGTTTCGCCGGTCGGATCACGCACGCCGGTTGGTTTCGCATTCGCTCCCCTCAGGATTCCCAGTGCAATTCTTTTTGGCATTCGCTAGATCTCTAAAAGTACGCGGAACTGTGAAGCAGTTCCGCGACATCGCTTCCTTTTCGATGAATGGCGCACATTGTCCACGAGTGGTGCAGGGGACAGCTGCGCAGTATTGCCCATGATACAATCGCAAAAGCGTTCTGTGGACGCTGACCGACCCCTCAATCGGCAAGGCTGGATATGCCAATTCGGTTGCTGTTCCTGAATACCCGCGATCAATGTGGCGCAGACGTTGCCGTACACCTCTCGCTGATGACGCACTTCGCTGCAGACGAAGTCGAGGTCTTTGTCATATCCAACAGCGAGGCAACCGACGCCGACGACATGCGCGTCCGCCTGGCCGGATTGCCTCATGTGACCAGCATGTTTCTGCCACTGGGGAAGCCCGCCGGGAAACTGTCGGGCAAGGGCAGGCTGGGCAAGGCCCTTGCGTATGCGCCAAGCGTCGCGTCACTGGTGAAGGCCGCGGCTTTCGTCCGGAAGCATCGCATACAAGTTGTTCACGCCACCGACCGTCCACGGGATGCCAGCTACGTGAGCCTGCTCGGATACATGACAGGTGCCGTGTCGGTGGTGCACATGCATGCGCCAGTAAGCGAACTTTCCCGCCCGACACTCTGGGGCATGCGCAATGCCACCGCGATATTCGCTGTCTCGGAATCCATACGTGCCAATCTCATTGGTCTGGGGCTTGGCCCGGACAAGATCCATACGGTACACAATGCCGTCGACGCCGATTACTTCGATCCAGACATAAAACTCGATCCCCGGCCCCCGATTCGCGAGCAATTCGGCATTCCCGGCGATGCTCCTGTGGTGGGCATCGCCGCACGAATGAATCCCTGGAAGGGCCAGATTGAACTGATCGGCGCAGTCTCGCAGCTGCGCGGGATCCATCCCGATCTGCACGTAGTGATACTCGGCGCGAACGTACCCGAAGTCCGGGCGGATTTCGAGAAGAGAGCGCGTGAGGGCGGCATAGCCGGGCGTGTGCATTTCGGTGGATACCAGAAGGATGTCCGTCCGTTTCTTCATGAATTCGATCTGTTCGTGCATCCCTCCTATGGAGAGCCCTTCGGCTTGTCGATCGTGGAGGCGATGGCGATGCGCAGGCCGGTCATCGCCTGTGGCACAGGCGGCGTTCCCGAAATCATTACTCACGGCAGGGACGGCTGGCTCGTGGAAGAACGCTCCGTGGAAGCGGTTGCCGCCGGAATTACCAGATTGCTGAACGATGGCGAATTGTGCCGTCAGATGGGTGCGCGGGCACGCGAAACGGTTCGCAATCGCTTTACGCCTCGCCAGCAGTGCGCAGCCGTTGCAAAGCGATACGCAAGTCTGATCGCGGCAGCCTGAGTGCGCGGTATGATCAGGCTGACGCCATTGTGGCTGGAAAAACGGGAGCGGTACGCGGGTGTTGGCAACCGGTAGACTCACAGCCAGTGAGATCGAAAACGCAAAGCAGGAATATGCCATCAATGGCTACTTTATCCTGCGTAATGTCGTGTCGTCGGAGCGTCTGGCTGAATTGCACAGCGCACTCGCCCGGGAATTCGACAGGGCGTCGAAAGCGGGTGAGTTGTTTTCCGGTGGTGGCCTGGTCAGCGGTCATCTCAACTGCTTTCCCGGTGCGGGAGCCCGGTTTGCCTACGACACGCTGCAGGAGCGCGGGATCATCGATCTTCTCAAGGAGCTGCACCCGAAAGTCCTGCGCATGCCCAATGTAGGCTGCAACTTCAATCTCCCCGGCAGCCACACCCAGCACTACCACATCGACCGCCCGTTCACGCGCGACTTCATGATCGCCAACGTTTCAGTCGTCGACACGGTCGTCGAGAACGGGGCAACCGACGTCGTGCCCGGCACGCACAAGCGATTCTACAAATACCGGCAGTTCATCATGGAGCGCTGTGGTCGCAATGCCGCGCGTGTCCTGACAAACCGGGGTGACGTGGTTATCAGAAGCTCGAATGTCTGGCATCGCGGCATGACGAACCGGACGGCCGTTCCCCGCCCCATGCTTGCCTTCACATGGGAAGACGGCGGCAGCAACCAAGAGGATCCGTTCAGCGCCAACGGCGGCAATATCCGCTTCCTCCCCAACTGGTTCAAGCCTACTCCCCTGGGCCGGATACGCGAGCAGCTGTTCGTGAAGGTTCCCGTCACCTACGCCGCGCTGCGCTTTGCCCGCTCCCTCCTGGACAGCGAGTACTGAATCCAGCATGCCGGATGAACGCCAGGTCGTGGTCATCGGCAGCGGTCCGGCGGGCGCGACGGCTGCGCGCGAACTCCTGCAGAACGGCATCCGCGTGACCATGCTGGAGTCAGGATCCGGCGGCTTCCAGAGCGGACTGCTGGTGCGTCTGGGCGGCAAGAATCTTTTCCGGCGGACGCCGCCGCTGCAGGAAGAGGCCGGCCATTCGGTGTCGGGCGATCCGCGCACACTTTGCTACGTCAAGCATGCGCTGGGCGGACTTTCCAACAACTGGACCGGCGCGGTGCCGCGCTTTGCGCCGGAGGATTTCACCGAGGGTGAAAGACTGCACGAGCGCTTCCGGTGGCCAATCACCTACACGGAACTCGCGCCCTACTACGAAAAGATCGAACGATCCCTGCCCATCACCGCCGACGCCCGCGATGTCCCCCAGATGCCCGGCGGGCATGTTCGCTATCGAAACAGCATTCCGGAAGACTGGCAGGCCGTGGAGCGCGCTGCGAACAAACATGGCCAGGGCTTCACGACCTATCCGCTTGCGGATGGCCCGGCGAACCTGATCGTCCGTCGCGGCACGGCCTTCAACAGCTACACGGGTATTGTGCGTCCCCTGCTCCGCTTGCCTGACTTCCGTCTCCAGACCGGCGCCCATGCCCTGCAGCTGGAATGGTCGGCGACAACGGGCCAGGTAGATGGTGTGATTTACTTCAACCGCCATACGGGAAGCATGGACCGGATTGGTGCCAGTGCCGTGGTGGTGGCCTGCGGCCCTCTCGGATCAGCAAAGCTGCTGCACAACTCCGTTTCCGGCGACTTCCCTCACGGGTTGGGAAATTCGCAGGGACTGCTGGGACGCTTCCTTCACGACCACCCCCGTGAATGGTGGTCTTTCCAGATGGATCGGCCCCTCCAGTTCCTCGCGCCTTCCGCTTATCTGACGCGGCTGCCGTATGCATCCTCGCCCCCGCTGATGGCAACCTCGTGGACCCTGGGAACGGCCAGCGTGGGGGACCGTGTCCGCAGCCGGTTTGGCCTGAGGGGTACTGCCGTTGGCGTGCAGATGATCGGAACGATGATTCCGTCTGAGGCGTGCGTTGCGCAGCCGTCGACAACCAGCAAGGATGAATTCGGACTTCCTGCGCTCGACGTCTGCATTCGTTACAGCGATGCCGAAGTGGACAATGTCGTTCGTGCCCGCCAGCACCTGCTGAACCTGATGGACGAAGCAGGCTATCGCGCAACCATCGGGGAAGTCGTTCCAACCTTGTTTCCCGGTACCATTGCCCACTATGGTGGAACGGCCCGCATGCACGCAAAGCCGGAATACGGGGTCGTCGACGCGTGGAATCGTGTTTATGGCGCGCCGAATGTACTGGTCTGCGATGCGGCCTGCTTTACCACCGCCGCTGAAAAGAATCCCACACTGACCGTGATGGCAATTGCAGCACGCGCTGCAGCGCGCCTTGCCCACGATCTGAAACACGCCTGAATTACAGCGCGTGAAATTCAACGAGTTCGGCAAGACGGGCCTGCGTGTTTCCGAGATCGGCTTTGGCGGATCGAGGATAGGCGGCGTCTTTGCAGACAGGAACAGCAGCAGGGAAGCCCTGAATGTCCTGCGGAAGGCGCTGGATTCCGGCATCACGTTCTATGACACCGCCGATATGTACTCACAGGGAGAAAGCGAATCCCTGATCGGGAAAGCATTTCACGGACGCCGGGAGCAGGTGATCATCGCGACAAAGGGTGGCTACTGCCTTCCCGCAAGGCGGAACCTGATCAAACGGATCAAACCACTGATCCGCCCGATCGTGCAGGCACTGGGCTTGAAGCGGGCGAGATTGCCCGGCGGAATGTCCGGGGCATTGTCGCAGGATTTTTCGCCGTCTTACTTGACCAAAGCCCTGGAAGCAAGCCTGAAACGCCTGCAGACTGATTACATCGACCTGTACCAGCTGCACAGTCCCGGTGTGCCGTTCATGCAGAGCGATGCCTTCGGCGAAGCCCTGCAGACCCTTGAAAAGCTGAAAACACAGGGGAAGCTCCGCTTTTACGGAATCGGCACAGAAGTGCCCGAGGAAGCGCCCTTCTGTTTGTCGGCTCCCGGCATTTCCTCGGTACAGCTTGGTTTCGGATTGCTCGACCTCCAGGCTCTCGACCACGGCACGCTGGCGGATGCAGCGGCGCGTGGTGTCGCAGTCATCGCGCGCGGGTGCTTTGGTGGCGGCCTGTTGAAGGCCAGCCTCGATGAGGCGCAGCTCAAGGCGGCCACGCCCAAATGGCAACGTATTCTTGCCCTGCGTTCGCTAAGCAGCAGCATGGGCCGCTCCGTGCTGGACGTCGCCTTTCAGTTCTGCCGCGGCACTCCCGCCGTCAGTGTGACGCTGCTGGGAATGCGCCTGGAGGACCATTTGCGCGACAACCTGCGCTACCTCGAGGCTCCGCCGCTGAACGCCGGGGAATACGCCGCGCTCCGCCAACTCTAGGCTGGACGCACCGGACGCGCCGGGATACCACTGACCGTGACCCCGGGTGCCACGTTTGCATTGACTACCGAGTTTGGCAGCACGCGAGCTGCGTCACCGAGCGTCGCACCCGGCAGGATGATCGCATCGGCGCCGATCTCGACATCGTTGCCGATCACGACGGGATTCCTGACCACCGGACCCGCACGGTGTTCCTTCGGCCCGAGCTGGTGAGTCGTGGTCAGGATCACGGCACCATCGGCCAGCGACACGCGGTCGCCGATCGTCAGAACCTCGCCGAACTCGAGGATGACGCGTGCGCCGATGGTGCACTGCGCCCCGATTCGCAGCCTTGGCCTTAGCGGCCCGGGAGAGCTCTGGATCTTCGGCATGCCGAGGAAACGTGTCCCGGGGCCGATATCGAGGCCGATTGCACGGACGAGGCCGGTTCGCAACCCTATGGCCCGACCCTCTGGAAGCAGGCGCGCGAGCTGCGTACAGAGCAGCAATCTCCAGCGAAAACCCGAGAACTCCAATATCCAGGCATCCCGCAACCGTGCGAACAGCGACGGGTCGCCTTGCGCACCGCCTGGATCGGAGACTTGCGGCGCCGATTCGCTCATCGCGGCGCAGCCGTGCTGCTGCGCTTCTTCTTCATGCGAGCGCCGAACTGGTCGTCATCGGTAAATTCCACGTGCACCGGAACCCGGTATGACGGCAGGCGATCCTTGCAAAAGAGCCGCATGCGACGCTTGAAATCGTCGAGGTTCTCCGGCGCGATGAGGTTGATCCGTGCCGCCACGATCTGCCCGGTGAGTGGATTCGCACGGCCGAATACGGCCACATCCCGCACGTTCGGAAGGTCCAGCAGCACTTCTTCGACCTCCGCCGGATAGACTTTGCGTCCGCCGACATTGATCAGGTCGCTGGTGCGTCCGAGGATGCGCAGATAGTCGCCATCCACCTCGACGGCGTCTTCGGTGCAGAACCAACCGTCGGCATCAAACCGGTCGGGCGCATTCAGATATCCAAGCATCGACGTCGGCGTGCGCACCCACAGGATGCCGTCGCGGATCTGCGTTTCGTACCCTTCGCCCGTGAACTGCACCCACAGCGTGCCTTCCCGTGAGCGGGTGCGAAGCACGCCTAGCTCCGAAAGTCCGTAGGTCTGCAGCAGCGTGACCTGCGGCATGGCTTCGGCCAGACGTGCCAGCACGGAGGCCGGCATCGGCTCGGTTCCGTAGGCGACGAGGCGCAGGCTCGACAGATCGTGCCGCTGGTGCGCCCCGCTCAACAGCAGCATGTTCAGAAACGTCGGCGATGTCGGCAACGTATGCACACGGTGCGCAGAGATCGCCGCGCAGACCGTGTCGGGGTCACGCGACTGGATCGTCACGAGCGTGCCGCCGCTCGACAGCGTATTGAAAAGCGTGTCCACCCCGCCGATGTGATCGAAGAGCAGAAAGGACAATGTCGTCTTCCGCTTTCCGGGGCGAACGAATTTCTCGAGGAGGGAAGCACAATCGTGTACGACGCCTTTCGGTGTTCCCGTCGAACCCGACGAGAACAGCACCAGCCCCGGGTGCCCGAGATCGACGAGGCGCAACAGCACTGGCGTCGAAACGGCCCGTGGCGCCCCGACTATCGTCGCGGTCTCGTCACCGTCGGGCGCCTGCGTGAATGACACCTGCCAACCCGCCTCCGCGATGGCCGCTATCGTCTCGCGAGCGACGGGAGCCTGCGGCGTCAAGGGGACGGTGATCGCTCCGCGGCGCACCAGCGCCAGCAACAGCCCCACGGCGCCTGCCGACGAGGTGCCCTCCAGCAACACGACGCTGCCCGGCCCGATACCCCGCGCCTCGAGTTCAACATCCCAGGCCTGCACACGTTCGAGCAGGGTGCGGTAACTGACGGGCGTATCGCGATGCACCAGTGCGATGGCGTCGCCGAAGGTGGCGAGTCGCTCGAACAGCCAGGGTGCCGCGCCGGGCGCCGGTGAAATTCCGTCCATGACCGGCAGACCTTCAGGAAACTCCACCGAGATAGACCACTTGCGCCGTGATGTTGTCCGAGAGCGGATTGATGAAGAAGTCGCAGACATTGACGCAATCTTCCGGCTTTCCCAGTCGCTTGATGGCAAGCGCGTTCACAACCGCGTCGATTTTTTCCTTGGGCACGCCCTTGATCATGTCGGTCATGATCGGGGTGGCGCCGAAAGAGTTGCAGGTGATGCCCCAATCGCCCAGTTCGAAGGCGAGGATGCGCGTGAATGTCACTACCGCCGCTTTGGACGCGGCGTAGATGGCTTCTCCCGCAAGGCCTATGGGATCGACGATGGTGGTGAAGTTGACGATCCGGCCGTAGCGGCGACGCATCATGACCTTGGCCGCATCGCGGCATACCAGCATCGTCGCGGTGACATTGACAGCCAGCATCCGGTTGGCTGTTGCCGCCGGAGTCAGCAGCACGTGATTCATGCTGGCGATTGCCGCATTGTTGAGCACGCAGTCGATGCGGCCGTGGCGGCGCGCGATGCCGCTGACCCAGGCCTTCACCGCTTTCTCTTCGCTGATGTCCATCGACGTGTGGGTGTAGCCTTCGGCCTCGAAAGAGGCTTCGCCCCGGCTGCAGCCTTCGACAATGTAGCCGCGCTTGACGTACGTCTCCGCCAGATACTTGCCGATTCCCTTGCGCGTGCCCGTGATCAGCATGACCGGGCGCTCTGCCATCGGTCTGGCCGGGGCGCTCAAGATACGGCTCCTTCGCGTTCCGTGGCGAGAATGTGATCGGCCAACACGGCCGCCGTCCGGAACGGGCTGTTCCGCTGGGACATCGCGCGGTCATTCGCAAGGGTTACCGATACCTGGTGATCCATCTCGAGCCGTTGCTCGATGTCCACGATCAGGGACACCACGCCGATTGAGTCGATGACCGCCTCGGGTCCGACGATCACGGTCTGTTCGTTTACTCCCGAGGCGTCGCCGCCGTTCTGGTCCACCGCTTCGCGCAGGGCGGACAACACGATTTCCATTGCTACCGTTCGATCGATCATGGCTTTAACATCCGATGTATTTAGTTGAGAAAACAGTGATCAGCGCCACTTCGCCAGCGAGATCGGCTTCGCACCAGTCATCAGCGTATTCGGAGGCACGTCGGCAGTTACGGTAACGCCCGCGCCTATGACGGATCCCGCACCAACGGTTACGCCGCCCAATATGGTACAGCGTGCGCCCAGCCAGACCCCATCCCCAACCGTGATGGGCGCCGCAATCCCGATACCTTCCTGGCGGAGGGTCGTGAGAAAGCGGACCTCGTGGCCTACCGACACATGGTCACCGATTGTGATCGGCGCCTCAAGGTCGAACAGGCAGCCGTCGTTGAAGCCGCAGTAAGTGCCGACCCGCAACCGTGACGCAATCGGCCCCCGTCCCGTCAGCTTCGGCAACCCCCAGAACAAGGTCGCACCACCCACGCTCAGACCGCATGCCTTCAGGGCCAGCAGCCGGATCCGGTTCAACGTAAAAGGAGGGAAGACGCCCACCACTGCGCTGACCACTGCCAGTCGAACGTGCCAGCGGCGCCCGGCGGGTACATGGGCCAGCGCAGGCGACGAAACAAGGGGCGGCGAGCTACCACTCATGGGCTGGAATTTTAACCTCGCGCAAGTATTTCTGTATGCGCAGACTTGGCGTTTGGCGGGAATATGTGAGCGGTTTGGGCTTCCGGGGGGGGCCGTTGCGGCTTTGGCGGTACGCAGCTTGGCCTGAACCGGCTACACGCCCACCGTGTGGTGCCCGACACGCGGGGCGTCGAACAGGGCTTCCTGGATAGCTTCGTAACAGTAGACGGATCCTACTATCGCTACCGGGTCTTTGTGCCAACGGGCTGGTCGAAGACAGCTGCATGGCCGGTGATTCTCTCTCAGCACGGGGGGCGGCGGCTACGGCGGTGACGGCCCGAGGTGGCTGGCTGCTGCAACAGCGATTCGCTGCCACGTCGAAATGGCATCACTGCGTGCGTGACGACCGCATCCTGGGGAGGACGCGGTTCAATTGGCGGCGGATCGGCATATCGACAAACCGGTCGACCAGCCAGCATCCGGCCAACAGGGCAGCCAATACCGCGACGCCCAGCCAGGGAGCGCCGACGCCCCCGCCGGCAAGATGCCGGGTTGCCGAATTCAATATGGACGATAGCGGACTGTGTAAAACATAGACCGCGTAGGACGTGAGGCCGAGAAAAGTTGCGATTCTCCGCAGCCGCGGACCCGGGTCGATGAGCGTGCCGAAATAGACCACCAGAGGAAAAACCACCAGCACGCAGACCGCATCCCAGATTGCCCGCGATTCACCTTCGGGCCAGCTCGTTATTGCGATGCCGACGACAGCCACGATTGCCAGGACCTTGAGGTTGCTCTCCCTGCGATGTGCAAGCGGGATATGGCGTGCGATCAGGACGCCGATGGAAAAGCCGAACACGGTCCGCGCCAGACCTGTTGCGACACTCGAGGCAGTCGAACCCTGATCGATGCTACCCGTATGCATGATCGCCAATCCCACCACGCCCCCGGTCAGCAGCGACAGGACGATCAGCCGGCGCGACGTGAGCAGCGGCCAGGAAATCACGAATAGAAGATTGACCAGAATTTCCAGAAACAGCGACCAGCATGGAATGTTCAGGGGGAAAAGCTGACTCACGGGTCTGCCGGAAAAATTTGGCAGGAAGAAGAGCGCGAGCAATGCCGCCTGGAAAAGGCTCCATGGATCCCAGTTCTCGATATTGCGCCCAAGCAGGCTCGCCAGCGCCACCGTGATGCCGAGCAATGTGCCCAGGAGGTACAGGGGATACAGTCGAATGAGACGCGCCCGCATGAAATCGAATGTACCCATGCCGGCCCGAAAGCGGGCTTCATAGGCATGGCTAAGCACGACGCCGCTCATCATGAAGAAGAGGTCCACGGCAAGATAGCCGCCGGGCGCCGCGACCGGCAGGAAAGCCTGACTCATGTGGAATATCACGACGCCGATGGCAGCGATACCGCGCAAGGCGTCAAGGGTGTGGAAGACCCGACCTTCAGGCACTGCAGCTGCGTCAGCCATTTGCGTTTCCAACGCTGGCGATCCCGGCTTCTGTCGTGGAGCGATGTCGCGTCCCTTGCTCAAACCAGGCACTCGTACGCGACGCCTGCGCCCAGGTTAGCAGATGATGCTCGGCACAAGGTCGACTCATTTGATCGCCCCAACCTTCACTCCTTGAGTGCCTTCGACAGGCGCTTGCGGATTCTCGTGCAGGGGCGTTCGACCCAGTAGTGCACCAGGGTGGCGAAGCACAATGCGCAGGCCAGCGAGACCGTGCCCGTCAGCACCAGATTGGCGGTGGTCCAGGACCTCTGGATGCTCTCAATGATGACGAGGTGACACAGATAGAGCGAATACGACAGGACGCCCAGGAAGCGCGTGACGGGCAGGTTCAGGAGACGTACCGGCAACGACTGCTGGTATTGGATGGCGGCAATAAAGAGCGGTATGAGTGCCAGTCCCTGCAAGGTGTAGCGGAAGGTTTCGCGAAAACTGTCGTCGCGGATCAGGAAGGTTCCAAGCAGCACGGCAACGCAAAGTGGAAGCAGCCACTTCATCCAGCGAAGAAACCAGCCGTGCAACGGATCGTGGAATATGGGGTTGGCAACGACAGCGAAAACGCAGCCGAACAGGATACAGTCGAATCGCGTATCCGTGCCGAAGTAGGTGCGGACCACGCCAGCATGAAAATGGAAATGAAGAATGCAACGCCAGGCCAGGGCCGCCGCGCAAATCGCCAGCAATATGACTGTCTGGCGGCGGACGGTGAATCGCGGGCACATCCAGACGTAGAGAAGCGGAAATATGAGGTAGAAGTGCTCTTCGACGGCCAGCGACCAAAGCACTGTGGTCCCGGCCATGCTGCGAGGGTCGGAAGCGTATATCTCGTAGTAGTTCGAGACCTGCAAGGCCTGGGCGAGAGTTCCCGCGAACGGTATCGGCCTCTTGCCGATGAGGGCCAGCGCGACGGCAAGCGCCAGGACAATATAGAGAGGCGGAAGAATCCGCAGCACGCGGCGAAGATAAAAGCCACCCAGACTGATGCGGCCGTAACGCGCGAATTCCGCGCGGAGCAGCGTGGTAATCAGATAGCCGCTGAGCAGAAAGAATATGCTGACTCCGAATCCGCCGGGAACGGTGTCACCGAGACCGGCATGAGCGAAGAAAACGAGAAAGAACGAAATCGCACGGATTCCATCCAGGGACGGAATATAGAGGCTGCCCGGAGGCACGATGGTTTCGTGCGGGCGCGCACCAGCAACGGTGTCCTGGCCTTCGGGCACAGCCGCTTGATTCGAATTGACGTTCAATTCAGCCCCCGACTGGTCCATACGCACAAGGTTACATTCTCATTCGCGCCGGGAGCGAAGTCTGTGTTTTCGATTCCAGACCCAGGATGGCGCGTGGGGTTGTCCGGTTTGGGGACACCGGCTCGCATGTCGCAAACAG
>JAATEY010000135.1 GCA_015655465.1 Gammaproteobacteria bacterium | reverse complement strand
GCCAGCGACACGTACTTCTGGTTGATGAGATCCATCAGGCGGCCAGGCGTGGCAACGAGGATGTCGCAGCCATTGCGCAGTGCATCGATCTGCGGGCGTTCACTGACGCCGCCGAAGATCACCGCCGAACGCAGCGCCGTGTGCTTGCCGTAGTGGCGCACACTCTCCGCCACCTGTGCCGCCAGTTCGCGCGTCGGGGTAAGGATCAGCGCGCGCGGTGCGCCAGTGCCACGCGCACCCAGGCGCTGCAGGATGGGCAGCACGAAGCCTGCGGTCTTGCCGGTGCCGGTCTGCGCGCCGGCGAGCACGTCGCGGCCGGCGAGCACCGCCGGAATGGCGGCCAGCTGGATGGGAGTGGGTTCGGTATAGCCTTTTTCGGTGACAGCCGTCACCAGCTCGGGCTTTAGCCCGAGTTCAGAGAAGTTCATGTATTTCCTGTTTAGGGGAGCCGAGGCTCGCGATGCCTGGAACCCGGTCGTGAATCAGACCGGTCGCGATCCGGCAAGGAGGCGGCAGTTTACCACAGCTGTCGCTGGTTTCCCGTCACAGCTCACAGATCCCCTGCATATGGCTGCCCACGGCACCGATCAGAGGTCCACCCGATTCTTCTGCCGTTGCGGGCTGTTCTGGCGCTGCTGCTGCCGGCGCTCGCGCGCTTCCTTGAGCAGCTGCTGCCGTTCGGCGCGTGAGCTGCGCTGCCATTCGCGGCGCAACTCGGCACGGCGCCGGGCCGAGAGGCGCTGATATTCGCGAAAGTCCGCGCGGATGCGCGCTTGCTCATCTGGTGGAAGGTTCTGGAAGTCGCTCCAGCGTCCGCGGATCAGTTCGCGGCGCTGTTCGGACAGGGTGCGCCATTTGCCGAAGCGTTGCCGGGCATTGCTGCGCTCGTCGGCATTCATCTGCAGCCAGCGCTCGGCGCCCCGCGACAATGCGAAGCGGCGCTGCGGTGGCAGCTGGTCCCAATTCGGCTGGAACTGTTCCAGCAGCTGCTGTTGCTCCCTGCTGAGACTGGACCAGGTGATTGCATTCGATGGAGAGGTTGCGACAGCAGCGGATCTGCCGGCAGGCTCGGCACCGAAGGCGCTGCCACCCAATGCGATCACGACGATGCCGGCTGCGAAAAACGATTTCATTTTGCTTTCACTTTTTTCGGGTCAGGCTTGCCTGGTGCCGGCGCGGGCTTCTGCGGCGCCTTTTCCACGGGCTTGACCGGCTTCTGCTCCAGGTATTCCTGCCAACCTTCCTCTTCCACATCGATCGAACCGAGAAACTCCAGCAGCTCGGCGTCCACCTTCTTCGCGCTTTCTGCAGCCGGCGCCGCATCCACGATCAAGCTCGCCATTGCGGCCGCAAGCAATGACCGGCGGACCATCACGTGCCGGCCTGACCCTTCTCGCCCATGGTTGCCGCCCATTCGATGAACTCGAGGTCGGTCTCCTGGGTCAGTTCATAGGCGTCGGCATCGGCCAGCAGCTCCAGGTCATCCAACGCGCCGCCTGCCGAATCGTTGACACCCGGCGCGTCATGGCGGCCCACGAACAGCACCGTGACCAGCAGCGCAGCCGCCATCGCGCCCGCCGGCGCCAGGTAACGGAAGTCGAACCAGCTGCGTCGCGTCTCGCGCTGCGCCAGCGATGCAGTCCGTGCCCGCGCCAGCCGCGAGCGGGTCGCGCCGTCCAGTTGCATGGCGCTGTCACGCAGCAGGGTGCGTGTGCGTTGCTCGAATGGCGTCGGATCTTCGTTTTCCTGGTTCATGTCCAGAACTCGCCCAGCTGCTCCCGCAGGCTCTGCACTGCGCGGGAATAGTGTGTTTTCACGCTGCCGTCGCTGCAACCCATGGCTGCGGCGGTCTCTGCCACATCCATGCCTTCCAGGTTGCGCAGCATGAAGCACTCGCGCTGACGCGCGGGCAGCTTCTGCAGCGCCACCTGCAGGGCAAGCATGATCTCGTCGCCCTCGGCTCTTGCACCCGGCCCCGGAGTGGGGTCCGGAGCCTGCGCCAGCGGGTCGGGCGCCTCGCCTGCATCGTCTGCATTCCACGGCAGCCATGCCATCAGCCGGCCGCGCACCGTGCGCCGCCGCTGCGTATCGCGGATCCGGTTTTGCAGGATCCGGTAGAACAGCGGCCGCCATTCCTGCTGCGGCCGGTCGGCATAGCGCCGGCTCAGCTGGATCATGGCATCCTGCACCGCATCGAGCGCGTCTTCTTCGTGACGCAGGGCGATCTGTGCCATGCGATACGCCCTGCGTTCGATCTCCGTCAGGAAGCCGTTCAGCGCACGGGTGGTCTGGTCTCTCGATGCCGTCAAAACCAGGCCTTCGCGATCCGCAGGGGCTTCGATACTACAATGCACGTGCGCCGCGCCGGTTGAGCGGGGTTCAGTTTCTGCGTGCGGTGTGGATCAGCTGCCGGACCTGGGCGGCATCCCGCGCCAGCACGATGTGTTCGTGGCGCGAGATCTCGCCGTCGGCGGCTGCCCGGCGCTGCATGTGATGGTGCTGCTGCACCTGGAAGCGGATCCGGGCCGCTTCGCCGGGGGTGATTCCCGGTCCGGTATGCGGGGGCGTGATGGGGCGGGCGGCTGCGGCACGTGGCGGGGGTGCCGCCTCGGCGGTGGCAGTAGCCAGGGTCAGGGTCAGCAGAACGCCGGCCAGTGCCTGTGATGCAGTAGACATGAATCCTCCCGGTGTGCAGGTCAGGTCAGGTCGAGTCTGTCAGCACGGGATACAACGCCGCTGACCCGCATCCGGTTGACAGGGGAGAACGCGGTCAACGGCTTCGGCCGCTGGCGCGTTATGCATCCGGATCAAGGGAGAGCAAATCAATGAACAGGATCATTGCGGCAATGCTGGCTGCATCGCCCCTGCTGTGTGCGCCTGCGGGCGCGGCATCGGTCACCCTGGCAGGGCTGGCCGACAGCGAACATGGTCTGTCCTATGGACTGGACGCGCGTTTCTCGCCCGCCGACAGCTGGTCACTGGGTGCGGGTGTGGGCCGGAGCGAGTCGAGCGTGAGTGGAGCGGACTTCGCCGGCACCAGCCTGCGACTGTCCACGGATCTGAATCTGGGCCCCTTTTTCGCAAATGCAGCGGCGCAGCGCTGGAAGGATTCCGGCCAGTTCAAGTCGACCACCCTCCTGGGCGAACTCGGATGGATGGCGGAGAGCGGCCTGTCGGTGAGCGCCCTGCTCGACGATCGCAGCATGACGGTGGACTACACCATGACGGTCCAGGGCCAGCCCCGCGACGCCCACATCGATTTCGATGGCCAGGGGTTTGGCGCCGATATTTCCTGGTTTGGAGACGACTGGAATCTCGGCGCGCGCTTCATCGACTACAGCTACGGTCGCAGCGTGGATCGCGTGCGGGCCGCGATCGATTCCGCGAATACCGGGCGCTTTCCCCGCCCGCAGCTGCTGCTCGACTCGATCGTCACCCGCGCCGCGGGAGCCCCGGATCGGCAGTTTGCGGCAACGCTGGGTCGGCAGTTTTCCCGCTCGTCGCTGCAGGGTGACTGGACGATGGAACGCGACGCGCTGACCCACGCGAGGATCGACAGCCTGTCGTTGACCCTTGGCTACGAGCTCGGCGCGAAGCTGCGGCTCGACACCACGGCCGGATTTTCCGACGGTGGTGCGGGTGGCACCACCGCATTCGGCGGCCTGGCGCTGACGCTGCGCAACCAGGCCCCGGCAAATGACTAGGCCAGCGCTTTCTTGAACAGCTCGAGCTGCAGCGCCCAGGCCTTTTCGGCCTGTTCCTTGTTATAGGCCTGCGAGTCGATGGCGCACCAGCCGTGATTCGCGCCCGCATACACGTCGATCCGCGCCGGCACCTTCGCGGCATCGAAGGCCTTGCGCAGCACGTCCTTCGACGCGGGGTTGCTCTTGTCGTCGTTGTCGGCGATGCAGATCAGCATGCTCGCCTTCATCTTCGGAATCAGCAGGTGCGGGCTGTCCGCTGCGTCGGTATTGAGGCCGCCGCCATGGAAGGTGGCGCCCGCGCCGATACGTTCGGGAATGTTGCCGGCAGTGCGGAACACGATCGGGCCGCCCATGCAGTAGCCGGTGGTGCCGATCTTGCGCTTCTTGTCCACCTGCGGCTGCGCGTCGAGCCACGCCACGAATGCCTTCGCATCGGTGACATGGGTGGTGGCTGTCAGCGAACCCATCATCTTCCTGAGGTCGTCGTTGAACGGGGCATTGGGCGCGGAGGTGGGAGCCTTCTGCAGACGGTAGAAAGGATTCACCGTCAGCACTGCGTAGCCGGATTCCGCCAGGCGCCTGCCCATGGTGCGGAACGGATCGCGCAGCCCGAAGACATCCGGCCACACCAGCACCGCAGCACTGGCACCCGACTTCGGGTACACGAAGTGCGCGTCGCAGTTGCCATCGGGAGTCTTGATGGTGACTTCGGCTTCCGAAACTTCTGCGGCATTGGCCACGGGTGGCAGCATTGCCACGAGGCCGGCACCGAAGCCCAGCGCGCCGAACTTGCGCCGCGAAATCCCTCCGGCCTTTTGCATGTCAGCAAACGTGTCGTAGTCGCACATCTAAGCCCCCATCAGGATTGGTGAAGCGAGCGCCGATTCTACGCCAGCTTTTCCACATCGCGCAGGGTCGGGAACAGGCGCATCCACAGCAGGGCGATCAGCACGCTGCCGACGCCGCCCAGCAGCACTGCCGGCACCGCGCCCCACCAGGCTGCGGTTACGCCGCTCTCGAATTCACCGAGCTGGTTCGAAGCGTTCACGAACAGGAAGTTCACGGCGCTGACCCGGCCACGCATGTCGTCGGGCGTGGCCAGCTGCACCAGCGACAGGCGGATCACCACGCTGATCTGGTCGGCTGCGCCCATCAGCGTCAGCGCGCCCAGCGACAGCCAGGTGTTGGTCGACAGTCCAAACGCCACGGTCGCGATGCCAAACACGATGACCGCCTGGAACATGCGCCGGCCCACGCGCCGCTGCAGCGGTTTGCGCGCCAGGATGGCAGTGGTGATCAGCGCACCGATGGCCGGCGCTGCGCGCAACAGTCCGAGCCCGATGGCATTGGTGTGCAGGATATCCTTCGCGAAAATGGGCAGCAGCGCCGTGGCGCCACCCAGCAGCACGGCAAACAGGTCCAGCGAGATCGTGCCGAACAGCGTGGGGCTGCTGCGGACGAAATGCACGCCGGCAAACAGGCTGCGCATGGAGATGTCACCGCCGGTGGAGGCACGATGGGCCAGTGGCAGCAGGCCGTTGAACAGACCCGCCAGCAACCAGAATGCGGCAGTCAATGCATAGGCCGCACCCGGCGACAGCACGAATACGAATCCGCCGATGGCCGGGCCGCCGATGGTGGCGAGCTGCATTGCGCCGGCGGAAAGGGCCGTGGCCTGCTGCAGCAGGGAGTTGGGCACGATGTTCGGCAGCATCGCTGCCCCTGCGGGCCGCTCGAAGGCGGCTGCCGCGCCGAATATGGCCGAGGCGATGTAGATGTCGAGCACCGACAGCCAGCCCGCCATGCTGCCCCATGCCAGGTACGCCGCAGCGATGCCCTCAATCCACTGGCAAACCTGCACGATGTACTTGCGGTTGTGGCGATCGGCGGCGTGCCCGGCATGGAAGGTGAGCAGCAGCGCCGGCAGGAACTGCACCAGCCCGACCATGCCCAGGTGAAAGGCGCTGTGGGTGATTTCGTACACCTGCCACCCCACCGCGACGGCGATGATCTGCCGCGAGAAACTCGAGAACAGCCGGCCGCTGAAATACAGCAGGAAGGCGCGGTGTCTGAACAGGGTGGCGGATTCTGCGGGAGCGGGCGACAACAACAGGCCTGGGCTTGCGAGCGTAGGGCCTCAAGACTACATGGTCAGCGGGTGATTCCGTACTTCTGGAACTGCTCGGCGACCTTGGGGGAGAATTTCATGGCAGCCGCAATGTCGGCCTCGCCTTCAGCATTGCGCCCCAGCCGCAGTTTCGCGATGCCGCGGCCAAACAGCGACATGGCTTGTTCGGGTCTGCTCGACAGGGCAGTGTCATAACTTGCCATGGCTTCATCGAAGCGCTTGAGGCGCAGCAACACCAGGCCCCGGCTGTCATGGCAGGCCGAGCAGTCCGGCAGCAGTGCCAGCGCCGCATCGCAGTCCTTCAGGGCTTCTTCCAGCTGCAGATTCCGGGACGCCTTGGCCCAGCACAGGCTGTTGAGTTCCAGGCCGTTCGTCGCCTTCGCGCGCAGGGCTGCGTAGGTGCGACTGGCGCCTGCGGCATCGCCGAGACCAGTCAAGGCCTCGCTGCGGATGGACTCGAGAAAACCTGGCAGCGTGTCGTACGCGCTTTCCAGCTGGTCGATGGCCTGCAATGCGCCCTGGAAGTCCTTGAGCTTCAGGTTGGTCACGGCAAGGCCGGTCAATGCCGTTACATGGCGAGGATCGAGCTTCAAGGCCTGCTGCAGGGAGGCGCGTGCGGCTGATGGATCCGGCTGGTTCTGGGCGCGCAGGACGTAAAGGTCTGCACTGGGTGCCTTGCGGATTGCCTCGTCGAGCAATTTGTCTGCCCGATCGCTCTCGCCGAGCATCCGGTAAAGCTCGCTGGCCAGGGCGGCGCCCTCGCCGGGGCCGGCTTTTGCCGCCAGCGCTTCTTTGACAAGCGCACTCACTTCGGTCTCGCGCCCGAGTTTCAGCAGGACCATGGCGCGGTCCATGTAGGCGCTGCGCTCGTTCGGGTTCTTCCGGGAGTAACTTTCCAGTTCCGACAGCGCGCGGTCCAGTTCTCCCAGCTGGAGGTAGGCAACGGCAATCTGCCTGCGCGCGGCGTTGCTGTCTTCCTTTTCAAGCGCTTTGGTGAGCACGTCGATCGCCTCGCGGAAATGACCTTCCCCGGCTTCGACGAAGCCAAGGTTGAACAGCGCGAAGGCGTACCCGGGTTGCAGCGCCAGCGCCTGTTCGAGATCCGCGCGCGCTTCGCGCAGTTGACTCATGCCGATATACGCTACGCCGCGATTCGCGAAGGTCTGTGCGGATTCCGGATCGAGCTTGATGGCCGCCGTGAACTCGGCAATCGCAAGGCCCGGCAGTGCCCTTGTCATCATGCCAACGCCGCGGGTGAAGTACTCGTCGGCGGTTTTCAATGGAGTGCCGGCCTGCGCCACGAATTCCTTCACTGTCGGCAGGTAGCCATCCGGCTTGCCGATGAACAGTGCGTTCTTGTACATCGCGCGCAACGCGGCTTCGGCGGCGCGCGCCTCGCTCGCGGGAAATTCCGGTGCGAGCGTGCGGAAAGAAGCCTCGGCCGTGAACACCGAGTTCTCGATGCCCGCCTTGCGCTTGTACTGCGTGCCGGCGATGGTCTGGTCGATATTGTCGCCGTAGATGGTGAATGGCGACTTCTGCGGCGGCAGGGTGATCGAGTAACGGCTCACACGGTACTCGGGATAGGAAAGCGCGTAGGGCGCGTTCGCATCGGTTCCGGCCGGGCGTGTCAGGTCTGCCCGGTAGCCGAGCCGCAAGTTCTCCAGTTCGAACCAGTTGTCCTTGCTCCAGTCCATGCGCAGCGTGCCTTCGGCGGACCAGGTCACCTCGCCGGTGCTGTCGTCATGGCTGGTCTGCACCTTCGCGATATCGATCCTGTCGAGGAGCCCGCGCCAGTACTCACGCATGCGCTGATCCCGCCGCGCGCTGTCCTGATTGTCCAGTGCCTGCTGCAACGCCAGCGCGTCGTCGCCGCGGAATACGGCCTTGGCGCTGACGCGCGCCGGCTCGTCCACGCCGTTGGATGCGTCGATGCGGATATCGTGGACAGTCTGGGGTTCGGCAAACGGTGGCGGCTGGATCTTCACCAGCCCGCTGCCCCTGGACAGCAGCGGCAATCCCCAGCCGAAATAAGGTACCGGAATGGCATCCAGCCGCCGATCCCCCAGGCGTGTGCCATCCAGCCAGTAGGTCTTGCCGCCGAGGTCGACGCGGGCCAGCACGTGATTGAAGGCGCCGACGGCCGGCAGGTGGCGGTCGAGGTCGTCGCCCAGGTCCGTATTGACGACCACTGGCTGTGCCTCGATGCCCAGTTCGCGCAGCAGGGCGAGCAGCAGTGCGGTCTTGGCCTTGCAGTCGCCGTAGCGGCGCTCCCAGGTTTGATCGGCGGTTGCAGGCGTCAGCCCGCCATCATTCATGGCCAGCAGCACATAGCGCACCTGTTCCTGCACCAGCTGCAACGCCGCCGCCGCGCGATCCTGCGGCGACTTGTGCGCATTGCGGATGCGTTCGACTTCCGCCCGCAGCGGCGATGTCGGGGCGAGCATTGCAGCCTTTGCGTACAGCGGCGCCATGCGCTGCGACACCTGTGGCCAGGACTCGAATGCGGTGAGCTCTGCGCGGCGGACTGCAGCGAACCGGGCCGGCGCGCCGGTCGGCTGCAGCAGGGGCTCCGCGTTGTCGAGCGTGAACGCCACGCTGCGGTGGGTGGCGTCGGTGGCTTCCTGCAACGCGGGTTTGAAGTCGCGCAGCTGCCAGCGTACGGGCATCTCCTTCGGCCAGCGCGCGCTGAAACGCGCCTGCTGGATGCGCGCGTTTGGCCACGCGAAATCGCGATCCGGCAGATCCGGTACCACCGGATCCGCATGCCGGAGCGTGTAGGCGAGCTCGATGATGTCGCCGACCTGCAGGTCGCTGGGCTGGAGTACGGCGGTGAGCGCGCCCGTAAGAACGGCCTGTTCGAGCTGGTCTTCGCGCCGCAGGATGGTGAATCCATCGCCACTGCCGAGCAGGTCGCGCAGCTGGCTGCCGCGCCGCACAACCAGGCGATGTACCGTCAGGACATCCGAATCCGGGCGCCAGGAAAGCGCAAGGGTGCCCAGCGCCGCCAGGCCCTGCGGCGCCTGGATCCGGATGCGGCTTTCGGAATAGCTCTCGACCGCTTTGGGCGACAGGTTGATCTGCTGGTCGCTCAGCAACACCAGCAATGCCGCCTCGCTGGGAGCCGCTGCCGGAGTGTCGGCACCGGCGGGTTGCACCCAGTCGGGTGCGGGACCGACCAACGGGCGCTCCGCGGCGCGAGCCGCGGTCGTCACGAAGGCCGCGAGAAGGAGTCCGAGACTGCAGAACAGGTGACGCATGGTATCCCTGCGCACGTTGCCTTCAATATCTTCTTGTTCGGGAGTCGAAGATGACCGAATGCGCATGACGACGCAACTGGCACGCGGGGCTGCCGCCCGGGGCGCGGACGCAGCGCGCTCCGGTAAGCTTGCGCCAGCGGTTGGCGGATTCGGAGATTCCACATGCGCGCACTGAAGATAATCGGCATTGCCTTTGGCGGCCTGTTCGCCCTGCTGGCCCTGGCGCTGGTGGCCGTGTGGATGTTCGTCGATCCGAACGACTACAAGGACCGCATCGCCGCGGCGGTCAAACAGTCCACCGGGCGCAGCCTGTCGCTGCCCGGCAGGCTTTCGCTGTCGGTATTTCCCTGGATCAAGGTACAGACCGGCGAGGCCAGCCTCGGGAATCCTGCTGGCTTCGGCGACGCGCCGTTCCTGACGCTGAAGCATGCGTCGCTGAGCGTGAAACTGCTGCCGCTGCTGAAGAAGCAGCTGGAGGTCGGGCGCATCGAGATCGATGGCCTTGACCTGAGGCTGCAGCAGAACGCCGCCGGCAAGGGCAACTGGGAGGATTGGGACGCAGAGGCTGCAGCGCCGACGCCGGAAAAGTCGACCGGTGCCAGCTCCCTCGATCTTGCCGGTGTCGCCATCTCGAACAGCCGCATCGGCTTCGAAGGGATGGTGGCCGAGGATGTGAACCTGGATATCGGCAGCGTGAAGCCCGGCGCAGCCATTCCGGTAAGCATCGGGATGCAGCTGGTTACCGCGCCCGGCGCGAAGCCGCTGCCGCTGGCGGCGAAGTTCAAGCTCACGCTCGACCTGGACCGGCAGCGTTACCAGCTGGCCGATCTGGCATTGAGCGGCTCCGTGCAGCCGGCAGGTGCACCCACGGTGCTGGAATGGAAGCTGGGCATGCCCGCCGCAGACCTGGACCTTGCTGCCCAGACGCTGGCGGATGCAAAGTTCACTGCGCAGGTCGGTGCGGCAGAACTTGGCGGCAGCATCGCCGGCAGCAAGCTGATCGATGCGCCGTCGCTGACCGGGCGCTTCGAACTCAGGGAGCTCGCGCCGCGCACATTGATGCAGCAGTTCGGCATTGCTCCACCCGTGACCCGCGACAGCAGCGCGCTGGCGAAGTTTGCCGCGCAGGGCAGCTATGCCTGGCAGAACAAGGTGGCGCGCCTTGGGGACCTGAAACTGCGCCTCGATGATTCTGCGTTGACCGGTCGCTTCGCCTACGACACCGGCAACAGCGGCATGGATTTCGCGCTGGCTCTCGACAGGATCAACCTCGATCGCTATCAGCCGCCACCTGCCGATCCGAAGGCGGCTTCAGAGCCGATCCAGCTGCCGGTGGATTTCCTGAAGCCGCTGCGTGCGAAGGGCACGTTCAGCGTGGGCGAGATCCGCATCGGTGG
>JAATEY010000168.1 GCA_015655465.1 Gammaproteobacteria bacterium | reverse complement strand
TGCGGTCATCTTGATTCACTGCAAGAGCAATCGCGTTGATGATTTGCTGTTGCTTCTTCCAGACCTACTCGATGCGATTCCCAAAGCACCAAGAGGTCAGGTCTCGCACGTTGGCGCCCAACAAACACATGCAGCGCACCGGGACACATGAAGTTGACCGCGGGCGCTGATGTGGGCCGTCACGTACCAAGTCAGCCCTCTTTGAGTCCGAGATAACGCACGAAGGGCAGGAAGTCCTTGTCTTCAAAGAGCAGCGAGTGGTCGTGCTCAATGCAATACGTTGCGATGATGACGTCCAGGGTCTTGCGGATCGTGATGCCACGCTCTCTGAGTGAGCGGTAGTTCTCCGCGCTTCGAATGGCCATTGTCTGACCAAGCATCTCGAACACAGGTAGAGCGATCATGGTCTGCCTGGCGAGCTTGTATTGGGCATCGTCGCGAAAGCCCTGGAGCACCTCCGCCAGAATGATGTCGCCCACTGCCAGGCGCGTTACGCCGAGCAAACCATCCAGTCGCTCGGCTGCTGCCGATTCGGTGCCGTTGAAGTAGTCGATCCAGACGCTGGAATCGACAACGATCACCGCTCCATGCTCCGGGACTCGCGCAGATCGCCTTCCCACTTCAGCTTGCCACGAAGCTTGCGAATGTCCGCTTGCCGGCTCAGCTGGACCAACGTCTGAAGCCCCAATTCCACGGCCTCTTTCTTGGTCTTGAGGCCGGTTGCCTTGAGGGCACTTTTCATGAGGGCGTCGTCAATGACGATATTGGTTCGCATGATACTTGCCAGTGTGTATAAGGATGGAATAGTGTACACAAACAGGATTCCCACGCCACCCTGTTTGCACATGGCGGCCACACCCATCCGACAGGTGGTGGTGCCATCCCGGCTGCGGAACCCGGTGGAACACTTTCTGGACGCGTGGGCTTTGTCCTGGTTGCGGCCATCAATGGACAGAAACGGCATGTTTCGAATGCACGCAGTTTTCTCCTCACGAGGACTGGTATCACTATCCTGACGAAGAGGATGAATCCCTGGATCTGGTGATCGAACATGAGCAAGAAGCCGTCGCAGAGTCGTGAGAGTTCGCCGATCAGGAAAGTCGGCTCAATCGTCATCGGCGAGCGCCACAAGGCAACGTGCCACTGCGGCGCAATTGAGCTTGAGCTCTCGCTTCCGGATGGCATAGTCAATCCACGGCACTGTGACTGCTCCATCTGCCGTCGCAAGGGTGCGGTCGTCGCGTCGGTCCCGCTGTCCGACCTGCGGGATATACACCCATCATCAGCGGCGCAGCGGTCCGGATGAGTACGGCTACAATGTCGGGCGCCTGGAAGGTGTTGATCATCCGGCTGATCGCGGCGCCACATGACAACCATTTGAGGGGGACCAGCAAGCATGTACCGCACCCACACCGTATCCGTTGGCATCGCCGTTGAACCCGGGGCTGTGTATTCCTATGCGTCCGATCCCGCGAATCTTCCCACCTGGGCGCCGGGCTTCGTGAAGTCCATCGGGAAACAGGGCGATCATTGGCTCGCTGATACCGCACTTGGACAGGCGAGGTTTCGTTTCGCTCCTGCCAATGACTTTGGAATCCTGGATCACGATGTCGAGCTGCCGATGGGCACTTTCCACAATCCCATGCGTGTCATTCCAAATGGCAGCGGTTGTGAAGTGCTGTTTACATTGCTGCAACTTCCGGGCATTTCTGATGAACAGTTCAAGAGCGATATGGATACCGTCCGGGCGGATCTGAACAAGTTGAGAACTGTACTGGAGCATCGATATGGCAGCGTCGCCTGAAGATCAGGTGCAACCGAAAGACGGTGACCATTGCGAGGTCGTCGGCGGTACCCACGCAGGCAAGGCTGGCACCGTGCACGACATCAAGACCAGCAAGACGGGTCACGTGACGATCACCGTGCTGCAGGAGAATGGAGTGCGATTCAAGACTCTTGCCAGGAACGTGGCTATGATGAGGAAGGCAAGGCCTGCAAAGTCACGCGCATGAACTGACACGGGCATGCCACATGTGCGCCATGCGAAACGGGGGATTCATCATGTTCAAAAGATCCATTGCAACATTCGCCATCGCGGTTGCCTCGGCAGCCATGCCGGCAGTGCTGGTCGCGCCGCTTGCCTATTCCGCAGACGCGCTGCCCGCGTACATCCAGGCCGCTGTCGCCGACGCTGGTCGTCCGGACGCCGACAAGCAGCGCGATGCCAACCGGAAACCCGGTGAGTCGGTGGCCTTCGCCGGCGTCAAGCCAGGCGACAAGGTCGGCGAGGTCATGCCCGGTGGCGGCTACTTCACCCGCATCCTGAGCAAGACGGTTGGCAGCAAGGGTGTGGTCTATACGCTCTCCCCTGCGGCTCAGCCTGGCAGGCCGGATCCCATCGCCGCCCTCGCCGCCGATCCTGCCTACCAGAACATCAAGGTTGGCGTTCTCGATCCCAATGGCAAGCTGCCGGAAGCCGTGGACCTGATGTGGACGTCGCTCAACTATCACGACCTTGCCCGTCGCCCGGATGCCGATCTCACCGCCCTCAACAAGATGGTGTTCGATTCGCTCAAGCCCGGTGGTGTGTACCTGGTGATCGACCACGCTTCGGCGCCGGGCGCAGGCAAGACCGTGGTTCAGACCCTGCACCGCATTGATCCGGAGTCGGTAAAGAAGGACCTGATCGCCGTGGGCTTCGTGCTCGATTCGCAAAGCAAGCTGCTGCAGAATCCGGACGATCCGCACACCGTTGGCGTTCATGACGCCGCGATGCGCGGCACCACCGATCAGTTCGTGCTGAAGTTCCGCAAACCGAAGTAAGCGGCTGCAGACGAATGGCACTTGCTTGAGCGCACATCCGAGCCGCCTGACAAGCGGCATTGGATAAGGGCCATTCGGGCTAACCCAGCGCCTCCGGCAGGCTGCGTGCGGTGAGCAAGCGCTCGCCGATGGCGTCGAGCTCTTCCATGGAAGCGGCGGCAAGACGCTCGTGGGCAGCACCCGGCAGCGGCCCGAAGCGGTGTGCAAGAAGCTTGGCCAGCAAACCGGCACGGCCTTCTGAGCGCCCCTGCGCCACATAGCGCCGGGCGAACTCGCTCTGGTATTCGTATTTGCTTAGGTCCATGGTTTGTAACGCCCGGCGGGCGGCCTCGCTGAGAGCATACTGAATGAGGTCACAATAGAACTTTGAACGATTCTCGTCGAGCCCGAGGCTTGCAAGCTGTGCAGCGATGGCGACCTGCACGCAGCGCTCGATATCCGGGTCCTGCCCGTGGGCCATGGCCTAGAGCACGGCCAGCTCCGGGTCGTCCCGCGCCTGCTGTTCGCTCGTGACCCAGGGCACTCCGGAAGGGCCGATGCCAAAAGGCGTGAAGTG
>JAATEY010000247.1 GCA_015655465.1 Gammaproteobacteria bacterium | reverse complement strand
GGTCAGAACAGCGAGACGGGCCACCGCGGACCACACCCGCGGCGGTGGCGTAAACGCCCCGGGTCCCACGTCGAACAGCTTCTCCACCCTCAGCCACGGTGCCAGCATCACGGTCAGTCGTCCATAGTCGTCCGTGCCGGGAGCGGCCGCCATGCGATCGATCACTTCCTTCTGCAGCATGATGTGCATGTCGAAGAGGCACTGCCGGTGCTGCAGGAAGTGGAACAGCAGCGGTGTGGAAATGTTGTAGGGCAGGTTGCCCACCAGCCGCAGCGGTCCGCCGAGCTGCGCCGACAGCGCCGTGAAATCGAACTCCAGCGCATCGCCAGAGTGCAGCCGCAGCCGTGCCGGCCAGCGTGCACGCAGCGCCGTTGCCAGGTCCCGATCGATTTCGACCGCATCGAGAAGCTCCACGCGGTCGAGCAGGTGGGC
The DNA here is from genome assembly GCA_015655465.1 of Gammaproteobacteria bacterium. GTDB lineage: Bacteria > Pseudomonadota > Gammaproteobacteria > Steroidobacterales > Steroidobacteraceae > ZC4RG30. The sequence continues at coordinate 7,011 of JAATEY010000247.1, read as the reverse complement.
GGTGAGTGCCCCTGCACCAGGTCCGATTTCCACCAGATGCTGCCCGCGTTGTGGATCCAGCGCGTCGACAATGCGGCGCAAAACCCCCTGGTCGTGCAGGAAGTGCTGGCCGAAGCGCCTGCGTACGCGGATCACGCCTGCTGGCTGCGAACCAGTTGCGCGGCGAGCTTCACGGCCGCCAGCAGGCTGCCGTGCTCGGCCTTGCCGGTGCCGGCAAGGTCAAGTGCCGTGCCGTGATCCACCGAGGTCCGGATCAGCGGCAGACCCAGGGTGATGTTCACTGCATTGCCAAAGCCGGCGTACTTGAGCACGGGCAGGCCCTGGTCGTGGAACATGGCGAGCACCACGTCGAAATTCGCCAGCTGGCGCGGCGTGAAGATGGTGTCGGCGGGCCAGGGGCCGCTGGCTGCGATGCCGCGCGTCCGCGCCCGCGCGATGGCCGGTGCGATGGTGTCGATTTCCTCGCGCCCCAGGTGTCCGGACTCTCCCGCATGGGGGTTCAGGCCGCAGACGGCTATCCGCGGCGCGGCAATGCCCCACTTGCTGCGCAGGTCCCGCTGCAGGATGTCCAGGATCCCGTCCAGGCTGGCTGCGGTGATTGCGCCACTGACTTCCTGCAGGGGCAGGTGCGTGGTCGCCAGTGCCACCCGCAGCGAATCTGCAGCCAGCATCATCACGGGCCTGGCGATATTGCAGCGCTGCGCGAGATATTCCGTATGGCCGGTAAATGCCACACCCGCATCGTTGATCACGCTTTTCTGCACGGGTGCCGTGATGATTGCATCGAATTCGCCGGCCTTGCTGCCATCGATGGCCCGGTCCAGCAGGCGCAGTACCCAGTGCGCGTTGCGCGGATCGAGGCGGCCTGCGGTTGCCGGAACATCCAGTGGCTGGTGCGCAATGCTGAAATGCGGACCGGTGTAGTGCTGCACACCCAGTTGCCTGGCGCGTGCGGCGAGCAGCCCTGCATCGGTCAGGCAGACAATGTCGAAATCCGCACCGTCATCCAGTATCTGCGCGCCGATCCGCGCGCAGATGTCAGGACCGATACCGGCCGGTTCACCGCAGGTAAGGGCGAGGCGCGGCCGGGCGCGACGCACGGGTGCGCTCACATCGACGTGTCGACGAAGGCCTCGTCGCGCAGGCGACGCAGCCACAATTCGGTTTCTTCGTCTTCCCTGCTTTCGATCAGCTGCCGGTAGGCGCGGTCGCGCAGCGACTCTTCGGTGGTGTCGAACTTGCGCCTGCCCAGCAGCTGCACGATGTGCCAGCCGAACTGCGTCTGGAAAGGTTCACTGATCTGATTGTCCGCCAGCGAATCGAGCACAGCCTCGAACTCCGGAACGAACGCGCCAGCGCCCTTCCAGTCCAGATCGCCGCCGTTCACCGCCGAGCCCGGATCTTCAGACATGCTGGCCGCGAACACGCCGAATTCCTCGCCCTTGAGGATGCGGTTGCGGATGCCGGACAGCTTCAGTTGTATCGTGGCATCGTCCTGCAGTTCATTGGGCTTCATCAGGATATGACGTGCATGCACCTGGTCCTGGATGGGGCTGCCCTGGGAGCTGCGCAGCTCGTTGAGCCTGACCAGATGCACGCCGTTTGGAGTAACCAGAGGCTTGCTGACTTCGCCGGGCTTGAGACCGACGACTACTTCCTGGAAGATCGTTGGCAGTTCCGGCCCCTTGCGCCAGCCGAGTCCGCCGCCCTCCAGCGCATCCTGGCTATTCGAGTTGGCGACAGCAAGTTTCGAGAATTCTTCCGTCTTCGAGCGCTCGAAGATTTCCGTTGCGTGCCTGGTGATTTCGTCCACCTGCGCCTGGGTGGCGTCTGGTGGAATGGCCAGCAGGATGTGCGAGGTGTTGTATTCCACATCCTGGGCGGGCAGGCGCTTGATCCGTTCGATGAACTGCTCGAGTTCGCGCGGCGTCACGCCGATCTTGCTCAGGACGTCGCGCCGCCGCAGCTGCGTCAGCGTCATCTCCTTGCGGAAGTTGTCGCGATAGGATGCATAGTCGATGCCCTGCGCCGCCAGCGCGGCGGGCAATTGCGACAGCGTCAGGCTATTGTTCTTGGCCATTTCGGCCAGGGCGCTGTTCAGCTGCTCATCGGATATCTTCAGGCCAAGGTGCGTTGCCCGCTGCAGCTGGACTTCCTGCAGCACGAGCCGCTCCAGGATCTGTGAGCGCAGCACGGCGCTGGGTGGCAATGCCGTCTTCTGTTCGCGCAGCTTCGCGGTGATGATGCCGATCTGTTCGTCAAGCTCGCTTTGCGCAACCACACCGTCGTTGACCACTGCGACCACGCGGTCCAGCAGGACGCCGGTCTTCGGTGCTTCCAAAAGTGCGGGCGCCGGCACTGCCGCGGCAGTTTCCGCGGCCAGGCCGGAGCCTGCAAACAACAGCGCGAGGCTGGCCAGAATCGGGCGGAGCATGGGAAATTCCTTGATTGTCACTTGGGGGCCGCCTCAGCGGTGCTGGCGGCCGGTGGAGTATCCGCGAATGGCCTTTTCCAGAAAAGCATCGGCTGCCAATCCGACATTCGACAGGCCCTTGAGTTCCAGCTGCAGGTAGAAGCTGCGGTCGCGCTCGCCGGAGCGCCGGCTGACGTAGTCCCGCGCTATCGCCCGCAGGTTCCAGCAGCAGCTGCTGTACTCGAATCCTCCGAAATACTCGATCGACTTGCTGTCCCGCAGCGAATACAGGGATCGTCCGTAGAGCCGCCAGTGGTCAGTTACGGGCCAGGCGGCGGAGACGTCGACCTGCTCCAGGCGTTCGCGCTGATAGCGGTAGCCGAGATTGACCACGCTGCGCGCCTCGGGCTGGTAGCGCAGCTGCATCTCGGCCTTCTCGGTGCGCGAGTCCTGTTCATCCCACTGCAACCCGCTGCTGACATTCCAGTTCTTGAATGCCTGCAGCTCCACCTGTGCAATCAGGTCCGAAGCATGGCCGGTGAGCGCGGGTTCGTCCGGCAACCCGACGCGCGGAGTGCGGAAATAGAACGCCTGGCCGACGGTGGTGGACAGGAAACGCGTGCCCGTGCTGCTGCTGTACAGTCGCGTGGTGAATCCCGCGCTCAGCTGGTTGGCGTCGCTGATCCGGTCTATGCCCGAATAGCGATTGCTGCGGAACAGCTCGATCCAGTTGAGGTCGGGCTGGGCGGTGTCGAACACCGGCAGCTGTGACTGGTCACGGTAGGGGACATACAGATACATCAGACGCGGCTCCAGCGTCATGCGCCGCTGCCCGTGCCGGCCGCTGTCGCGCTCGAACTGCAGTCCGCCGTCGAGACTTATGATCGGCAAGGTCCGGTTTGGCGAGCGGTCGCTGCCCGGCGCCTGGCCCTGCAGCTGGTAGTACGTGGTCTCCAGCGCAACGGCGGGTTTCAGGAAATATCCCGCGCCTTCGTAGCTGAGTCCGACCTGCGGCGTGGCATCGAATCGCCATCCATGTACGTCATTGCCGTGCCGGAAAAACACGGCCTCGGTATCGAAGCCATAGTTGAGCGGCAGGGCGTCGGGCAGCAGCCAGTTGCCGCGGGCGTACAGGCGTGGCACTTCAGTGTGCGGCCGGTCGGTCTGCGGCAGGTCCTGATCCAGTGTCTGGAAATTGCGCAGGATGATGCCGGTATCGAGGTTGTCGTCACGATAGGACAGCTGCAGACGGCGCGGCAGGAAGGCAATGCTCGCGCCATCCGCGCCCTGCGCGAAATCCTCGAAATAACGCGCGTCGCTGACATTCTCCGCATCCAGCGTCAGGCGCCAGCCGCGCGGCAGCATCGTGGTGTCGCCTACCTTCAGGCGGCTGCGGGTGTGGCCCGTCTTGCGATCGTCGGGCAGCAGGTTGCCGCTGATTTCACCGCGGCTGCTGCGGGTGAGGAAGCGGTACTCGCCTCCGACATCCAGGCCGCGGCTGGTGTAGTAGGTCGGCGTGAGCGTCAGGTCCTGCGCTGGTGCGATGTTGAAGTAGTACGGAACCGCGAGTTGCACGCCGCTGGTCGATGAACTGCCGAGGCTCGGAAACAGCAGGCCGCTCTTGCGGGCACTGCCCACCGGAAAGGAAATATAGGGCAGGCGCAGGATCGGTACGCCGAAGAATTCCACCCGCGCATCGCGCGCCGTGCCGACACTCCTGTTGGTGTCGATGGAGATGGAGTCGGCGCTGAGCTGCCAGTCCGTACTGCCTTCCGGACAGGTGGTGTAGTGAACGTCCTTCAGTTGCAGCACGCCGGTGTTGCTCAAGGTCAGGGAGCGCGCCGAGCCCCGCGCAGGCTGCATCGGCAGCTCGAAGTTCGCGCCTTCAACAGTGGCTTCCCCGGGGACAAAGCTGCCGGCGTCGCCGCGCAGGATGATCTGCGGATCGCTGTATTGCACCTTGCCGCGCACGTCGATGCGGCGTTCGGCTTCATTGAAATTGAATTGCTGGGCAGTGAGTTGACGGTCGCCCTGACGCACCGTTACCCCATTGGGAGCCTCGATGTTGCCCTCCCGGTCCTGCGTGGAGTCCGGACCAACGGCTCCCTCAAAGGCGTCTTCGGGTGCGAGGATCCGGTGCAGCGGCAGTGCCGCGCCTGCCCCGGGATCGTCCGGGCAGCGCGGCACGCCCTCGTACGGATTGGCGAATTCGCCGGCGCGCAGGGCCCCCGGAAAGGCCATTGTGGTAATGGCCGCACAGGTCAGGAGATGGCGGAGCATGGGCATGAAGCCGCCGATTATAATGTCTCGACCCGCCCGGCTGGGCGAAACTCCTGTTCCCTCACTGTCCTGCTGGATCATGCCCGACGACCTTCGACTGGATAATCTGCGCCGCTGGCTGGTTGAGCAGGGGGGATTCGACCCCCAGGGCATCGTTCCGGCTTCGGCGGATGCCAGTTTCCGGCGCTATTTCCGGATCACCCGGATCGATGGCACCACCTGCATCGGCATGGATGCCCCGCCGGAGCAGGAAGACCTGGGCAGTTACCTGCGTGTGTCGGAGCTGCTGGAGCAGTGCGGCATGCATGTGCCGCATGTATTTGCTGCCGACACCACGCAGGGCTACGCGGTGCTGGAGGACCTGGGGTCCACCCATATGCTCACGGCACTGGATTCCGGAATGGCTGCGGCGAGGCTGTATGGTGACGCGCTCGATGCGCTGGCCCATCTGCAGCTGACTGGCGGCAGCGCGGCGCAGCAGCTGCCGCCCTACGACCGCGCGACGCTGCTGCGCGAAATGCAGCTGCTGCCCGACTGGTATTGCCTGCATCACCTGCAGTTCGAGCCCGACGCCGCCGGGTTGCGGATACTGCAGGAGACATTCGAACTGCTGGTGACCTGCGCCTTGGCGCAGCCGCAGGTGTTCGTGCATCGTGATTATCACTCGCGCAACCTGATGATCACGGCGCAGCGCTCACCGGGCATCATCGATTTTCAGGTCGCCCTGCATGGTCCGGTGGGCTACGACCTGGCAGCCATCCTCAAGGACTGTTACATCGACTGGCCGCGTGCGCAGGTCGAGGCATGGGTTGCCGGCTATCGTGATCGCCTGCTGGCAGGCGGCGCGCAGGGCAGGGCTTTGGCCGGCGAATCGCTTGCGCAGTTCCTGCGCTGGTTCGACCTGATTGGTCTGCAGCGCCACATCAAGGTGCTGGGAATTTTTGCGCGGCTGTACTGGCGCGACGGCAAGACCGGCTATCTGGCGGATCTGCCACGCACGCTCAGGTATGTGCAGGAGGTTGCGCATGCCTGGCCGGAGTTGGCGCAATTTGCGCAGTTTGCGGACCAGCGGCTGGCGCCCGGACTTGCAGCAGCCAATGCGCGGGCGCTGGCTGCGGCGCAAGCATGAAGGCGATGCTGCTGGCAGCAGGACGCGGCGAGCGCATGCGGCCCCTGACCGATGCCTGTCCCAAGCCGCTGCTGATGGTTGCCGGCAAGCCGCTGATCGGGTGGCATCTGGAGCGACTTGCGCTGGCCGGCATCCGCGACGTGGTCATCAATCTGTCGTGGCTGGGCGAAATGATCGCTGCCGCGCTTGGAGACGGCGGCAGGTATGGCCTTCGAATCCAGTACAGCCGCGAACCATGGCCGGCGCTGGAAACGGGCGGCGGTCTGCTGCAGGCCCTGCCGCTGCTGGGTGAAGATCCGTTTCTGCTCGTCAATGGCGACGTGTTCACCGATATCGACTTCGCGGCACTGCAGATCGCAGCCGGCGACCTGGCGCAGCTGGTGCTGGTGCCCAATCCGGATCACAACCAGAAAGGCGATTTCTGGCTGGGGGAGCGGGGGCGCATCCAGGCCGAAGGCGGTGAACGGCTGACCTATTCCGGGGTGGCCCTGCTGCGACCCGGGCTGTTCGCTGGTGCGCAGCCGGGGCGATTCCCGCTGTTGCCATGGCTGTTGCGGGCCCGGGACGCAGGGCGGCTCGGCGGTCAGCAGCATGCGGGCCTGTGGGTCGACATTGGCACGCCGCAACGGTTGGCACAGCTCGACGCGCAGCTGCAGCGCGTGCGAGGATGACGGGGCCATGACCGAACTCAAGGGTATTCGTGTGGTGGTGGAACCCGCGGCACCATTCGCGACCACTGCGCGCAGCGGCGAGAAATACACCACTGCGCAGGGGTTCACTGCGATCCGCGATGGCCAGAAGCTGCGCGGCGATGATCCCGCAGCGCCGCCCACCGGCAAACCCCGCTGGCTGAAGGCCATGGCCGGTACCGGTGAACGTTATTCGGAGATCCGCCGCAACGTGCACACGCACAAGCTGGCGACGGTCTGCGAAGAAGCCAAATGCCCCAACATCGGTGAATGCTGGAACGCCGGCACCGCGACCATCATGCTGATGGGCGCGGTATGCACGCGGGCCTGTCGTTTCTGTGCAGTGGATACGGGCAATCCGCGTGGCTGGCTGGATGTCGACGAGCCAGCCAATGTGGCGCAGAGCGTTGCCCTGATGGGGCTTTCCTACATCGTGCTGACCAGCGTCAACCGCGATGATCTTGACGATGGTGGCGCCGCGCATTTCGCCGCCTGCGTGC
>JAATEY010000028.1 GCA_015655465.1 Gammaproteobacteria bacterium | reverse complement strand
CTGCGCGGCATCGCGCTGGTGCTGCTGTCCATTGCCGTCGGCGTGTCGAGTTTCATGGAAATCCTCGACATGACCGTAGTCAATGTGTCGATTCCAGCCATCGCCGGCAGCATGGGAGTCAGCCCCTCCGAAGGCACCTGGGCCATCAGCTCCTATCTGCTGGCGGCGGCGGTGGTACAGCCGCTGGCGGGCTGGATCGGCCGCCGCTTCGGCGAGGTGCGCACCTTCGTGATCTCGAATCTGCTGTTCATCCTGTTCAGCGCACTGTGCGGGCTCGCCACCAGCATGCCGATGCTGATCGCCGCCCGGCTGATGCAGGGCCTGGTGTCGGGACCCATGATGTCGGTGGCGCAGGCGCTGCTGCTGCGCAACTACCCGGTGCACCTGCGTGGCCTCGCCATGGGGTTGTGGGCCATGGTGGTCATCATCGCGCCCATCATGGGGCCCATCCTCGGCGGCTGGATCACCGACAACTACTCCTGGCCCTGGCTGTTCTACATCCACGTGCCCACGGGGCTCGCGGTTGCGGCCGCAAGCTGGCTGCTGCTGCGGCGGCGCGAATCACAGCGCGTGAAGGTGCCGATCGACGCAATCGGCCTGGCACTGCTGGTGATCGGCGTCGGCGCGCTGCAGTTCATGCTCGACAATGGCAACGAGCAGGACTGGTTCGCATCCACTGAAATCGTTACCGCAGCGGTCATCGGCGTGGTCGCGCTGGTCTTCTTCATCCCCTGGGAATTGACCGACAAGCATCCCATCGTCGACCTGTCGCTGTTTCGCCGGCGCAATTTCCGCGTCGGCACGATCACCATCGCTATCGCGTATTTCGCGTTCACCGGGGTGAATGTCATCTTTCCGCTGTGGCTGCAGACGGCATTTGGCTATACCAGCACCTGGGCGGGCCTGGCGATGGCCCCCATCGGCCTGGTCGCGATCATCATGGCCCCGATCGTGGGTCGCAATCTGCATCGCATCAACCTGCGCGCCGCACCCACATTCGCCTTCATCGTGCTCGCCTTCTCGCTGCTGTGGTTCTCGCGGCAGACCGACCAGATCTCCTTTGCGCAGTCGGCGACACCGCGCTTCATCATGGGCATCGGGCTGGCGCTGTTCTTCCTGCCGCTGAACCAGATCATCATGTCCGGACTGCCGGCCTCGCAGATTGCTTCGGCCGCGGGCCTGTCCAACTTCGTGCGCACCTTCTCCGGCAGCATCGCCACCGCGGTGTGCGTGTTCATGTGGAATGACCGCTCCGAGCAGCATTACGCCAGGCTCACTGAACACATCCGGCCCGATTCGCCTGCCTGGGTGGATTACCAGGCGCAACTGGCAGCGCAGGGCATTACCGGCGATGCGGCCTACGGCACGACTGCGCATGTCCTGAACGTGCAGTCGATGACCATGGGTGCCAACGATATCTTCCTGCTGCTCGCCATGCTGCTGATCGTGCTGGTTCCCCTGGTATGGCTCGCGAAGCCGCCATTCCGCGCTGTGGGGACCGGCGGGTCGCATTGAGCGAACGGCGCAGACGAACTCATCGACCCGATGCAGTTCGCCCCGGCGTCGTTCAACTCCCGCCGACGTCAGCCTTGCACTGCGCCTGCAGGGCGGTGAAGCCTTCGGCGCCCAGCGTCTGCAGGGTGCGGATGTTTTTCTCGTAGATCATCTCGGCCAGCGGGAACGCAGCCACCGCGCGGTCGACACTGTCCTCACGCAGCAGGTGCAGCGTGGGATACGGCGACCTGTTGGTAGCATTGGTCACGTCGTTGACGTCCGTGCCGGCAAACTGGAACTGCGGATGAAAGCTCGCGACCTGCAGCACGCCGTCATAGCCCAGCTGCTCCAGCAATTCATCGGCCACGCCGAGAAAGTCGTTGTAGTCGGGAAAATCGTTCAGCACCTGCGGATGGATGAGCAGGGTGGTATCCACTTCGGCGGCGTCGGTGGCGACCAGCCGGTCCATCTCGCCACGCAGCTCGGCCAGCAATGCATCCACTGCGGTGGCTTCGCTCACGACATAGCGGATCTGGTCCCTGGCCTGCACGGCCCTGGCAAAAGGGCAGAGATTCAGGCCGATCACCGCACGGTCGACCCATGCCCGGGTCTCGGCGATTGCTTGCTGGGGGGAAGGAATCATCGCGGGGCACAACTTATCAGAATCCGAGCCCAATCTGCCCGCCAGTTTCCGGTGGCCTGAACAGGTCGGTGGCCAGCTGGATGCGGCGCTCCGTATTGAACCCGAGCCTGCGGCCGGCAAGCCGGAACCGGTCGCGCAGCAACTGCGCCCACGCACCCGTGCCGCGCATGCGGACGCCGAATTGCGAGGAGTTGTCCTTGCCCTCGCGCGCGGCATTTATCAGCGACATCACATGTCCGGCCCGGTCCGGCATGTGCACGGCCAGCCACTGGCGGAACAGGTCCTTCACTTCCAGCGGCAGACGCAGCAGCACATAGCCCGCATGATTCGCGCCTGCTTCCGCCGCACGTTCCAGAATCGTCTCCAGCTCGCAATCGTTGATCGCGGGAATGATCGGCGCGGCGAGCACACCAACCGGCACTCCCGCGGCACGCAGCGCACGCATTGCATGCAGGCGCGCTTCCGATGCCGCCGAGCGCGGCTCCAGCCTGCGTTTCAGATCGGCATCGAAGGTGGTGATGCTGTACATCACCATGACCAGCCCCTGCTCTGCCATCGGTGCCAGCAGATCCAGATCACGCAGCAGCAGTGTGCCGCGCGTGGTGATGGCGACGGGATGCCGCGCTTCGGCCAGCACCTCCAGGATGGAACGGGTGATGCGCAGCTTCCGCTCCACCGGCTGGTAGGGATCGGTGTTGGAGCCGAGCATGATGTGGCGGCACACATAGCCGGGGCGTGCCAGCTCCTGTCGCAGCAGCTGCGCGGCTTCGGGCTTGTAGGTCAGGCGAGTCTCGAAATCGATGCCGGGCGACATGCCGAGATAGGCGTGGGTGGGGCGCGCGTAGCAATTATGGCTGACCACGCCATTGGCGATGAAGTCCTCTGTACCAGTCGTGATGTCGTACAACCGCATCGTCGTTCCAGCCGGCTCGACGGCGGTAACGCACAGGCTGGCACCGCTCTTGAGGCGCTGCCCGGCGATGTCTCGTTTCCGGCTGATGGCCGGATCCACGCTGTGGAAAAAGCGCAGGTGTTCCTTCAGACCGCCCAGCACGCGAATCACCTCGATGGGTTTCCCGACACGAACCACGGGACGCTCGACCACGAATTTGAAACGCCATGCCCGCAGCGACTCCTGGATCCGCTGGATGATCCCGGCGTCGGTGTTGCTGATGCGCAGAATTCCGTCGCTGTAACTTCCCTCGGCATCGAATATTCCGGCCAGAAAACCCGCTGACCATGACCGCGTGGGCAAATCCGGCCAGGCAATCACTTCACGCACCCGCTCCACATTCGGGCGAGCATGCGTGCGGATGGCCTCCGCGCCCCTGTGGTTCCCCGCCGCCACCGAAAAAGTGAACCGCCGGGTCTCGACACCCAGACCTGCAAGCCATTCCGCGGCGCGATCCAGTGCCTGCGTGTCACACAGTGCCAGACGGAACTGCGCCTGCCTGCTCCCACCCCGGGTTGTGCGCGGATAGTAGTATTCACCGATCATTCCGTCGCCGCGAATCAACCCTGACAGGTATCCCCTCCGGTAATCATCGCCCTGCGCCTGCGGCGTAGCGAACGCGCCGGTTCCCATGAGCTTGTTGCCAGTGGTCAGGTGAGGACGACGATTCGCACCCTGCTCCGATCCCGACACGAACTTCCAACCCCGCTCCGTGAGAAAGCGGTGATCTGCACCTGCCAGGAACGTGGAGCCATCTTCGAGTGTGATGCGCCATGCGGGCTTGATTACGCTCCAGTGCGCGAGCACGCGCGTCCTTGTGTAGCGCCGGTACCAGCCATCGCGCACCGTACCGTATATCTCGTCTCCTGCCCGAACCCGTTCCAGCGCACGCGTCGTGCCATCGCCCATCAGAATGGGCGTGTCACCGGACAGGCAGAAAACGCAGCCATGTTCGCAGCCCCTGTAAGGATTGATCGACTGGTCGTAGGGAATATCGGGGGAATCATTGCGGGCAATGATGCTGCGGCTGGAGTCGATCAGCAGCTGGGTCTCGATGCTGTTTGGCTGCTCTTCCTGGTACCAGCCGTCGTCCAGTTCTTCAGTGCGTTGGCTGTCGAAGCGATTGGCGGGGTTTGCGAGCGCACCCCTGCCCTTGAACCCGGATGGTGGAACCTGCGTGACCATGAGGGTACTGTATATCCATACAGCACCCTCCGCAAGCCGTCGCAATCATCGCGCTACTTCGTCCGCGGATCCTTCTCGCCAAGGCCGGGATAGAACAGCGCGCGATTGTTCTGCGACTCATTGAAGACCTTGCGCTTCTTGAACAGCCACTTGCCGTTCACCCGCACCAGATCGTCTTCGTAATGCCCGAAATACAGCAGCTGCACATCCTTCTGCGGCGTGTTGTTGGTCAGCGCAAACCAGTACGCGGTGGTCTTGGCCGTGTTGCCGGTCACGTCGATGACATGATTGATGATCTGGTGACGCGTGCGGGCCCGCGACGTGGCGCCTTCCGGGATATCGACCTTGCGCGCGCCACCGAACCCCGACATGGCCTTGCGGATGGCCGCCTTGCCGACTTCCACGCCATTCACCCATTCCAGCACGCCGTCTTCAGCCCAGGTCGACATGACGGTTTCGATGTCGCCCGAGTCCACCGCGACCATGTACTTGTTGGAGAGATTTTCGATTTCTGCGCGGTCATCGGCGTAGCCGGCCCAGGCCGGCTGCGCGAGCACCAGCAGCGCTGCAATTACCAGTTTCTTCATCGCAACTCCTCATGCACCCAGGTGGCAACATCAGTCACGCTCTTTTCATCGAGCAGGTCGGGAAACATCTTCGGCATCGGCGCCTTCGGGTCCTTGATGTAGGCGATGGTTGCAGCCAGATCGCGCCGCGCCTTGAGGTTGCCCAGCTTGTGATCGGCAAGCATGTTGCCATCGGCACCGTGGCAGGCCTGGCAGACCTGTCCATACAGCCGGCGACCATTGCCCGCATTGCTGGTCGGTTCAGTGATATTGGTCGCGGTGGCCGGTGCTTTCGGATCCAGCGTCATGATCACGACACTGGGCAGCCCCAGGTCGCCGAAGGCATTGCGCGAGATATTGCCCGCAGCAAAGGCCACGTACTGTTTGCCCGCCACTTCATAGGTCACCACACCGCCAGCCATGGCGCCGCCTGCGGCCGCCTTGAGTACCACCGCACCGGTCTTGCTGTTGAACACCAGGAAATTGCCGGCCAGGTCACCGGCGAAAGTCACGCCGCCTGCCGTGGGGGTGATGCCCGCCACCACGGGCTTTTCGGCATGGTATTTCCAGCGCACTGCGCCAGTCTCGCGGTCCAGTGCGGTGACCCAGCCGGTTGCCGGACCGTCCGGGGCCACCGTTCCACCGAAGTCCACTGTCCCCGGTGTATATGCTTTCGAGTCACCGAGTTTGACGATGAAACAGACGTCCACCGCGCCGACGATCAGGTTGTTGTTCAAACGATCCAGCGCCGGTCCGTTCCATTCCACGCCGCCGGCGTAGCCGGGACACATGCGCGAACCTTCCCGTGACGGCTCCTTGAAGATCTGCTCGACGGTGGTGACTGGCGTGCGGAACACGCGCTTGTGCGTGTCGCGATCGACCACCGTGACGTAACCATCCTTGCCGCCGATGGCCATGTAGTCGTGGGCGCCATTGGCGCGATAGAGCATGGGCGCTGCCACCAGATCCAGATCCATCCAGTCGCCGGGCGCCAGCTGATGCCACCACTTGAGCGCGCCCGTGCGCGCATCCAGCACCACGACGGAATCTGTGAACAGGTTGTCGCCAGGTCGATAGGCCTTGTCGATATCCGGCCAGGGATTGCCCACCGACACGAACAGTTCGCCCGTGGTGACATCCAGCGACATCGCGCCCCAGACTCCGCCGCCGCCGGTTTTCGCGGTCTCGGGGCGCTTCCAGGTTTCGGCGCCGACTTCGCTGCCAATGGGAATGGTGTTGAAGCGCCACAGCTCCTTGCCCGTGGCGGCGTCCAGCGCCACCACCCTGCCCCGCACGCCCAGTTCGCTGCCGCCGATGCCCATGTAGACCACGCCCTGCCAGGCCAGTGGCGCCGCAGTGGTTGATTCACCGAGCTGCTGCGAAGCCAGCACGCTCTTCCAAAGCAGGCGCCCGGTGGATGCATCCAGCGCAATCAGGCGTCCATCGCAGGTGCCGCGGAACAGGCGTCCGTCGAGCAGCGCCACGCCGCGACTGGAACCGCCGCAATTCTCCTCTTCGGGGCGGTAGTCGAACTTCCAGCGCAGCGCACAGGTGGTTGCATTCAGTGCCACGGTCTCGCGCGGCGTGCCGGTATAGATCGTGTCCCCCTGCACGATCAGGCCGCCGTGATAGGAGCCTGGGCCATCGATCTGCACGCGACAGACCTGGCCCAGCTGCGCGGCATTGGCCACGGTGATCTGCTTCAGCGGCGAGTAGCGCTGCCCATGCAGGCCCTTGTTGTAGCTCAGCCATTCCCCGCCCGGCGCTGCGTCCTGCGCCATCGCCATGTTTGCCAGCAGGAATGAACAAACCAGACCCACCACTGTTTTTTTCATGTGAATACTCTACTCGAACATGCGCCATTCCGGCCGATAGCTCAGCCCCAGCTGCACGATCCGGTTCAGCAGCTTCTCGTAGTTCAAGGCCGCGATGTGGCCGGACTCGGCGAAATCCTCGCCATAGGTCAGGTTCGGATTGGCGTTCGCTTCCAGCACGAACACGGAGCCATCCGGGCGCATGCGCAGATCCATGCGCGCATAACCACTCATGTGCAGGGCGCGATACACACGCTTCGCCAGCACCGGGATCCGGGCTGCTGCACCATCGGGCAGTTCGCTGGCCTGCCCCGTGCGGATGCCATGGCGACGCTGATACGCACGATCCCACTTCACCTTGCGCGTGGCGATGCCCGCCTGCACATCCGGCAGCTTGCCGAAATCCAGCTCCCAGACCGGAAAGGTCGTCAGGCGCTCATTGCCCACTACACCCACGTACAGCTCGCGCCCTTCGATGTACTGCTCCACCAGCGCATCGCTCTGCGTCTGCTCGTGGATGAAACCCACGCGCTCACGCAGACGTTCGGCGTCATACACGATGGATGCCTGCGAGATGCCGAGCGACGCGTCTTCGGTGGCCGATTTCACGAACAGCGGATACTCGAGGCCACGCGGTTCGCGATACGCCTTGCCCCACGGAAAGACATGGAACCCTGGCGTTGGAATGCGGTGGTAGGCAAGGATCTGCTTGGTGAGCACCTTGTCGCGGCTCAGCATCATGCCGCGCGGATTGCAGCCCGTGTAAGGCTGGCGCATGAGCTCCAGGAACGCGACCACGTAGTGATCGTAGGTAACGATGCCGGAGAATTCCTCCAGCAGGTTGAAGGTGATCTCCGGTCGCCAGTCGCGGATCACGCGCCGCAGTTCGCCGATCTTGTCGCCGATGCCCAGTACGCGCACTTCATGCCCCTCGTTCGACAGGGTCGACAGCACGTTGTATTCGGTGCGGCAGGCTTCAATCTGGTCCTCGGAGAGGCCACGCAGGTCATCCGGCGGAATCAGCGCCTCGTTGACCAGCAGCAATATCCTTCGTCTCTTCACAGGGCGTAACTCTCGCGATTTCTTTTCAGGATGCCGAGCACCACGCGCCGCACCAGCGCCTGGAACTGGCGCTGGGTGCGGCGACGGTCATGGCGCAGCTTCAGATGCATGCTGCTGCAGCGATGAATCAGCAGTTGCATGGCATGCTCGACCACATAGGGATGCAGCCGCGCGTCGCGCGCAAGGCTGCGCGCCATCCGCGGGCCAATGGAACGCAGGCAGACAGCCGCAGATGCGCGGCGACCGTCGGTCTCGGCCGTAAACAGGCGCCGCAGTGCGCCGTCGTGACGGGTGTCGTCCACGAGGTATCGCCCGACCTTGCGCCGGTAGTGCTGGCGCAGCGTTGCGGTCGAGTCATGCACCGGGTCGATCTCGCGCTGCGAACGCAGCAATGGCTTGCGGGTGGCGATCTGCGCCATCAGCGCATCCACATACTCGAGCTTGCGCAGCGCCGGCCAGCCTGCGTATTCGCGGCGCCAGCGGGCGCGGGGCTGCAGCCACACCGCGAAGGTTTCGGCGAAATCCTCGGTTGGATGGCTCTGTGCATACCAATGGCCCAGATGCAGCACATGGCGCCTGCTCGCCGGACGCGGCGCGTAGTCGGTGGGATAGCGCTCCGCCGCGCTGCCGAAAATCTTGCGCCAGTCGTCGCGATCGCGCAGACCGTAGGCAGTATCCAGCGCATGGCCGGCCTCGTGGCGCAGGATGCGCGTCAGCCAGCGGCTGCTGCCGCCTTCAACCTGATGCATGAAATGCCGTTCCATGCGCATGAGCCGCGGCTGCGCCAGGTAGAACGGCAGCGCAATGCCCGGCACCCCATCCGGGGAGAACCACTCTTCGGCGAACCAGTAGTGCGGCCTGAACCTGATGCCGCGCATGCGCAGGTCGCGATACAGCTGCCGCATATGCGTCGCCACCATCCCGGAGTCGCGCGGCAATTCCAGGTCGCGGAAGCGCAGGTCCAGCAGGGATTCGTCATCCATGCCTTCCAGCGTCCGCGCCCGATGTCTCACCGCAACCTGCACCTGCGGACTATAACGGAGGCAGTGCTGCCGCACTGCTCCAGCAGGTCTAACGCAAGTTGAAATTCACGCGGAATCCCTTGCAGGCCGCTACTCCCACGCCGTCGAGAGTCGCGGGTGAAAAGCGCAGCGATTCACGCGCCCAGCGTATCGCAGCCTGGTCCAGACGCTTGTGGCCGGAACTGGACTGCACGGTTGGCTGACCCGCGATTCGACCGGCGGCATCGACGCAGACCTGCACGATTGCAATGCCGCGCTCCTCCAGCATCACGGAGGTATCCGGATAGTAGTCATCCGTTGGCCGCACGATCTCGTATCGCAGTTCCGTCGACACGTGTGCCGGTGCCGGGACCGCGGTCGGGGTCGTTGCGTCAGGGTCACCCGCTGCGGCGACAACGGCGGGCACCTGGATCGTGTTTTCCGACTCTGCCGCTGCCTCGATCGGTTCCAGATACGGAATTGGAACAGGGCTCGGAAGCCGCGGATTGACATCCGGGAGCCGTGGCATGGGCGGCACGGGATCAGGCGGCGTCACATCCCGGAACCAGGTCAACGGCTTCGGTCCGGGATCGATCATGTCCGGAACAATGCGGATTGCGATCAGCGCAGCGATGACCACTGCGTGCAGTCCGACCACCGCCACGAATGTCATGGATCGGCCGGAGAGAAACCCGGCCTGCTGGACATGGGCACTCATGCTGAACCCTCCCTCCAGTTGAACGCAGATTCATTCTGCGCCGACTGGTGCGGCGTGCAAGCGATAGCCATGTCGCTGCCATGGAAGTTGTTTGCCCGAAGGCAAGGCGTAGGATGAGTGGGCTAGTTGCCCACCGACCCGAAAACCTTGCGCAGCAGCGCACTCGCCTGCCCCAGCGGATCCTTGCGAATGGCGGCTTCCTCCCGCGCCATGACAAGGAACAAGCCATCGAGCGCCTTGCTGGTTACATACGCATCCAGGCTGGCGTCGCGCGAATCAATCAGTCCCAGCGCGCTGGCCCTGCCGGCCACCTCGTTGTAGCTGTCGGCCAGCTTCTCATCGGCCGTAGCCTTGCTGACGATGGGCAGGAATTTCTCGCTCAGCTTTCCGCTCATCGATTTGCGGAAATATTCGGTGGCGGCGTTTTCCGGTCCCTTGATGATGCCCAGCGCATCGCTCACGCTCATCTGCCTGATCGATTGCATGAACAGTTCGCGCGCTTCCGGCACGGCTGCTTCCGCGGCGCGGTTCATGGCCAGCGACAGCGCATCGATCTGCCTGCCCAGGCCGAGCTTGCGTGCCGTCTTGCTGGCCTTCTGCAGCTTGCGGGGCAGCGGAATACGCAGCTCGGGATTGCCCATGAAGCCGTCTGTCCTGCCGAGGGTGGAAATCGCGACGTCAGCCGCCTGGGTCAATGCGGTCTTCAGTCCGTCAACGCTCTCCGCCGCTGTCGGCGATACGGGCCCGCCTGCTGCACCGGCCGCCGTGGCGAACAGCAGGCAGAGAGTGGCAGGCCGTATCGACCTGTAGTTCAGCATCATGAGCTCTCTCCTTCAAGATACTGGCGGGCCCAGCCGAGACCATCGGTGGTGCCTGCCACGGGAAGATACTCGCAACCTACATGACCTTCGTAGCCGATCGCATCGATATGTCGCAGCAGCCGCTCGAATGCGATCTCGCCAGTGCCCGGCTCGTGGCGGCCGGGGTTGTCGGCAATCTGGATGTGTCCGATCCAGGGCAGCAACCGTTCGATGGAGCGCATCAGGTCGCCTTCCATGATCTGCATATGGTAGACATCGTACTGCAGCTGGATGTTCGGACGGTCGGCTGCGCTGATGCATTCCAGAGCCAGCCGCGTCGAGTCGAGCAGGTAGCCCGGCACGTCCACGCGTGTATTGATGGGCTCGATCATCACGGTGGCGTCCAGCGCCGCCAGGCGATCTGCCGCGCGCATGATGCTGCCGATGTATTGATCGACATGCCTCGCGTGATCCACCCCCGCGGGCAGCAACCCGGCCATGACGTGGACATGCTTGCAGCCACCCGCGGCGATGTATTCCAGCGCCCTGTCGATGCCCGCATCGAATTCCTGCTCCCTGCCCGGCAGCGAGGCGATGCCGCGCTCGCCGGCCTCGAATCTTCCGGGTGGCGCATTGAAGAGCACCCATTGCACGCCGGCCGCGGCAAGTCGCTGCGCGATGTCTCCGGGTTCGGCCATATAGGGAAACTGGCATTCAACGGCGCGGAATCCGGCCTGCGCCGCCGCCCCGATGCGCTCGAGAAATGGCAGCTCGGTGAATGTGGTCGAGATGTTCGCGGCCAGCCGGATCATGTCGCTACATTACCCTGTACCGCGAGGCGGTGATACGCTCCCCCGCCATCGACAGGACCAAACGAACCGCGGGAGGAAGAGCAGCGACATGGCGATCATCGTAACCGGCGCTACGGGCGCATTCGGGCGGGCAGCAACCGCACTGCTGCTGGAGAAAATTTCGCCGGCAGAACTGATTCTCACCACGCGCAAGCCGGAACAGCTGGCGGATCTTGCGGCGCGCGGCGTCAGCGTCCGCAAGGCCGATTTCGACTACCCGGAAACCCTGGCGGCCGCATTCGCCGGCGGTGACCGCATGCTGCTGATCAGCACCGCGCGGGTGGGCACGCGGGTGGGCCAGCACGAGAACGCGGTCCAGGCTGCAGTGAAAGCCGGTGTGCGACATATCGTGTATACCTCGGTGATGGGCGCGGACAAGCCGGCCAATCCTGCGATCGTGAAACTGGATCATCGCGCCACCGAAGAGATCATCGAGAAATCCGGCGCCAACTGGACCTTCCTGCGCGACAGCCAGTATTCCGAAGCCATCGCGATGGCGGTCATTCCACCGGCGCTGGCGGCAGGCAGCCTGCCCGACAACTGCCACGATGGCCAGATTGCCTTTGTCTCGCGCGACGACTGCGTCGCCTCCGCCGTCGGCGTGCTGACGCAAGGCGGGCATGAGAACAAGGCCTATGACATCACCGGGCCCGAGCTGCTGAGTTTTCCCAAGGCGGTGGCCATGGCATCCGAATTGGCGGGCAAGCCGATCGCGTATCGCCCCGTCACCGACGATGAGATGTTCGCCTACTTCGATTCCCTTGGCGTGCCCCGCCATGCGTCGGATGATCCTGCCATTGGTCCGAATCCGTTGTCCAGCGATGACATGGTCACCTTCGGCCAGTCCATCCGCGAGGGCTATTTCAACGTGCTCACCGATCACGTGAAAATGATAACTGGTCGCAATCCGCGGCCACTGCGGGATGTGCTGCAGCAGTTCCGGCACACCTGGCCCAAATAGCTGCCGGCAGCGGCGCGCCGTAGAATGGCGCACATGAACAACGACAGGGCATCGCAGGTTCTCGCCTACCTGCACAGTCTGCAGGACCGTCTCTGCGACAGCTTCGGCACGCAGATGGGTGGCACTTTCCTGCGCGATGCATGGCAGCGCCCCGCCGGCGAAGGCAAATTGCAGGGCGGCGGCGTGACCGCCGTGCAGGAGGCAGGCAAGGTCATGGAGCGTGCGGGCGTCGCACTCTCCGACGTGCGCGGATCGCAGTTGCCGCCTGCGGCCACCGCGCGCAATCCGCAACTGGCTGGTCGCGAGTTTCGCGCCATGGGTGTGTCAGTGGTCATGCATCCGCGCAATCCGCATGCCCCCACCAGCCACATGAACGTGCGCTTTTTCAGCGCCGGCGATGTCTGGTGGTTCGGCGGTGGCTTCGACCTGACGCCCTGCATAGCCTACGAAGACGACATCGTGCTCTGGCATCGCGCCGCGCGCGACGCCTGCAATGCGGTTTCGCCAGCCATCTATCCGCTGGCGCGGCGGCATTGCGACGAATACTTCTGGCTGAAACATCGCAACGAGTCGCGCGGCATCGGCGGCATCTTCTATGACGACGTAAACGAGTCCACACCGGACATGCCGTTGACCTGGGAACAGGGTTTCGCGTTGATGCAGCAGGTGGGCAATGCCTACCACGACGCCTATCTCGAAGTCATGCACCGGCGTCGCGACACACACAGCGAAGACCGTGAGCGCCGTTACCAGCTGTATCGGCGCGGCAGGTACGTGGAGTTCAACCTGGTGTTCGATCGCGGCACGCTGTTCGGATTGCAGTCCGGCGGCCGCACGGAAGCCATCCTGGTATCCATGCCACCGGCAGCACACTGGTCGTACGGAAGCCCGGACCCGCAGATGGATGCGAAGCTGCTGCCTTATCTGACGACGCTGCGCGGCAAGGACTGGCTGGCCTGATCGGGGGCGATGCGTCAGGTCAGCGGCAGTTCCTTCGCGCTCGCCCACACACCGTGCACCTGCTGGCTGATGCGGAATGGCAGCAGCACGCGCGCGATGTCGCCCTCTGCCAGGCGCTGCGCATCGGCTATCACGAGCTCGGAGCGCATTTCGGCGTAATTTGAAACCACGCCGATCAGGTATCCGTCGCCTTCATTCCCGCCTGCACCACGAGGCACGAAGGTGCACTCCTGCAGGCTGTGCGTCGGACCGGCAAAGTACTTCTCGACCTTGCCGGTCTCGATATCGAAGCGGCCGTAGCTGTTCGTCATGCACGCCGGCGCGCCGGGACCCATCTTTCCGCGCTCGGCAGGCCGTTCATCATCATTGAACAGGGTGTAGAGGTAGCGCGTAGGCAGGCTCAACACGCGTGGATCCACCTTGCCGAGATCGCCCACCTGCATGGGCCACAGGATTTCCTCCTTCCAGTCATTGCCACGCCGGTCGAGATCCAGGGTGATCTTGCGGATGAACGACCGCGCCCTGGCGGGATTCCACGGCGACCCGTCCACCGGCGGAAAGAAGGGGAAGAAATTCGAATCGAAGAACGGCGCATAGAGGATGACCTTGTTCCCTTCCGAATGCGCGTTGAACGTATGCATCATGCAGCGCTCGGGACCCTGGAACCAGCGCATGTCCTGCGCGGCACCACCGCGCGGCATCACGCCGATCATCGATGGTTTGGAGGCATCCCAGCCCCAGTGGATCTTCCCCGCCTTCAGACGCTCGGGGCTGGTGACATAGCCGCCGAAGGGAATGACCACGTGGCGATGGGTCAACGCCATGTCGTGAATCACGCTGACATAGGGAACCTTGACCGTCACGCTTTCCGTCAAGCGCGATCTGGAGTCCAGCGTTGCGATGTAGAGATCGTCACTGGCAAGGCCCGTGGCCTCGTAGCCGAAAGAGACCATCTCGCCGCTCAGCGGGTCGAGCTTGGGATGCGCGCTGAAAGTCTCGCTTTTCCAGGCACCACCAGCGTTCCACTGCTGCCGCGTTGCCAGCGTGTTGGGATCAAGCTCATAGGGCAGGCCATCTTCTTTCAGCGAAAACAGCTTGCCGGCATGGACCAGCGGCGACGTATTGGAGACCGTGCGGCGATTCGGCCGCTTTGGATCGCGAATGGATTCATCGTCCGTATAGGGATTGCGGTAATACCCATACAGCTGGCGGCCAGCCCTGCGGTTGTTCTCGAAGCGCTCGGTACGCACCCATCTGCCGCGGTAATCCGCCCTGCCATTGCGGATGCGGAACATGCTGACGTAGCCGTCCGCATTCAGGATGGCGTCATCGGCAAACCTGGATGGGTAGAACCACTCCGCACCGACCCGATAAAAGGCACCATCGAGATCCGCCGGTATCTTTCCCACGACTTCACAGTCGAGGATGTCGGCCTCGAAGCGCATGGGAGCCGCAAATCCGCGCCCTGCAGCCGAACCGGAGTAGTCCGCCATATCGCCCCCTCGTATTCTTCAGCCCAGACTGCCGAACCGCCCCGCCTGCAGATCATCGAATGCCGCAACGATCTGCTCGCGGGTATTCATGACGAAGGGTCCGTAACCCACTATGGGTTCGTCGATGGGAACGCCGCTCATCAGCAGCAACGTGGCGCCCGACTCCGACTGCAGTGAAACCCGACTGCCTGCGGCGCCAAGTATCGCAAGGTCACCGTCGCCCAATGCTTGTCCCGCGAGTGACAGCTGCCCGCCCAGCAATGCGATCACTGTGTTGTGTCCTTCCGGCACATCCAGCACGCAGGCACCACCGGCGATGGATATATCCCAGACATTGAGCTCGGTCCAGGTTTGCGCCGCACCAGCCACCGTGCCGAAACGGCCTGCAATGACGCGGACCTGCCCTGCGCCATCCGGCAGGCCAACCACCGGAATGGCATCACTTGCAATTGCCTGGTAGCGCGGCGGATTCATCTTGTCGCGAGCCGGCATGTTCACCCACAACTGGGCCATCTTCATCAAGCCGCCACTGCGGGTGAATGCTTCGGAGTGAAATTCCTCATGCATCACGCCGGCGCCGGCGGTCATCCACTGCACGTCACCGGGCCCGATGGTTCCACCATTGCCGGCGGAATCGCGGTGCGACACCTCGCCACTGTAGACGATCGTGACCGTCTCGAAGCCGCGGTGCGGATGTTCACCGACGCCGCGCGGCTTGTCGGTGGGCGCGAACTGCGAGGGCCCCGCGTAGTCCAGCAGCAGGAACGGACTCACCAGCTTGCCCAGGCGGTCATACGAAAACAGCGTCCGCACCGGGAAGCCGTCACCCACCCAGTGACCGGCGGGCGCGTGATAAACCCCGAGAACTTCCTTTGCTGCGATTTCCATGTATGCAGTCCGCGACTACCCACGTCCAACAAACGGCATGGCGGTTGCCATGACGGTCATGTTGAGCACATTGGCTTCAAGCGGCAAGCCCGCCATGTACAGCACGGCTTCTGCCACATGCTTCACATCGAATGTCGGTTCCGGCTTCAGCGAAAAATCGGCCTGCAGGGTACCGCTCGACATCGGAATTCCCAGATTGGTCTGCACATTGCCGATGTCGATCTGCCCGCAGGCGATGTTGTACCGCCGCCCCTCCAGCGACAGCGTCTTGGTCAGGCCGGTGACGGCATGCTTGGATGCCGTGTAGGCCGCCAGATGCGGGCGGGGTGTAACCGACGCGATCGATCCGTTGTTGATGATGCGCCCGCCCTGGGGTTGCTGCGCCTTCATCGCGCGAAATGCAGCCTGCGCACACAGGAAGGCACCGGTGAGATTGGTGTCGATGACCCTCCGCCACACTTCGACATCCAGTTCATCAGTGGGTGTCGGCGGCGCTGCGGTGCCCGCATTGTTGAACAGCACGTCCAGCCGGCCGAATTGCGCCACCGTGCGCTGGACCATGCCGGCCACTGCAACGGGGTCGGTCACATCGGTCGAGAGAGCCAGCGTACTGCCACCTGCGGCTGCGGCGGTTTCCGCAAGCAGCGCCATGCGCCGGCCCGCGATGGCCACCTGATACCCGGCTCCCGCCAGCGCAATGGCCACGGCACGGCCAATACCTGATCCGGCGCCAGTGACGAGAGCAACCTTGGACTGCATGCGGAAATCTCCTGTTGAAAGCGGTATGGAATCAGTCGGGACGGTGCAGGATCGACGGGCCGACTTCGCGGATGTCATTGCAGCCGGTCAGCGCCATGCTGACCTGCAGCTCGCGGCTCATGATCTGCAGTGCCGCGGTCACGCCCTGGCCGCCCATTGCGCCGAGTCCGTACAGGAATGCGCGGCCGACCAGCGTCGCATTCGCGCCGAGCGCCAGGGCCTTGAGGATGTCCTGGCCCGAACGGATGCCGCTGTCGAGCAGCACCTCGCAGCGCCCCTGCACGGCATCCACGATGCGTGGCAGCACGGAAATCGTGGACGGCGCGCCATCGAGCTGCCGGCCACCGTGATTGGAGACCACCAGTGCATCGGCACCCAGCGCTGCCACCTGCCGGGCATCTTCCGGATCCATGATGCCCTTGACGATCAGCTTGCCCTGCCAGCGCGCGCGGATCTTCTGCAGGTCCTCCCAGGTCACCGACGCATCGAACTGCGTGCTGATCCACTGCGCAAAGTGCATGCCGCCGGTGCGGGCCACCGCCGCGGTCAGATTTCCGAACTCGCGGCGCTTGCCGGTCAGCACGCTCCACATCCAGCGCGGCCTGGTCGCGATGTCCAGCGCGCTGCGCAAGGTCAGCCGCGGCGGCACGGCCAGGCCGTTCTTCGCATCACGGCGGCGCAGGGCGCCCACGGGAATATCCACCGTCATCATCAATACCGGGCAGCCCGCGGCCTGCGCGCGATCGATCAGCTCGTTGGTGTAGCCGCGATCCTTCATGACATACAGCTGGAACCAGAATGGCGCCGTCGTGGCCTGCCGCACATCCTCGATCGAGCAGATGGACACAGTGCTGAGGCAGAAGGGAACGCCGAAACCTTCAGCTGCCTGCGCTGCATGGATCTCGCCGTCGCCGTGCACCATGCCGGCCATGCCGGTGGGCCCCAGTACCAGCGGCAGGTTGGCCGGCTGGCCCAGTATCGGGCGTACCATGTGTTGCCGCGACACATCGACAAGCACGCGCTGCCGCAGCTGTATGGCGTCGAAATCACTGCGATTGCGCTGCAGCGTGAGCTCGTCGTAGGAACCGCGGTCCACGTAGTCGAAGATGCTGCGCGGCACGCGCCGCTGCGCCAGGGCGCGCAGATCCTCGATGCTGTTGATCACTTGCAAGTGGGTTGTCCCTGGTCAGAATCGGCGGCCGGTTCAGTTCACCGGCATGGTGAATTCGGCGCCCCTCGCAGGCCCTTCCGGCCAGCGCTGCATGACGCTCTTGTAGCGCGTGTAGAAACGCAGCGCCTCGTCGCCACAGGCATGGTGTTCGCCGAACAGCGACTGCTTCCAGCCACCGAAGGAATGCCAGGCCATGGGCACCGGAATGGGCACGTTGATGCCGACCATGCCCACCTGCACGCTGCGTGCGAAGGCGCGCGCCGTCGCGCCGTCTGCGGTGAAACAGGCCGCACCATTGCCGAGTGGATGGCTGTTGACCAGCTGCACGGCAGTGGCCAGATCGGGGACACGCAGGATGCACAGCACCGGCCCGAAGATTTCTTCGCGATAGATGGCGTGCTGCACCTGAACCTGGTCGAAGACCGTGGCGCCGGTAAAAAACCCGCGCTCATGACCCGTCACCTGCCGGCCGCGACCATCGACCACGAGCTTCGCGCCCTCCTTCACTCCCCGCTCGATGTAACCCTCGACGCGCGCCAGATGTGCGGCGGTAACCAGCGGGCCCATTTCCACACCGGCCTCGTCACCGGCGCCGATCCGCAGTGCCCGGGCACGCTCCGCAATGCGCGGCAGCAGTCTGTCCGCCATGTCACCGACCGCCACCAGCACCGAGATCGCCATGCAGCGCTCACCGGCCGACCCGAATGCCGCGCCGATCACTGCACCGACGGCGAGATCGGGGTCCGCATCCGGCATGACCACCATGTGGTTCTTCGCGCCGCCCAATGCCTGCACGCGCTTGCCGTGCCGCGCGGCCGTGTCGTGCACATGCCTTGCAATGGGCGTTGAACCGACGAACGACACGGCCTGCACGACGGGATGCACCAGCAATGCATCGACGGCCTCGCGATCGCCCTGCACGACATTGAACACCCCGTCGGGGAGCCCCGCCTCGCGCAGCAGCTCCGCCAGCAGCAGGCTGGCGGAAGGATCGCGCTCCGATGGCTTCAGCACGAAGGTATTGCCGCATACCAGGGCCAGCGGGAACATCCACATCGGCACCATGACTGGGAAATTGAACGGCGTGATGCCTGCGACGACGCCCAGCGGCTGGCGCAGGTTCCAGTTGTCGATGCCACCGCCGACATTGTCCGAATGCGCACCGGCCAGCAGGCGCGGCGCACAGCTGGCGAATTCCACCACCTCCATGCCGCGGGTGACCTCACCGTCCGCATCGGCGAGGACCTTGCCATGCTCACGCGTAATGATGGCGGCAAGCCGCGCGCGGTTCGCCTCCAGCAGCTCGCGGAAACGGAACATGACGCGCGCGCGCCGCAATGTGGACAGCTGCGACCAGGCCGGAAATGCCGCGGCGGCGCTGGCCACTGCGGCATCCACGGTGGCGGCATCGGCCATGGCCACGCGCGCCGCGACTGTGCCTGTAGCGGGATTGAAGACCTCGGTGCTGCGACCACCCACGGCGGGCGGCACCACGCTGCCGCCGATGAAATGCCCGATGGTCACCACGGCACGGTCTGTGCCTGGTGATATCCAGGATCGCCATAGTCCACAAGTTGCACGGCCTTGCCGGTGCGGTATAGCGCCACCCGCCCGGCACAGTCTTCACGCAATGCCAGGTTCACCGCGGCAACGGCAAAGTCGTCGGGCGATGAAATCACATCCGGTGCGATGCAGTTGACGCGGATCTTCTGTTCCTGCAGCGAACGCAGTGCGGCAGTCAGGCGCATCACTCCCGCCTTGGCCGCGCAATAGGCGGGACGATCCTCGGCCCCGAAACCCAGCCCCGAATCGGCGGCAACGTTCACGATGGCGCCGCCACGGCGCTTGAGCAATTCGATGGCGTGTCGGGTTACATGCATGGTGCCCAGCAGGTTGGTGCCGACAATGCGCGACCAGTAGCCCAGCGGATCGCCACTGAGCCAGGGACCGGCCACGTTGAACACCAGGTCAAGGCCGCTGAACTCGCGTGCGGTACGATCCATCAGCGCGATCACCTGATCCTCCGCTGCCACATCGCAACGGTGCGCCAGCGCGGCCGTTCCTGCAGCGCGCAGGTTGCCTGCCACTTCGCCCGCCAGCGCGTAATCGATATCCGCGATCACGACGCTGGCACCCAGCGACGCACAGCGTCTGGCTATTGCGGCGCCCGCACCGGAACCGCCACCGGTCACCAGCACCACCCGCCGCTCCAGCCGGCGCAGCGACACACCCCAGCCGTCGCCAGCCTCTGCTTCAGGAAAATCACTGGACGACACTTTTCTCCACCGGAGCGCGCAGGAATGTTGCGGCAAGCCTAGGCAAGCGCATGATGCCTGTCCACCTGCCGTTGACACTCCACCGGCGCGACGGCGATCCTGCACCCATGACCAGGGAAACACCCACCCGGCCGGATCCGGCACGCTACGCGCGCCATCTCGCACTGGCTGAAATCGGCGCTGCCGGACAGCAGCGCCTCGCCGCCTCTGCGGTGCTGGTGATCGGTGCCGGCGGCCTGGGTTCGCCCGCAGCCCTGTACCTGGCCGCTGCCGGCGTGGGAACCATCGGCATCGTCGATCACGACCGCATCGAAATCAGCAATCTGCAGCGCCAGATCCTGTTCGCCACCGCCGGCATCGGCGCCAGCAAGGCGCAGGCTGCGGGCGCGCGGCTGCGTGAACTGAATCCGGATATCCGGGTGATCGCGCACGAGGTGAAACTGGGCGAGGCGAATGTCATGCAGCTGCTCGCTGCCTATGACATCGTCATCGACGGCACCGACCGCCTTGCCACGCGCTATCTCATCAATGACGCCTGCGTGCTCCTTGGCAAGCCGCTGGTCAGCGCTGCGATCCACCGCTTTGAAGGGCAGGCGATGACCTGGGTGCCGGGCGGCGCGCCCTGCTATCGCTGCCTCTACCCGCAGAGCCCGGATGACCTGGTGCCCAGCTGCGCGGAAGCCGGCGTGCTCGGCGTGCTGCCCGGCGTCATGGGCAGCCTGCAGGCCACCGAGGCCCTGAAGGTGCTGCTGGGCATCGGCGAGCCGCTGACCGGAAGGCTGCTGGTATACGATGCACTGTCGCTGACCTTCGACGAATTCCGCTTCCAGCGGCGCGTCGACTGCGCGGTGTGCGGCGACCATCCGACGATCACGACCATTTCACCACCCAAGGAGTCACGTTTGAGCGGCATTACTGAATGGACCCCGCAGCAGCTTGCGCAGGAACTCAAGAACGGCACCGACGACCGGCTGCTGCTGGTAGACGTACGTGAACCCTGGGAATGGGCCGCAGGCCGCCTGCCGGGTTCCGTGCACATTCCACTCGGCACATTGCCACAGCGCACCGGGGAGATTCCTGCCGGAGTCACGCCGGTGTTCATCTGTGCAGGCGGCGTGCGCAGCATGGCTGCCTGCAGGCTGCTGGCCGCGCAGGGGCGCAGCGCGGTCAACCTGGCCGGGGGTGTTTCAGCCTGGAGCGGCGTTTACGGCGCACCGCCGCCGCCGCAGGATCACCAGCACTGATCAGGCGACGTGGCCGACCGAGCGTTCGGCAGAAACGATGGTGTTGTGCAGCAGCATGGTAATGGTCATCGGACCCACACCACCTGGCACGGGGGAGAT
>JAATEY010000152.1 GCA_015655465.1 Gammaproteobacteria bacterium | reverse complement strand
TTGGGAAGCTGGCCTCACCGCCCGCCACACCAGGGACACTGGCGTAAATATCAATGTGACTCCACGCACAATCCACAGAATCTGCTTGTTGCCACCACAGAGCGTTCACATTTGCAGGTGATAGTGCATTCCGTAGGCAAAGACCACGCAGTCACAGACAGAGGGCACCGCAATGATCCAGTTCATCCAGGCAAATCTCCTTATCCAGGCCATGGCTGCAATGCTGATAATTGCTCTCGCCGCAGTGGAAGGCATTTCCCGCCGGTGACAGGACGTATAGCGGCTCAGGACCCTGCCAATTGACCTGAAGCCGCACGATATGTCCACGCTCCTGCGCGGCGAGGCGCACGCGCTTACTGGCTGGCTTCAAGGCAGCGGTGTCTCGAAGATGGCCCGCGACATCGCAGTCATCGTCGTCGGCGCAGGTTGCTACGGAGCAACGATGGGCTGGTGGCGCGCGCCGGAACAGGCACTGTTCGTCGCCATGAAATTCCCGCTCATCATTCTGCTGACCACGCTGGGCAATGCGTTGCTCAACTCCATACTCGCGCCGCTGCTTGGACTGGACATCACTGTGCGCCAATCCATCCATGCGGTGCTGATGAGCTTCACAATTTCGTCGGCTGTCCTCGGTGGGTTCGCCCCGCTCGTAGCATTCATGATCTGGAACGCTCCGCCGCTCACACCCGACGACACGCACATGCTCACGTACGCGTTCATCAAGCTGGCGCATGTCCTGGTCATCGCGTTCGCGGGCATCGTGGGCTGCGGCCGCCTGTTTCAACTGCTCACCAGCCTCGCCAACGGCAACCGGCCCGTCGCGCGCCGAGTGATGTTCGCGTGGCTTGCGGGAAATCTCTTTCTTGGCAGCCAGCTATGTTGGGTGTTGCGCCCGTTCATCGGTACGCCGTATCTCCCCGTGCAATTCATCCGACCGGACGTCGCGTTGCAGGGAAATTTCTACGAAAACATTTTCCACACGTTCCTCGGACTCTTTCGCTAAACCTCACCAGATGCCGACATGAATGAAATCAATCAGCCCCCGCAAATGCCGCCGGCCGTGAACAATTCTGCGCAACTCGGGG
Source organism: Gammaproteobacteria bacterium (assembly GCA_015655465.1). Classification (GTDB taxonomy): domain Bacteria; phylum Pseudomonadota; class Gammaproteobacteria; order Steroidobacterales; family Steroidobacteraceae; genus ZC4RG30. Next base: position 1,255 of record JAATEY010000152.1, on the reverse strand, counting down.
ATGACCCCGCCGAACGCGTCCCCATAACCGGTGTTGTGAGCGCCATGGAAGCCATCTTGCGCCAGCCGCGACGCGTCATGTTCCAGTTTCGCGAGCCTGGCGCGGGCAAAGTCATCGGCGCGCTCATGCTCATAGCTGTCGTTTGCAGTTTGATTTATGGAGTCATCCTCGGGTCGTTCTCCGGAGGTGACCAATGGTGGGCGGCGCCAGTCAAGGCCTGCGTCGGCCTGCTCGTGTCGGCGGTCATCTGCCTGCCGAGTCTTTACATTTTCGCGAGCCTGGGCGGCTCGAAGGCGCGGCTCACTGAAATCGTTGGACTCGTGGCGGGACTGCTGGCGCTGTTGGCCGTGCTTCTCATCGGCTTTGCACCGGTGGCATGGCTGTTTTCACAATCTACCGAGTCCGTAGTGTGGATGGGTCTCTTGCACCTGCTGTTCTGTCTAATCGCAACGATGTTCGGAGTGCGCTTCCTGAAGAACGGATTCTTCCATTCAGAAGCGAAATCCAGTGCCGCATTCAACACGTGGGCGATCATCTTCTTGCTGGTGCTGCTGCAAATGAGTACCGCATTGCGTCCATTGCTGGGAACGGCCTCGACATTTCTGCCGCAGGAAAAGAAGTTCTTCCTGAGTCACTGGATTGATAGCATGGAACCAGACCGGTGAATGTGGAGCGTCTTTGCCTGCGCCAGCCCGCTGCCACCCGGAGCAAGCGATAGTTCTTCAATTTTTCCGGCAACCGGCGCAGAATCGATTCCAGGCATTCAGGAGGCTGTGGTGCGAAGACCCATAACTGTCCTATTCGTGGCACTTGTCGTGGCACTTGCGCTGCCAGCCCTTGCGGACGCGCCACCTGAGGCAGCGGAGGCTGCACCGCCTGCGAAGGAGGCCGCGCCGTCTGCCGGCGGGCTTGACCAGCAGTCCTCTTTGGAACGGTTGCGCGCCCGCATCGCAAATATGACTCCGGCAGAGATAGACCGTATCGCCAGGCTTCGCCTGCAAGGGAATTGCTATTTCATTCGGCAGGTCAACCAGAACCTGCAAAAGCCCAGGGAAAAGCCGGAGCTGGTGCCGCTTCAACATGTGGCAGCCGCGCCCATCAGGAATAGTGATGTGAGCTGTCTGACTGATTCGATAGTTCGCAAGGCAGTCGCAAAGTAGTTCGCGGCTGACCCCTCTTGCCGCGAGCATTCGATGTAACGCGGGCGCACAACAAACCCCGGGCGCCGATGGTGCCAATCGATCGTCACGTGTTG
>JAATEY010000011.1 GCA_015655465.1 Gammaproteobacteria bacterium | reverse complement strand
TCCGTCGCAATGCGCGCCACCGTGTAGCCAACCTGGCGATTTGCCGCCAGCGACATCACGCCCCGCATCGAGATCAGGGCAATCGCAACCAGCAGCAGGTTCAGGGGTGTGGGGGAAATACCGATCCTGCTGACTGCCTCCATCGCGAACTGCTGCGGGCCGGATGGTTTGGCGGTCGCGTTGCCGGTGGTCAGCGACAGCATCGACAGCAGCATCGACATGCCCAGGCCTTCGAACAGGCTGGCGATGAATACCGACACCAGCGCCAGCGAGCTGCGACCCGGGTAGGTACGCACGAACACGCCGAGCATCCGCATCGACCCACGGCGCCGCGGTGCACGCAGGTTGTGGGCCCTGGAAACACTCACGGCCGCAGCACGCGCAGTTCGATGCCGGTGCAAAGCCTTGTCGGCCGCGCCGGGTCCGTGGCGAACAGCTCACCGTCCAGAGCGTATCCGCTCATGCCCAGCACTTCGGCAGCGGCAAACCGGCCGCTCAGATATCCCTGCTGCAATGTCATGTTGTCGCTGAACCGCCCCCTGAACATTGCTGGCAAATGCCGCCAGAAGTGCCTGGCAGACGCTGCCACAGCCGTAAGGCGCACTGCACCCTCGCCGCGCTCCGCAAACGGATTGTAAAGCGCTTCCCGGAACTGCAGTGTCGAGACCAGCAGCATCCGCATCGGTGCATGCATCGCAGCAGCGCCATCCGTGCGTACCTGCAGGTCGTCGTAGGGCGGCAGCGGGCTGCGCCCGGCCCAGACCCGGGTCGCCACTTTCAACAGGCAGTATGGATCAGCGAACCAGCTGCGATGCAGCCAGCCGCTGCCCTGGGCGCGATGTTCCTGGCACAACCGTATGCCGGCGTAGATGACTGCGCCGGCCAGGAAGAACCCGTGCTGCGCCTCGGCACCTTCCTGCTCGATGCGCAGCGTGAGCAGGCGTTCCTCGGCCAGACTACGGCCTTCCCGCAGCGCCTCGAGTGCCGCGCCAAAGCGCTGCCATGGTGGATATCCGCCGCAGTCCCGCGGCACGACGTTTGCCCGACCGCCACCCAGCAGCAGCAGCGCCGGCGACCAGCCTGCACTGGCCGGCCGCGCCAGGTACTGCGCCGTGGCATGCACTGTTCCATCGCCAGCCAGCATCCAGATCTGCCCGGCGCAGCGGTCGCGCAACCGGTCGAGGGCGGTGTGGAATTCTCCGAGATCGCGGACCTCGATGACATGCAGGCCATGGCTGCGGGCATGGGCAGCGATCCGTCCGGCCAGGCCGCGTCGCGACGCACGGAAACTGTGAGGATTGACGATGAGCCAGGGCCGTGCCGCAGCATCCGGTGCTGCCGTCACCCCCCCCGCAACGGCCAGACTCAAGTGCGCGCTTTCCGCTGGCGCCAGAGTGTGATCGCGGAGTCCTGCGGTGCCGTTCTGCGGGCGCTGTGCCAGAGATTGGCCACCGCCACGAAGTAACTGTGGCAGTTCACCGCGTGATACGGCGAGCCGGCGGGCAGCCGCGCGATCAGGCGGGCATGCGCCTTGCCGAGATTGTGGTACGGCAGGAAGGGAAACAGGTGATGCAACGCGTGGTAGCGCAGGCCCACCGGAAACATCAGCACGGTCAGCCAGGTCTGCCCGGTGATGTTGATGGAGTCGGAGAACTGCTCGGCCAGCGTCATGCGCTCGCCACGATTGGAATAGCTGTGCGCGGCCAGGTTGCGCACCCAGTTCAGGCTCAGCGTCAGCCCGACCAGCACATAGCCCTTCAGCAGCAGCATCCAGCTGATCTCGCCCTTCGCCAGCAGCAGCACCAGTGCAAGCAGCCACAGAAAGCACAGCACTTCCATGATGCGCAGATGCCACTCGTCCGCTGCGGGGAAGCGCTTGCGGTAGTACGGATTGCTCACGCCAGCCGAAGCCGCCGTCAACACCCATTCCCGGACGCCGCGATGCAGGAAGGACAGCGGCGCGACGACGCCAAAGCGCAGCACCGTGAACACCGGCAGCAGGGGCGCCTGCAGCAGGTACTTGACCGTTTCGCGCAACGGTGCGGCAGCGAGCGGCAGATATTCACCGTCGTCCGGCGTGCCGAAGTAGCGCACGCTGTGATGCTCGACATGATTCTTGTAGAAGATCCACGGCATCAGCAATGGAATGCCCATCAGCAGATTCCACGCCCGCGCGAACCACGCCAGTTCCCCGGCGCGAAAGTGGATGATCTCGTGAATGAAAGTGCCCGCCCGGAAAAACAGGATCGCCGACGCCAGCAACGACAGCACCGCAATGGCACCCCAGCCCGGCGTCAGGAAGAAACAGAACGCCAGCGCCCAGGCCGCACCGACACTGGCCAGGAAGTCCGTCCAGTAGATCAGCGCGGAGCGCTGCTGCAGGTCGTCAACGATGTCGCGCGCCTGGCGGGTCCAGTGGGGACCGGTCTCTACGGCGGCGACGCTTGCATCCGCCATGGGCGATGCGGCAATGGGAGATTCGGTAGACACGGCAGCGCAAGGATACTGACGGGTGCCGGCCCTCACAAGGGTAAGAACCCTTAGACCCGGCTGGCTGGAATGTGGCGGAGAGGGTGGGATTCGAACCCACGGTAGGCTTGCACCTACGCCTGATTTCGAGTCAGGTACATTCGACCACTCTGCCACCTCTCCGCGGTACCGGGTCGTTCGAAGGGGCGCTATTCTAAACGAATCGTGGAACCAGAACGCATCAGCTTCCCGGTCGAATATCCCATCAAGGTGGTGGCGCGCGCCGCCCCGGACCTGCGGGCGCAGGTTGATGCGGCATTTTCGCGGCATTTCGGTGCCGCAGCAGCTGAAAACGTGTCCGAGCGCGCATCCGCAAACAGCAACTTCGTGGCACTGACCTATGTGCCCGTGGTGCAGAACGAAGCGCAGCTGCGCGCGCTGCACATCGATCTCACGCTTCTGGACGGCGTCGTCATGGTGTTGTGAGCGGGACGCCGAGCCCGCTTGCCAGAGCTTGCGCGAACTGGCGGCCGACCTGCTCCACATCCGCACGAATCCCGAAGTCGGCAAGCTGCGTCACCTGCATTCCGGCCATGCCGCAGGGATTGATGCGGGCAAAAGGCGCGAGATCCATGTCCACGTTCAACGCCAGGCCGTGGTAACTGGAACCGCGCCGGATCCGCAGCCCCAGGCTCGCCAACTTGCGGCCCTCTACATAAACACCCGGCGCATCACGCCTGCCCACGGCAGTGACTCCATGGGTGGCAACCAGGTCGATCACCGCCTGCTCCAGCTGCAGCACCAGACCACGCACGGAAATCCCCAGGCGACGCACGTCGAGCAGTGGATAGGCCACCAGCTGACCGGGCCCGTGATACGTGACCTGGCCGCCGCGGTCGGCTGCGACCACGGGAATGTCGCCGGGCATCAGCAGATGAGCGCGATCGCCCGCCATGCCCAGCGTGAATACCGGCGAATGTTCCAGCAGCCAGATCTCGTCACGCGACGCGCCGTCGCGCTCATCGACAAATTTCTGCATGGCGCGAAAGGTCGGCTCGTAGTCGACCAGGCCCAGCCAGCGGACGATCACCGCGATCCCGTCAGCCCGACGTTGTTGCCGGCCAGCGCCTGCTCGGCACGATAACTGGAGCGGACCATCGGGCCGGATACGCACTCGCGGAAGCCGCGCGCGAGCCCGGCCGCACGGAATTGCTCAAACTGCCCAGGCGTAACGAAACGCGCCACGGGCAGGTGATTCGCAGTGGGGCGCAAATACTGGCCGAGCGTGAGGATGTCGACCTGCGCATTGCGCAGATCATCCATCGCCGCATACACCTCATCATCGGACTCACCCAGCCCCAGCATCAGGCTCGACTTGGTGAGCACATCCGGACGGTGCCGCCTGGCATGTGCCAGCACGGCGAGTGTCTGCTCGTACCCGGCCCGGGCGTCGCGCACCGGATGCGTCAGCCGACGCACGGTTTCCAGATTCTGCGCGAATACCTGCAGTCCGGAATCGACCACGGTTTCCACGTCGCGCAGCACGCCCTGGAAATCAGGCACCAGCGCCTCCACTGCGGTCTGCGGAGTCAGCTTGCGAATCGCCTGTACACAGGCAGCGAAATGCGCGGCGCCGCCGTCGTCGAGATCATCACGGTTGACGCTGGTCAGCACGATGTAGGAAAGCCCCATCAACGCGACGCTCTGCGCCACGTTGGCTGGCTCGTTCGCATCGAGCCAGCCGCGCGGATTGCCCGTATCCACCGCACAGAAGCGACAGGCCCGCGTGCATACCGCGCCCATCAGCATGATGGTCGCGGTGCCGGCGTTCCAGCATTCACCGATGTTGGGG
>JAATEY010000285.1 GCA_015655465.1 Gammaproteobacteria bacterium | reverse complement strand
TTCAAGCGGCACATTGGCATCTATCCTCCTGTCCGTGCCGACGCCAGGCTGCGGGCGGCACTCAGGCCCTATGCCAATGCAAAAGGGAACCTGAGCTTCCCGCTGGACGAGCCAATGCCCATGGCGCTCATCGCAAGGGTGGCAAAGGCATTGGCAAAGCAATACGCTGGGGCCGGTACACCCCGGCCAAAGCGCAAGGGGCAGTAGCAGGGCGCTCGCGCCGCATGTCGTTCATCCTGCGCAGCAGGCTTTCGCCGGATACCTGGAGTCCGCTGGAATGAAAATCCACAGCGCCTTGTTTCTTGTACCGCTGTTTTCCCTGTTGTTGAGCGGGGGAGTTTCGCAGGCGGCGCAGCCGGCAGCTGCTGTCGCCGCGGCCACGCGTCTCGCCGAGCTGGAAGATCGCGAGGCCATCCGGCTGCTGATCCGCGACTACGGGCGGTTGCTCGATGAACGCCGTTTCGACGACTTCGGCCGGCTCTTTGCCCCGGATGGCGAGTACGTCAGCGCGGGCACCACCACGCGTGGCCCGGTGGGCATCGCCGACAGTCTGCGGCGCATCATGGCCGGCAATCCGCTGGGGCTGGCCGAGCCCAACTTCCACGTGCTGTTCAACGAGCGGATCGAGCTGCAGGGTGAGCACGCTGCCGCGACGAGCCAGTCGTTCTTTGTCGCACCGGGTGCCGATGGCGCGCCGCGACTGATCATGATGGCGAGCTATGAAGACAGCTTCGTGCGTACGCCGCAGGGGTGGCGCTATGCACGGCGCGTGGTACACGGCAACATGTCACTGCGTGCGCCGCCAAAGGCGCAGTAAGTACCAACAGGGGAAGACAATGGACGACAGGAACCTGAACCGCCGGCAGATGCTGGGCGGCGTGGTGGCGGCAGCCGGAACCGCGGGGCTGCTCGGCAATACGGCTGCGCATGGGGCGGAAGCCGCCGCGCCGGTGCCGCCCGACATGGGCGCCTCGCAGGCGCCGCCGATCACGGATGTGAAGGGCAAGGTCGCCTACATCACCGGCGGCTCGAGTGGTATCGGCCTGGGCATAGCGCGCGCGCTGCACGAGGCGGGCGCGAAGGTGATCCTGGGCAATCTCGACGACTCGCAGTTCGCCGAGGCGCTGAAGAACTTCCCCGCCAACGATCCGCGCGTGCGGACGATCGTGCACGATGTGCTGGATCGCGAGGGTTGGGAGAGCAAGGCCGACCTGATCGAAAAGTTTTTCGGTCCGGTGCACATACTGGTCAACAATGCCGGCGTGGGCCGGCTGCCCAGCCTGGTCGCCGGCACGCTCAAGGACTGGGACTGGGGCATGGGGGTCAACTTCTGGGGACCGCTCTGCGGCATACGCACCTTTGTGCCCCGCATGCTGGCGCACAAGGAAGGCAGCCACATCGTCACGACTTCCTCCACCGACGGCGTGATCATGGGCACCGGCAACATCTACGCAGTGACGAAGATGGCCGTGACGGGGCTGATGGAGGGGCTGCGTCATGAACTGCGCGGCACCAACATCGGCAGCTCCAACCTGGCGCCCGGCGCCACGACGAAGAACATCGCCCAGAGCGCGACTTACCGTCCGGAATCGCTGAAGAACGACGCGCCGCCCGTTGCTGCGCCAGCACCTGCCGCGCCGCCACGCGCGCCTGCTGCAGCCGGTGCACGCCCACCCGGTGCCGCAGCGCCCGCTGCCGCGACGCCGCTCTGGGCACGGCCGCAGGCCCCGCTTACGGTCGGTCGCCTGGTGGTCAATGGCATCATCAACAACGACATGTGGATCTTCCCGGCGCCCGAGTATCGGGTGGGTGTGGAGGCGCGCGGCCAGGCGATGGCGGAATCCATGGTGCCGTTCACGCCAATGCCGGAACGCATCGCGGCCGGACAAAACAGCTATTACCGCACGCCGATCTACGTGCAGGAGATCGCGCATCGGCGCGCGACGCGCAAGCGCGACATTCCGGGAGTCTGATCAGGGATCCTTGCCGGTCTGCACCGGGCAGCCGCTTTCGCGCCAGACCTTCATGCCGCCGTCCAGCGCGACGGCGGCCGTGAATCCCATCTGGCGCAACGTATGGGTTGCCAGCGTCGAGACGCGGCCAAACTCGCAGTAGACAATGATCCGGCGCGTGGGGTCGGTCAGATCCTGGTTGACGCGCAGCTCCAGCTGGCCGCGCGGCAACAGGCGCGCGCCGGGAATGTGGCCTTCTTCGAAGGCATCCCGCTCGCGCACATCGAGCACGATCGCATCGTTGCTGCCGGATTCGATGCAGGCCTGCAGTTCGGCGAGAGACATGAACGGCACCGCCGCTGCAGCCTCGGAGAGCATCTGCGCCACGGTCTTGCCGCCGCTCATGTTGGTACGCAGCGCTTCGGTGACATGGGTGGGCATGGTGATGTTGAGGTTGTTCATCATGTCGACGAAGGCGCCGCGTTCCCGGACCTGCAGCCGGGGGTTGGTGGTCATTTCCTGGCCGATCGTCGTATGGGTGCGTCCCTTGTACTCATGCGCAGGAAAGACCCTGAGCGCCGGGTCGAGCTTGAGCACATGGTCGAACAGGCTGTCGTAGAGCGCTTCCGCATCCCCACCCGGCAGATCGGTGCGGCCGGTTGCGCCGATGAGCAGCGTATCGCCGGTAAAAACCACGTCTTCCACGCGCAGGCACATGGAATCGCGTGTGTGGCCCGGTGTGTGCAGGGCCTGCAGCCGCAGCTGTCCGATTACCAGCAATTCGCCGCCATGCAAGCGCAGGTCGACGAACGGCGCCGGGCTGGCGCTGTGCATGACCACCGGCACGCCCAGCTGGCGTGCCAGCTGCTGGGTGGCCGAGAAATGGTCCGCGTGGGTGTGGGTATCGACGAGATAGCGGATGCGCAGCCCGTCGCGCGCGGTCAGGGCCAGGTAACGGTCGATCTGGCTGAGTTCGGGGTCGATCAATGCCGCGGCACAGGTTTCCTGGCAGCCGAGCAGGTAGGAGCGGCAGCCACCGGATGCCACTGTTTCAAGGATCATCGTCGACCTCCCGCGCCGGTTGCTTCTCAAGCCGCCAGTATCGGCGTATTTTTGGACAAGAGCCATTCAGGGGGTTGCCGTGCATTCAAGAAATCCTGCATTTCTGCTGGCGTTGCTGCTGGTCGTTGGCCCTGCATTCGCAGACGAGGACGTCGGCCTTGGTCCGTGGCGTATCGGGATGTCGAAGGAACAGGTCGTGGCATTCACCGACCTCGGGCCGTACGAAAACGTTGCGGCAACCGGCGGAGTGGCAACGGAGAAGGCCCGGTTTTCCGGACACAAGGTCAAGGCATCGTTTGTCTTTGGTGATGCCGGCCTTGATTCCATACAGGTCATCAGCTACGAGGGCAAAGAGTGGAGCAGGGCGAAGGACGTCGCAATGGAAGTGTTCGACCATTTCGCGGCGAAGTACGGCGGCGCAAATGTCAAAGACATATCCGACAACATCAGCCACAAGGAGCTGGACACAATCCTGGAGCGGACTCTCAGTACGGCCGAGGAAATGAACAAGCGCTACTCGAAGAACGGCTCCGGAATGACCATGACGTTCGACATGGTGCCGCTGCGCCAGCCTGCTGAAAGCCGGCTTCACTGCCAATGGGTCTATGTCGGCAAGACCAATACCTATTATGTGTATCTCTATCAGGACCGCCCCGGCTCACCGCCGCGCGATACGCGGGAGAATATCGAGATTGAAAAACTCTGAAGCGCCCGCAGCGGCGTACAATCTGCCCGGCCAATCAGAAGAACGAACAGGTGGGTCAATGAAGAATCCTCTCCGAGCTGTCCCGGTGGTGCTGAGCCTGTCACTGGGAATCGTGTTCTGCAGCACGAGCTTTGCGCAGAGCGAAGCGGAGCGTCTGACGGCGCTGAAGGCTCGCGTCGCGGCGATGGCAGATGAAACGGAATACGTGGAGGCCATCACCAGGATCCAGCGCCTGGGCCATGCCTTCGGCTATTACACGGACAAGGGCTTTTTCGGTGAGGCGGCCGATCTGTTTGCCGATAACGGCACCTTCCAGTGGGGCGTGGATGGCGTCTACAAGGGCAAGGCCCGCATCCGGGAACTGCTGACGCGCCATGGTGGCGGCAGCATGAAAGAGGCGCCCGGCCTGCCGTTCGGACGCCTGAATCTGCGCATGCAGTTGCAGCCGATGGTCACGGTGGCCGCCGATGGCAGGACCGCGCATGCACGCTGGCGTGAGTGGGGCCTGCTGGGCGAATACAAGAAGGCGATCTTCTGGGGCGATGCCACCATCGAGGACTCCTACATAAAGGAGAACGGCGTGTGGAAGATCGCGGCGCGCCAGTACTACCTGAACTACGAGGCGCCCTATCAGGGTGGCTGGGCGAAGCTTGCGCCGGTGACCGGCAACTGGCAGTCGGCAGTGGCGAAGGAGTTTCCGCCGGATGCGCCCGCGCCGCTGCAATACAAGCCATTCCCCGCGGTTTTCACAGCGCCGTATCACTATGCGGATGGCAATCTCACCGCCATCCAGAGCCAGCCGCCGGTTGACCTGCCGAAGCGCGCCGACGACAAGCTGGGCAAGCTCGAGGCGCAGGCCGATGCGAAGCAGCTGCAGCTGGCGCGTACGCACTCGGTGCGCGCCATCGAGAACCTGCAGGCGATGTACGGCTATTACATCGACGAAGGGCAGTGGAAGAAAGCGGCCGCGCTGTTCAGCAGGCAGGGCAGCTATGAGTTCGGCCAGAACGGCGTCTACATCGGCAATGCCAGCATCGAGCGTGGCCTGTCGCTGATGGGGCCGCAGGGGCTGGAAGAAGGCCAGCTCAACAACTATGTCATGGTGCAGCCCATCATCCATGTGTCGGAGGACAACCGCACTGCCAAGGCGCGCTGGCGCAGCGATGTGCAGTTGTCCCGCGCTGGCACCGGCGGCTGGGGCGGGGGCGTCTACGAGAACGAATATGTCAACGACAACGGCACCTGGAAGTTCAGTAACCTGCACTACTACGTGACGTTCTGGGGTGACTACGATCAGGGCTGGGGTGCAAAACCGATTCCGGTGAGCCCGCCGAGCAAGGATATCCCGCCGGACAAGCCGCCGACCGTGGTGTACCAGTCATTGCCGAAGCTGCAGGTCGTGCCGTATCACTACGTCAATCCGGTCAGCAAAAAACCGCATGCAGGAGAGTAGGGCCATGTTCAATCGTGCAATGAAATTCGCAGCGGTCATGGGTTTGTTCTGTGCCGCGACCGCGCAGGCGGCGACCAGCGATGCGGACCTGAAAGCCATCGAGAAGCAGCTGAACACGCTGGGCGATCGCATCACGCGTCTGCAGGACCTGACCGATGTCGAGATCGTGCAGCATGCCTATGGCTACTACGTGGACAAGGCGCAGTGGCGTTCGCTGGCCGACCTGTTCGATGACGACGCAACGCTGGAAATCGGCGGCAAGGGCGTGTTCCTCGGCAAGGACCGGGTGTTCGAATACATGAACATCGGCATGGGGGGCGGTGGACCGATGGGCCCGAAGGATGGCTCGCTGATCGATCACCAGCAGTTCCAGTGCCTGCCCACCATCATGGAAGATGGCAAGACGGCCAAGGCGCGCTGCATCGCCTTCGTGATGAGCTCGGGTGGCTGGGGCCACAACTATTACGAGGATACTTTCGTCAAGGAAGACGGCGTGTGGAAGTTCAAGAAACTGCACGGCCCGTTCAACATGTACGCGGGCTACAGGCAGGGCTGGCTGGACAGCGTCACCGTGAATACCTTCCCGGAGAAATTCCAGCCGTATCCCGACCTGCCGCCGACCGTGATCTATCTGACGTATCCGAGTTACTACGTCGAGCCGTTCCACTATCCGAACCCGGTGACGGGCAAGCCGATGCCGGCGCCGAGTCCGAAGGCGGGTGGCCTGGCGTTCGGGAAGTAGCTCGTCCCAGGCGTCTGCGCGGATGGCAGATTGAACACGATCATCCGCCTCGCGCTCGGCGCGATTCTGCTGGCAGGGGCCGCATGGGCGGTATGGGTGCTGCTGACTGGCTGGATTCCGGATCCGAAGCGGTTCGAGTCTGAAATTGCCGAATTCGAGAAACAGGACAGGCTTGCACCGCCACCGGAAAACGCGATCGTACTGACCGGCAGTTCCAGCATCGCCCATTGGAACGACCAGGCCAGGGCGGCACTTGCTCCATTGACGGTAATACCCAGGGGGTTCGGCGGCAGCGTCATGCACGACGCCCTGTACTACCTGGACCGTGTGGCACTGGTGTACAAGCCGCGCGCCATCCTGATCTATGAAGGTGACAACGATCTCGATGGCAGGTTGCCAATACCGAAGGGCGCGATTCTGGCTGACCTGAAGCGGATCATCGCAAGGATTCACGAGAAGCTGCCGCAGACCCGGATCTATGTGCTGTCGATCAAGCCCAGCGTGCTGCGCAGTGCCCGCTGGCGCACGGCGCAGCAGGTAAACGCCGGATACAGGGAAATCGCCGCACAGGATCCGCTGGTTCACTATGTTGATGTGGCCACACCATTGCTGAACAAGGATGGCAGCGTCATGACCGACATCTTCCTTGCAGACAATCTGCACCTGAATGATCGCGGCGTCGCGATCTGGGGTGCCACGATAAAAGCAGCATTGATGCCCATGGAAGCGGGCGCGGAGCGGCAATAGTGCTCGTCATCGGCCTTGTGCTGCTGGCGATTGCCGTATGGGCGATATGGAGCCGCATCAGTTCGCTGGAGAGCAGGCTGGAGCAGTTCGAGCAAACGCTGCATGCGTTGAAGCGCAATGCTGCCAGGGAACGCGCGCCGGCACCGGCGCCGACAACCGCGGTCGCAGTCGCAGTCGCACCCATACGGCAGACGCCGGTATCGAAGGTGGCGCCTGCACAGCAAAGCTCGTGGACCCCATCACCCGAATCCCCGCAACCGCCATCGATCGACGAGGTGGTTGTGCGGGTGGTGCGCGACTACTTCACTGGCGGCAATCTGGTGGTGCGCGTCGGCATCATCGTGCTGTTTTTCGGCGTGGGATTCCTGCTGAAGTACGCCGCAGAGCATGCACGTCTTTCCATCGAGATGCGGCTGACCGGCGTTGCGCTGGGTGCGATGGCGTTGTTTGCAGTGGGCTGGGTGCTGCGCGAGCGGCGGCGCGGGTTTTCGCTGGCGCTGCAGGGCGGCGCGGTCGGCATCCTGTATCTGACCTTGTTTGCGGCACTGAAGTATTACCAGTTGCTGCCTGCCGGCGTGACATTCGGCCTGATGGCGGGGCTTGGCGTGGCGCTTTGCCTGCTGGCAATCCGGCAGGATTCGCTGGCGCTTTCCATGCTGGGTGTTACCGGCGGATTCCTGGCACCGGTGCTGGCATCGACCGGCGAGGGCAATCACGTCATGCTGTTCAGCTACTACGCGTTGCTGAACCTGTTCGTCGTCGTACAGGCCTGGTTCAAGGCCTGGCGACCGCTGAACCTGCTGGCATTCGTGTTCACGTTTGGCATCGGTACAGCGTGGGGCGTGATGCGTTACGAACCAGCGCAGTTTGCAACCACCGAACCATTCCTGCTGTATTTCTTCCTGGTCTTCGTCGCGATTGCCGTGCTGTTTGCGCACAAGACAGCACCGCGCCTCACGCACTACGTTGATGGCACGCTGGTGTTTGGCACTCCGGTGGTGGCGATGGCGCTGCAGATGGAACTGGTGCGTGACTTCGACCATGGGCGGGCCTGGAGCGCGGTGGGTGCCGGCCTCGTCTATCTGCTGCTCGCGGCCTGGCTGCAGCGCACGCAGCGCGAGACTTTGCGTCTGCTGAAGGAATCCTTTCTGGCGCTCGCAGTGGCATTCCTGACGCTGGCGGTGCCGTTGTGGCTGGATGACGCATGGACGGCGGCGACCTGGGCGCTGGAAGGCGCAGCACTGGTGTGGATCGGTCTGCGGCAGGAGCGCTGGCTACCCACCGGCGGTGGCGTGGTGCTGCAGCTTGCTGCGGCCGTCGCATACCTCTTGCAGACAGATGCGCCTGCCGCGCTCATTCCCGTGGCCAATGCGCAGTGCATGGGTGCGCTGTTGCTGAGCGCGGCTGGCCTGTGCAGCGCGCGCTTTGCGGTGCAGCCGGGCTCCATGTTGAAGCCCTTCGGGCAGTGGCCATCGAACCTGCTTCTGGTCTGGGGCCTGGGCTGGTGGCTGTACGCGGGCGGACACGAGGTGCGGGAGTTTGTGCCTGTGTGGGAAGCAGGCGCACTGCTGGGGCTGTGCGCCGTGACTGCGCTGGTCGCCGGGGCACTGGTGCGACCGCTGTCGTGGCCCGCGCTGCGTGTGCCGGCGTTGCTGATCCTGCCGGTGATGATTGCGGCGGCGCTGGTATGGTCGGCGAGGCATCTGCATCCCTGCAGTGAAGGTGGCTGGCTGGCCTGGCCTGCAGGGTTTGCGGTGCTGTGGTTGAGCTTGTGGTGGCATGAGGCATCACTTGGCAGCCGGATTGCCGCGCTCCTGCATGGACTGGCATTGTGGTTGCCAGGATTGCTGATCAGCTGGGAGCTTCATTGGCAGATCACCCGGATCACTGTGTCGGGCACGGCATGGGCGGGCGCTGTGTGGGGGTTGGCACCGACAGTGCTGCTCATGGTGTCGACCGGCAGCCTGGTGGAGCGCTGCTGGCCGCTGCGCAATCATCCATCGGATTTCCGACGCTGGGTCGCCTGCGGCCTTGCTGTTTTGCTGGCGGCGTGGTCGCTGTGGTTGAACACCGTGTCGGATGGCTGGGCTGCGCCGCTGCCGTATTTCCCGCTGCTCAACCCCCTGGACATCGCGACGGGGCTTGCATTGTCTGCAGTCGCGCTATGGTTGAAAGCGGTATGGCGGGCAGGTGCAGAGCTGTTCGAGCGCGATCAGCAGCGCTGGATGATGGCAGCGCTGACCGCGGTGACATTCTTCTGGCTGAACGCGGTGCTGCTGCGCACGATGCACCATTGGGGTGGCGTGCCGTACCGGCTCGACGCGCTCGTGGCCGATACCGCGGTGCAGGCAGCGCTGTCGATCTTCTGGACGCTGCTGGCGCTGGGCGCGATGCTGTGGGCGAATCGTGCGGGATTGCGCATCGTCTGGTCTGGCGGTGCCGGCCTCATGGCCGTCGTCGTTGCCAAGCTCTTCCTCGTGGATCTGGTGCGTGTAGGCACCGTGCCGCGCATCGTATCGTTCCTGGTGGTCGGTGGATTGATGCTGGTGATCGGCTACTTCTCGCCTTTGCCACCTGCAAGGAAGCCAGACCCGGGGCAAGGCTAGGCGCGCAGCTCCGCGGTCAGTGCGCTGAGCACCGACGCCGTGTCGGGACGCATGCTCCGCCACAGGTAAAACGACTCCGCGGCCTGTTCCACCAGCATTCCGAGGCCCATGATGGCGCGCGCGCAGCCGCGTTGCAGTGCCCAGCGGGTAAAAGGTGTTTCATCGCGGCCGTAGTACATGTCGTAACAGATGCTGCGGCTGCTGACGATGCCCGGCGGCAGGGCGGGCAGTTCGCCGGCGAGACTGGCGGCCGTGGCATTGATGACGAGGTCGTAGGGATCGTTGCCCAGATCCTGATAGCCGATGGCGTGCAGCGACCCCAGGTCGCTGAAGCGCTCGACCAGTTCGCGGGCGCGGGCGACATTGCGGTTGACGATGGTCATCTCGCTGGGCTTGAGGCCCAGCAGCGGCGCGACTGCGCCACGCGCGGCACCGCCGGCGCCCAGCAGCAGCAGGCGGCGGCCGGCAATGTTGATGCGGTGATTGTTCAGCAGGTCACGCGCCAGACCCGCGCCGTCGGTGTTGTCGCCGAGAATCTTTCCGCCCGCGCGCAGCGCCAGCACGTTGACGGCGCCGGCGCGGCGGGCGCGGGGCGTGAGTTCATCGGCCAGCTGCAGCGCGGCCTCCTTGTGCGGCACCGTGACGTTGAGGCCCTTGCCGCCTTCGGCAAAGAAGCGGCGCACCGTGGTTTCGAAGTCTGCGGGCTTCGCGTCGATGGTGGTGTAGCTCATCGACTGGCCAGTCTGGGCGGCAAAACGGCTGTGAATGTACGGCGAACGGCTATGGCTGACGGGGTGGCCAATCACCGCGTAGCGATCAGGATTGCTCATGGATGAGCCATTTTACCAGGCTGCCCGAGGCTCCACCGAGCAGCGCGTGCAGTTCGGGCTGCCATGCGGCGGCCTCGGTATCGAATTGCCAGGGCGGGTTCACGACCATGAGGCCCGAGCCATTGAGGCCGGCAGTGTGGTCGGGCTGGCGCAGGCACAGTTCGATGGTGACGGTGGGGCGGGTGATGCCGCGGAGTACGCGCGCCAGCCACAGATCGGTGTCGTACTGCTTCTTGATCGGATACCAGACGGCGAACACGCCGGTCTCGAAGCGGGTGAGTCCCTGCAGCAGTGCAGCGGCAATCTGCTGCTCCTCGTCGGCGGCTTCATAGGGCGGGTCGATGAGCGTGAGTCCGCGGCGCAGCGGCGGTGGCAGCTGAGCGCGGATCTCGTGGTAACCGTCGCCCAGCACCACGCGCGGCATGGAAGGAACCAGGCTGGCGCTGTGTTCGAGCATGCGCTGCAGGGCGCGCGAGGTCTGCGCGTGGCTCTCGACGCAGATGGCCTGATCGACCGCACGCAGGTGGGTGGCGGCCAGCAGCGGTGAGCCGGGATAGAGGCTGCGCTTGTTGCCGTGGTCGCGACGGATGCGATCGACGGCTTCGATGTAGCTGCGGATTGCCGCGTGGCCGGGGCCCGGAGCCTGGGCGAGATTGCTCTCCAGCAGCGTGATGCCGGCGTCGCTTTCATTGCTGTGGCGGGCCTCGGCACCGGCCAGATCGTGGAGGACCGCGCCGGCATGCGTGTCGAGATAGACAAAGCCCTTGGCCTTCTTCTGCAATGCCTGAATCAGTTGCAGCAATGAGATGTGCTTATGCACGTCCGCAAAGTTACCGGCATGGAAAGCGTGTTTGTACTGCATTTTCCCGGGGATTCTAACAGTCGTAGCTTTTCGCACCCGACTAACGGCGAGGGCCTGTAACCAGTTGGTAACCGGTGCGCTACTGACAGCTAACCGGCCGGCCGCCACCCTTGCTGCACAGAATTTGTCATTGCAGGAGTGATCAGCGTGAAATTGCGAAAGTTGCTGGCGGCAGGAATTGTGACGGCGGCGTTGC
>JAATEY010000205.1 GCA_015655465.1 Gammaproteobacteria bacterium | reverse complement strand
GCGGTCAGCGCCGCAGCCGCCCAGGGCGACCGCTCCGAGAATGCCGAGTACACCTACGGCAAGAAACGGCTGCGGGAAATCGACTCCCGCGTGCGCTTCCTGCGCCGCCGCCTGGACGGCATGGTGGTGGTGGACCAGCCGCCCGCCGACCCCGGGCGCGTATTCTTCGGTGCCTGGGTGACGCTGGCGCGTGACGACGGCACCGAGAGCCGGTATCGCATCGTCGGACCGGACGAGTTCGACATGGAAAAGGGCTACATCAGCATGGACGCACCACTGGCGCGTGCCCTGCTTGGGAAGCCCCTGGACGCGGAGATCACCGTGAACATCGCGGGCGTCGAGACTCGCTACGAAATCGTTGCCATCGACTACGAACGCCGGCGCTAGATGACCCGCACGTTCTTGAACTGCCAGGGATCGCTCATGTCCAGGTCTTCCGGAAACAGGCGCTCGCGATCGGACAATGGCGACCAGTCGGTGTATGCGCCGCTGACCTTGCCGAGATACGGACGGCAGATATCGAGAATCCGCCGGTGGTCCAGTTCATCGGGCTCGAGCAGGCCGCTGTCCGGATTCTCCATCGCCCAGATGATGCCGGCGAGCACCGACACCGTGACCTGCAGGCTGGTGGCGTTGTTGTAGGGCACCAGCGCGCGTGCTTCTTCCACCGTGAGCTGCGAGCCGAACCAGAAGGCATTGCGCTTGTGGCCGGCTAGCAGCACGCCGAGCTCGTCCATGCCGGAAGTGATGTCGCCCATCAGGATGCGCTTGCGGTCCTGCATCTGCCAGTTGCGGCCAGCCAGTTCGTGAATCGACAAAACCGCCGAATCGCTGGGGTGGTACGCATAGTGCGCGGTTGGCCTGTACACCACGTCGCCATACTTGAGCACGGTGTAGTAGTCGGCCAGCGAGATCGCTTCGCTGTGGGTGATCAGGAAGCCGTGGATCGGGCCGGCCTTCGGGGTCCAGGTGCGCACGCGCGTGGCGGCACCGGGCTGTCCAAGATAAATGGCAGAGCCGTTGCCGAAATCATGCCGTTTGGCATCGCGCGGAAAATTGCGCTCATGCGAACCCCAGCCCAGCTCCGCCGGCTGGCAGCCCTCGGAGACGAAGCCATCCACCGACCAGGTGTTGACGAACTCGTTCACTTCCTTGGGACGGCTTGAAACCTGCGTGTCGCGCTCGGCCACATGCATGACACGGATGCCCAGCGCCTGCGCCAGCTCCGCCCACTCGCCGCGATTGCCCGGCTCGGGTTTGTCCTTGTCGACGCCGATGTCGCGCTTGAGCTGCAGCAGCGCTTCCTTGACGAAATGCGACACCAGGCCCGGATTCGCGCCGTGCGTGATGATGGCGGTGGGATGGCGCGCCGTCAGGTCCGTGCGCAGCGCCAGCATGTCCTCGCGCAGCGCGTAGTTGGTGCGGCGGCCCGGCGGCAGCGTCGGATCGGTGTAGCCGCCGGCCCAGGGCTCGATGCAGGTGTCGATGTACATGACCCCGCGCTCCCAGCAGTGCTTGATCAGCGCAATGCTGGAGACATCCACCGACAGGTTCACCAGGAAGTCGCCGCGGCCCATGACGCTGTCGAGCACGCGCCGGTAGTTCTCGCGCAGCAGCGGTTCGCGAATGATGCGCACACCCAGCGCTTCGGCTTCCGCATTGCCGGAATCGTCCGCCGTGACGATCACGATGCGTTCCGGACGGATGTCGATGTGACGCAGGATCAGGGGCAGCACACCCTGGCCGATGCTGCCGAAACCGACCATCACGATGCGGCCGGGGAAATCCAGATAAACCTTGTGACTCATGATTCTCGCAAACGCTCATCCAGCTGATTCACCGAAAACCGGCAGACCTTGCCATCCCGGCGGCAAGGTCTTCCCGAATCCCGGCAGTGCCTCCACCCGCCGCAGCCAGCGGGCCAGCTGCGGGTAGTGGACTTCTGCGGGCAGAAAGCGGGTTGCCAGCTCCTGCGCCCCGGGGCGCAATAAGGCCCGATGCAGCAGACGGATGCAAGGGTAAATCGCGATATCGGCGGCACTGACGGCGTCGCCGACGATCCAGTCGCCCTTCGACAGCCGGCCCTCGATGGTACGGGCCTCCCGCGCCACCGTATGCATGGCGCGCGTCAAGCCTTCGCCGAAACGCGGCGCGGGCGACTGCAGCTCGTTCACGAGGCGCATCAGATCGGCCTCGGTGTACGCCTGGAATTCATTGATGACACGCATGATCACGCCGGCCTCCTCGGGTGAATGCCCGAACAGCGGTGGCGCGGGGTATTTCAGATCGAGGTAATAGAGCACCGCCAGGGATTCGAACACGATGTAGTCGCCGTCACGCAGCACCGGCAGCCGGCCGCGCGGGTTCATCGCCACGATCTGCGGCGCCTTGTGCTCCTGCAGATCCGTGTTCAGGAGGTGGCTGCGCCAGGGCAGCCCCTTGCGTTCCAGGGCGAGCAGCACACGCCAGCAATACGGGCTGCCGCTGCCCCAGTAAACGTCGATCACCGCGAGCTCTTCCATGTGTCCTGCAGGTACGAAATTGTAGCGGCGAATTGTGCGCGGCGGTGCCTTGCGGCGATGATGCGCGCATGACGATTCAACCTGAACCACCACTGATCGGCGCAGAGGCCCTGCACGGGCTGCTGGGCACGCCGGGACTGCTGCTTGTCGACTGCCGCCATGAACTCGGCAACCCCGCTGCAGGAAGCAGCGCCTATGCCGCCGGGCATGTTCCGGGCGCGATATTCGCCTCCATGGACGAGGATCTTGCCGGCCCGCTCCGCGCCGGCGCCGGCCGCCATGCGCTGCCATCGCCCGCGGCATTCGCGGCAACGCTTGCGCGCTGGGGATTCACATCATCGTCACGGGTCGTCGCCTATGATCAGGGCAACGGCGCATACGCGGCACGCCTGTGGTGGATGCTGCGGGCGCGGGGCCATCGCGCCGTGCAGGTGCTGGACGGCGGCTTCGCGGCCTGGGTTGCAGCCGGCTACGACATCGACACCGACCTGCCGCAGCTCGCGCCCGGTGCCGTGCCCGAACGCGGCTTCGATGGCGTCGTGTCGAGCGAGGAAGTGGTGGCGGGACTCGCGGCGCGCAACATCACGCTGGTGGACGCCCGGGCCGCCGACAGGTTTGCCGGCCGCAACGAGACCATCGATCCGGTCGCCGGGCATGTGCCTGGCGCGGTGAACCTGCCGTTCACCGGCAACCTCACCCCGGCGCAGCAGTTCCTGGATGCCGCGCAGCTGCGGCAACGCTGGGCGCCGTTGCTGGATCAGCCAGCGCTGGCGCCGATTGTCGCCATGTGCGGTTCCGGCATCACCGCCTGCCACAACCTGCTGGCGCTGGAGCTGGCAGGTTACAGCGGCGCCCGGCTCTATGCGGGCAGCTTCAGTGAATGGATCACCGACCCGGCACGCCCGGTGATCGTGGAGGATACGAGCACGTGAGTTCCGACAAGAAAAAGGCTGGTCCTGGGACCGCACCCAATGGCTGGAACACCGAGGACTCGCTCGATCTCTACCAGGTGCCCGCCTGGGGCAAGGGATATTTCTCCATCAATGCAGCGGGACACATCGTGGTGCGACCCGACACCACGCCGGATCGTGAAATCGACCTGCACGAAGTCGTGCAGGGTCTCGAAGCACGCGACCTGCGCACGCCGGTGGTGGTGCGCTTCTCGGACATCCTCGCGCACCGCCTGCAGCGGCTGCACGACGCCTTCGCGCAGGCCATCGCCGAAAGCGAGTACCGCAACCGCTATGCCGCGGTGTTTCCGATCAAGGTCAACCAGCAGCGCCTGGTGGTGGAGGAAGTCTACCGCTACGGCGCCAAGTACGGCTTTGGCCTGGAAGTGGGTTCGAAGCCGGAGCTGCTGGCCGTGATGGCGATGACCGAGGATTCGCCCGATCGCGTCATCGTCTGCAACGGCTTCAAGGATTCCAGCTACATCGAAGCGGTGATCCTGGCAACCAAGCTGGGCCGCACCATCATTCCAGTGGTCGAGAACTTTGCCGAACTCGCGCTGATCCTGCGGCATGCCGAACACTACAACGTGCGGCCGCGCATCGGCGTGCGCGTGAAGCTGGCCAGCGAGGGCTCGGGCCGCTGGCGCGAATCGGCGGGCGACCGCTCGAAGTTCGGCCTGTTCGTCACCGAAATCCTCGAACTGCTGAAGGTGCTGCGCGACAAGGACATGCTGGACTGCCTGCAGCTGGTGCACTGCCATCCGGGCAGCCAGCTGCAGGACATCCGCCGCGT
>JAATEY010000198.1 GCA_015655465.1 Gammaproteobacteria bacterium | reverse complement strand
GGAGTCTCGACCACCGAACTTGCGCTGCTGACGCGCCAGCTTGCCACCCTCACACGCGCGGGCCTGCCGCTGGAAGAAGCACTGCTGGCAGTTTCGCAGCAGAGCGAGAAGCCGCGGGTGCAGCGCATCCTGATCGGGGTGCGCGCCAAGGTGATGGAAGGCCATCCGCTGGCCACCGGGCTTGGCGATTACCCGCGCGTGTTTCCGGAGATCTATCGCGCCACGGTTTCGGCCGGTGAACAGGCCGGGCATCTGGATGACGTGCTGGAGCGGATGGCGGACTACACCGAGAACCGCGAGGTGCTGCGCCAGAAGGTAATGGGCGCCCTGCTGTATCCCGTCGCCCTGACGGTGATGTGCTTCGGCATCGTGTCGATCCTGCTGGTGTTCGTGGTGCCGAAAGTCGTCGAGGTATTCGACAGCTACCGGGCGTCGCTGCCGTTTGCCACCCGCGTGCTGATCGCCGTCAGCGACTTCATTCGTGCCTGGGGCATCTGGGCGCTGGCTGGCCTGGCCGGGCTGGGATGGCTGGCCGCGCAGCGCATGAAAGACCCGGCCGTGCGCAGTCGTTTCGGCCGGCTACAGTTGCGGATTCCCATCGTCGGCCGCATCGTGCGGGGCTTCAACACGGCGCGGTTTACCCGCACCCTGAGCATCCTGATCGGCAGCTCGGTGCCGGTGCTGGAGGCGCTGCGCATTGCCGGTGAGGTGATTACCAACCCTCCCATGCGTGAAGCCGTTGCCATCGCAACCCTGCGGGTGCGGGAGGGTGCGCCGATCGGCCGCTCGCTGGCCGTCAGCCGCCTGTTCCCCCCGATGACCATCCATCTGATTTCGAGCGGCGAAGCCAGCGGCGAGCTCGACACCATGCTCGAGCGGGCCGCACAAAGCCAGGAGCGTGAACTCGACGGCCTGCTGACCGCGCTGGTCAGCCTGCTGGGCCCCCTGCTGATCGTCCTGATGGGCGTGTTCGTCATCGGTATCGTTTTTGCGATGCTGTTACCAATTTTCCAGATGAACAACCTGATCCGCTGAGGTATATATTCGCTGGCGTTGTGGTTTTCCTTCATGAGCGGACGGTCATGATCGAGAAGCAGGAAGCAGAAGAGTTCGACGAAGCGGACGACGATGACTCTCTCGACAGCGACGAGGGCGAGTCGGTGGACGTCGCGCGCCTGACCAGGGAACTGGACCAGGCCCGCAGGCGCGGCGCAAAACAGGGCGTTCCCGCCTGGCGCAAGCTGGAATTGCTGGCCGAGCAGAAACGCACCCGTGAGCTCACCTCGGACTTCGACGATTACGACATCGGCGAACCCAGGGGCAACCGCCGCTCTACGGCCTGAGGGTCCGCGTCCAGACCAGGACGACCGCGACCGCGAGCACCAGCGCTGCGATCAGCACCCAGCGCCGCGACCACGCGCGCGGCTGCGGCTTTTGTTCGATGCGCTGCTCGATCAGCTGCCAGGTCCTGTCGGGTGGTCGAACCGGCGGCAAATCCTGGGCGATGCCCGACAGCCGCTGTTCCCACTGCTGCCAGGCACGACGCGCCAGCAGGTCCCGCGCCAGCAGCGCTTCGAAGCGGCGACGCGCACGCGGACCCAGGCTGCCCAGCGCGTAGGCGCCGGCCACCTGCTGCAGTGCCCGCCCCTGCAGCTTCATGTCGCGGGCACCTCGAGCATCGCCAGCAGCGAGCGGCGAATGGCTTCCTGCACGCGACGCAGGGGCCAGTCCAGGGCACGGGCGATTTCCATGGGGGAGCGGCCGCTGAGATAGGCCAGCCGCAGGATGCGCCCTTCCTGCAGCGGGAATTCCTCGCTCAACGCGGTGTCCGTGAGCCGCAATGCGGCGTCGACCTCTTCCCACGGTGTGGCCGGCTGCTGCTGGCGCAGGCTGTCGATTGCATGGTGACGCGCGATCGACAGCAGCCAGGTGCCGGGCCGGCAGCGCTCGGGATTGAAGGTGGCGGCCTGCTGCCAGATGTGGACGTAGCAATCCGCAAGCGCCGCTTCGGCCGCCTGCCGGTCGCCCAGCATCTGCGTGAGCTCTCCGAGCAGGCGCGGTGCAGTCAGGTCGTAGATGCGCCGCAGCGCCGGCACACTGCGCCTGGCACAGGCATGCAGCGCCTCGATGAGCACGGCATCGGTGGTGGTGGCCTGCGATCTGGGGAAGGGAAACGCTGGCGAATTCATATGCGGCGCCCATTCTAGTGAAATTCATGTATCCCGAATTGCAATGCACCGGCCAGCCCGGTGCGGTCGATCAGGTCGCGCGCGATCACATGGGTCACATCTGATTCGCGCTGCAGTTCGCCGCGCACTTCCATCAATCGCGCCCCGACCAGCACGTCGTTGCGCTGCTCGCCCAGGCGACGCCACACCACCACGTTGACCTGACCGGACTCGTCTTCCAGCGTCACGAAGGTCACGCCGCTGGCGGTCTGCGGCCGCTGGCGGGTGGTGACCAGCCCCGCCACCCGCACCAGCGCGCCATCGGGTTGATCCTGCAGTTGCGTGGCAGTGAGCACCTGCGCGGCAGTGAGCTGCGCGCGCAGCAGGGCCAGTGGATGCCTTCCCAGGGTGAAGCCCAGGGCGCGATAGTCGGCGACGATGTCTTCCGCTTCGGTGGGTGCGCGCAGCAATGGCAGCGCACCTTCGTGCGCGGCATCGGGGGCTGCCTGCAGCGGTGGCAGGTAGCCCGCCACCTGCCAATGGGCCAGGTGACGGTGCGCATCGAAACCCGCCAGTGCGCCCGCTGCAGCCAGCGCCTCGAGATCATGGCGCAGCAGCTGCGCGCGGTCGCCCAGATCCCTGACGCTGTCGAAGGGTGCCATGCGTCGCGCTGCCACGATGCGCTCGCGCGCGGCTGTGCCCAGCGAACCTGCACACCCGAGGCCCAGCCTCAGGCAGGGCTGGTCCGCCTCGCCTGCTTCCAGCGTGCAGTCGATGTCACTCACCCGCACATCGACAGGTCGTATCCCGACTCCGTGCATGCGCGCGTCACGCAGCAGTTGCGCCGGCGC
>JAATEY010000222.1 GCA_015655465.1 Gammaproteobacteria bacterium | reverse complement strand
TCCCGCAGGAGGTCTCCTGCAAGGTGGTCCATCGAGGCCAGCCGGTTGTGCAGGAGATCATCTTCCGCCGCCGCCAGTTCCTCCGTTACCCATGCCCGGCGGGCGGCGCCGTCTTCGGTCGATTGATTACCTAGGGCAATGGCGTCGGTCTCCCGGTTGTCCCGGAAGGATTTCATGTAATGGGCTATCAGCCGCTCGACCTGATCCGTAGTCATGGGGCTGGCAGCCTGCCGGAGCGCCCTACACAGGCGCAACTGACCGGCGCTCATTTCCAGCGCCAGAGCCTCCGCCGTTTCCCTGTCAACGTCCCCAAGGGAAAACTTCAGTTCCACCCTTTGGAGGACTCCCCGTAGTGCCTTCGGCACCTTCGCGCGGTAGTAGTAGACCCCGCCGCGCCGTATCACTCTTGCCACGTCCAGACCCTTTCCGGCCTGTCCGAGGTACCACCTGTCTATGGCAAGTGGTACACCTCGGGGTACCAGCCGGTGTACCAGTTGAGGGCCACAGGCGCGCGAAGCTGCGCAAAGTGCTGGAAAATCAGCGTGGAGTGAAGATTTGGCGCTCCCTACCGGATTCGAACCGGTGTACTAGCCTTGAGAGGGCTATGTCCTGGGCCTCTAGACGAAGGGAGCGTGGCCTGCCCGCCGGTATGGTTGCCGCGTGGGCGGGCGGGGCGCGGTATTATAGGCGCCCCCGAAACATGCTCAAGTCCTTAAAAACAGTCCGGAAACCCCATTGAACCCTGATTCCGACGCCGGCGCACCGCCGGCAGCCTTGCCGCGCATCATTCCGCGGGCCGAACATTCCATATCGTGGAAGAACATTTCGCCCAATGCATTGCGGGTGCTGTATCGCCTGCGCGAGGGCGGGTACCAGGCATTCCTGGTCGGCGGCTGCCTGCGCGACCTGATGCTGGGCGTGGAGCCCAAGGACTTCGACGTTGCCACCAGTGCGAGCCCGGAAGAGGTCAGGCGCTGTTTCCGCAACTGCCGCCTGATCGGGCGGCGCTTCCGGCTCGCGCATGTGTTCTTCGGGCACGAGATCATCGAGGTGGCCACGTTCAGGGCGGCCAGCGCGCCATCGCAGGGCGAGGAAACCGAGGACGATCCGGACATCCTGCCGGAGGTGGGCGCCAGCGAAGACAACCGCGAGGCTGAAGAGGAACTCGACCGGCAGCGCGAGCGCGACGCGGAAGATGTCACCGATCGTGTGCTGGATGACCAGGGCCGCATCCTGCGCGACAACAGCTACGGCAGCATCGAAGAAGATGTCTGGCGGCGCGATTTCACCTGCAACGGCCTGTACTACAACATCGATGATTTCTCGCTGTGGGATTACGTCGGCGGGATGGAAGACGTCAAGGCGCGGCGGTTGCGGATGATCGGCGACCCCGACCATCGTTACCGCGAAGACCCGGTACGCATGCTGCGCGCCGCGCGTTTCGAGGCGAAGCTGGGTTTCACGCTGGATGCGGGCACCGAAGCGCCCATCGATGAACTGCGGCATCTGCTCACGGAAGTGCCGGCAGCGCGCCTGTTCGACGAAACGCTGAAGCTGTTCCTCACCGGCCATGGCGTGAAATCGCTGGAAGTGCTGCGGCGGCGGGGCTTGCTTGCGGTGCTTTATCCGGCCGTGGACAAATTCCTTGCCCGTCATCCCGACAGCCTGGTGGACAAGCTGCTGGTTGCCGGCCTCGCCAATACCGATGAACGGGTCCTGGCCGGCAAGTCCGTCACACCCACGTTCCTGTTCACGCTGCTGCTCTACGGGCCGATTGCCGCCTGGATCGAGCAGCAGCCGCAGGACCGCTGGGGCGATGTCGGCACGATTCTCGATGGCTGCGAGCATGCGATGCGCGAGGCGCAGCAGCGCGTGACCATTCCCAAGCGCTTCTCGCTGGGCGTGCGCGACATGTTTGCGCTGCAGCCGCAGCTGGAGAATCCGCGCAGCCGCAGGGTATTGCGACTGATCGAGCAGCCGCGCTTCCGGGCTGCCTACGACCTGTTGCTGCTGCGTGCCACAGTGGGCATGGCGCAGCGTGAGGTGGCTGAATGGTGGACTGCACTGCAGGTGGCAAACCCGCAGCAGCGCATGGAGATGGCTGAAGCGCTGGAGGCAGCGCGCGGTGGCCGCGGTGCCCGTGGGGACGAGGGCGGATCCGGCGAGGGTGATGGTGACCGGCCCCGCCGGCGTCGGCGGCGTCGACGACCTTCAGGTCCGCGATGACCAGTTGGGTGCCGGCTTACATTGGTGTCGGCAGCAATCTCGGTGATTCCCTGGCGCGCGTGCGCGCGGCCTTCGACTCACTGGCACAGTTGCCCGGCAGCAGGCTGGTCGCCAGATCACGCCTGTATCGCACGCGGCCATTCGGACCGGTGCAGCAGGGGGATTTCATCAATGCCGTTGCCGGCATGCTGACCCGGCTGTCCGCGCCGGAACTGCTGGCCGGGATTCGCGGCATCGAAGTCGCTGCCGGGCGCGTGCGCAGCGAGCGCTGGGGCCCGCGCACCCTGGATCTGGATCTGCTGGTATTCGGCGACCAGCGCATCGACACGGCCGAGCTCACGGTGCCGCATCCGGGCATTGCCGAGCGTGGCTTCGTGCTGGCGCCGCTGGCCGACATCGCGCCCACATTGCAGGTGCCGGGCGTGGGCCGGGTGGAGGAACTGCTGCGTCGATTGCCTGAAGACGGCATCGCCGAGGTGCTGGCGGCATGACGGTGGCGGCGCACCGTTACATCGTGCTGGAAGGCGCGATCGGCGTGGGCAAGACCAGCCTTGCGCGCAAGCTGGCGGCAACGCTGGGTGCGCAGCTGGTGCTGGAGCAGGCGGACGAGAATCCGTTCCTCGAACGCTTCTATCGCAATCCGCGTGTGGGCGCGCTGCCGGCGCAGCTGTATTTCCTGTTCCAGCGTGCGCAGCAGCAGGCACTGCTGCAGCAGCAGGACCTGTTCGGCGCGGTGCGCGTGGCCGATTACCTGCTGGCGAAAGATGACCTGTTCGCGCGCATGACGCTCGACGACGAGGAGTACGGACTCTACCGGCAGCTGCACGACCGGCTGGCGATCGATGCGCCCAGGCCCGACCTGGTGGTCTATCTGCAGGCACCGGTGGACGTGCTGCTGGACCGCATTGCGCGCCGCGGCATCGCCCATGAGGGCCTGATCGACCGCAGCTATCTCACCCGCCTGAATGACGCCTATGCGCGCTTCTTTCACGCCTATGAGGCGAGCCCGTTGCTGATCGTGAATGCCGCCCAGTTCGACCCCATCAGCAATGAGGCGGACTACGAGGATCTGCTGGCGCAGATCGGACGCACGGTCCGTGGCCGGCTCTACTACAATCCGCTGCGTCACGGGGGGTTGTAAGGCATGTATACACAGCTGCAGTTGCGCGATTCGGCCCGGCCGCCGGTCACGCTGACCACGCTCAACAAGATGCGCACGGCGGGCGAGCCCATCGCGGCGCTCACCTGCTACGACGCCAGCTTCGCGGTGCTGCTCGACGAGGCAAACGTCGATGTGGTGCTGGTGGGAGATTCGCTCGGCATGGTGATCCAGGGCCACGACACCACCGTGCCGGTCACCGTGGAAGATGTGGTGTACCACACCCGCGCCGTGGCGCGCGGCCTGCACCGGCCATTCCTGGTGGCGGATCTGCCGTTCATGAGCTACTCCTCGCCGGAGGTCGCGCTGGCCAACTCCGTGCGCCTGATGCAGGAAGGTGGTGCGCGCATGGTGAAGCTGGAAAGCGGCGCCGAGCAGCTGCGCATCGTCGAATTCCTTGCCGGACACGATATCGCCGTCTGTGCGCATCTGGGGCTGAAGCCGCAGTCCGTGCACAAGACGGGCGGGTTTCGCGTGCAGGGACGCAATGCCGATGCTGCAGAACGTATCCTGCAGGATGCAAAGGATCTGCAGCAGGCCGGTGCCGACATCGTGCTGCTCGAATGCATTCCCACTGCGCTGGGCAAGGCGGTGACCGAGGCGCTGGAGGTGCCGGTCATCGGCATCGGGGCAGGGCCGGATACCGGCGGGCAGATCCAGGTGCTGTACGACATTCTCGACATCACCAGCGGTCGCAAGCCGCGCTTCGTGCGCAACTTCATGCAGGGGGCCGGGTCGCCGCTGGCGGCGCTGCAGGGTTACGTGGGTGCGGTGAAGAGCCGCGAATATCCCGCATCCGAGCACTGCTTCTCCTGATGATCACGGCAGAACGCATCAGCGCACTGCGCGAGCAAGTGCGCCAGTGGCGCGCGGAGGGCGCGCGTATCGGCTTCGTGCCCACCATGGGCAGCCTGCACGAGGGCCACATGAGCCTGCTCGAAGCGGCACGGCAACGGGCCGACCGCGTGATCGCCAGCGTGTTCGTGAACCCGCTGCAGTTCGGCCCCGGTGAAGACTTCGAGCGCTACCCACGCACACCCGAGGACGACCGGCGTTTGCTGGCGGATGCCGGTTGCGACCTGATGTTCCTGCCGGCAGTGGCGGAGATCTATCCCGACAACCGGCAGAGCGCCACGCGCGTCACGGTAAAGGCGCTGTCCGAGATTCTCGATGGGGCCGTCCGGCCCGGGCATTTCGATGGTGTGGCCACGGTGGTGGCGAAGCTGTTCGGCATCGTGCAACCGGATCTGGCCGTGTTCGGTGAAAAGGACTATCAGCAGCTGGCCATCATCCGCCGCATGACGGCGGACCTGGACCTGCCGGTGGAGATCGTGGGCGCGCCCACGGTGCGCTCGCCGGATGGCCTCGCCATGAGTTCCCGCAATCGCTATCTGTCGGAAGCAGAGCGGGCCGTGGCGCCGCGCATCCATGAAACGCTGCGTGCCGTGGCTACCCGCATCGACGCCGGCGAGCGGACTTTCGCGGCACTGGAGGCCTTTGGCATTGCCGAACTGCGTGCGGCAAGGATGCAGCCGGACTATTTCGAGATCCGCGACGCCCAGACGCTGTATGAGCCGGCGCGCACCTCGCGCGAACTGGTGATCCTGACGGCCGCGCGCCTGGGCAAGGCGCGACTGATCGACAATCTGCGCGTGGCGCTGCGCTAGTCAGGCCTGGTGGGCCGGCGCGCCATTGGCGACCAGCCGGTCCACTGCCCAGCGCGCATGCTCGGCGATCAGCTCCGATGAATCGCTGCAACGGGCGCGCAATGCCTGCAGCGTTGCGTCATCGCCCGGGCCATTGCCCAGCGCCACCGCTACATTGCGGATGAATGCTTCGTAGCCGATGCGCCGTACGGCGCTGCCCTCGAAGCTGCGTTCGAAGTCTTCGCTGGTCCAGGCAACCAGGTCGGTCAGTCGGGGTGCGTCGAGACCATGCCGTATCCTGAAATCCGGCTGGCTTGCGGTACGCGCAAACTTGTTCCATGGGCACACCAGCTGGCAATCGTCGCAGCCATAGATGCGATTGCCGATGGCGGCGCGCAGCTCCACGGGAATCGGGCCACGCAGCTCGATGGTCAGATAGGAAATGCAGCGCCGCGCATCGAGTTTGTGTGGCGCCACGATGGCCTGCGTAGGGCAGGCCGGAATGCAGGCCGAGCAGCTGCCACAGTGCGCACTGGCCGGTGCATCGATGGGCAAGGGCAGGTCGGTCAGTATCTCGCCCAGAAAAAAGTACGATCCCGCATCGCTGGCGATGAGGTTGGTGTGTTTGCCTATCCAGCCCAGACCCGCATTTCGGGCCAGCGCCTTTTCCAGCACCGGCCCCGAGTCCACGAACACCCGGTAGTCGTGCGGAATGCGGGCAGCGATGGCCGCAGCAACGCGTGCCAGTGCCTGGCGCATGACCTTGTGATAGTCGCGCCCCAGCGCGTAACGGGACATGTAGCCCAGTGACGGGTCTGCCAGCACTGCGTTGGCGTCGGCGGCATCCTCCGGCCAGTAGTCCATGCGCAGGCTGATGACCCGCAAGGTGCCGGGCCTGAGTTCGTCGGGACGGCTGCGTTTCGTGCCGTGGCGTGCCATGTAGCCCATCTCGCCGTGCATGCCCGCGTCCAGCCATTGCTGCAGCCAGGCTTCGTCCTGCGGCAGGTCCACGCCGGCAACGCCCGCATCGGCAAAGCCCTGGGCCTGTGCCAATTGCAGCAGTTCCTGGCGCGTCAACGGTGTGGTCATCGTGAGTCAGTATACTCAAGGTTCACATGACGCTTCCCAGTGAGCTCTATTCGCTATCGCAGGTCCGGCAGCTGGAAGCTGCTGCGATTGCCGCCGGCACGCCGGGCTACACCCTGATGTCGCGGGCCGGGGCAGCGGCCCATGCATTCCTGCGCCGGCGGTGGCCGGCAGCCCGACGGCTGGTCGTGGTGGCCGGGCCGGGCAACAACGGTGGCGATGGACTGGTGCTGGCGCGGCTGGCGCTGCAGGACGGACAAACTGCGACCGTCATGCTGCTGGGCGATGCCGCGTCATTGCGCGGCGAAGCTGCCCAGGCTTGCGCCGATCTGCTTGGCGTCGGGGGCGTGGTGCAAGGCTTCGACGCTGCATTGCTCGGCAGCGCGGACGTGGTGATCGATGCGCTGCTGGGCATCGGTGTGCGTGCGCCGCTGCGCGCCGACTGGCAAGCCGCCATCGTGGCCATGAATGACTGCGGGCGTCCTGTGTTCGCGCTCGATGTGCCATCAGGCCTCGATCCGGACAGCGGCCGTGCACTGCCGGCAGTGCGGGCCGCGGCCACCATCAGCTTCATTGCACTCAAGCAGGGGCTTTACCTGGGCGATGGGCCTGACCATGCAGGAGAGCTGCATTTCGACGCGCTGGATGCGGCTTTGCCCGCAATACAGCCTGCGTTGCGCAGGCTCACCGCGCATGCACTTGCAGCCGCCTTGCCACCGCGGCCCAGGCAAAGCCACAAGAGTCAGTTCGGGCGGGTGGTCATCGTCGGCGGTGGCACCGGCATGCCCGGTGCGGCGCGCCTGGCGGGCGAGGCGGCACTGCGCGTTGGTGCAGGGCTCGTGACGGTAGCAAGCCTGCCCGAGCATCTCGAAGCAGTGGTTGGCGCACGTCCGGAATTGATGTTTGCCGCGTTGCGCAGCGCTGCCGATGTGCCGGCGGTGCTGGGCGGGGCGGATGTCATCGTCGTCGGACCGGGTCTGGGTCGCAGCGACTGGGCGCGCGAGGTGCTGGTCAGTGCACTGGCGGCGCGCCAGCCGCAGCAACGGCTGGTGGTGGATGCCGACGCGCTGAATCTGATCGCCGCAGGAACCGGCATGCAGCGCTGCGCCGACTGGGTGCTGACTCCGCACCCCGGCGAGGCCGCACGACTGCTAAACACCAGCACGCAGCAGATCCAGCAGGATCGACTGGCCGCATTGACAGCGCTGTGCAGACAGCGTGGCGGCACCATCGTATTGAAGGGCGCCGCGACGCTGGTCGGACACGGCGCCGAAGTGCCGCTGCTGTGCGACCGCGGCAATTCCGGCATGGCCGTGCCGGGCATGGGCGATGTGCTCACCGGCGCGATTGCCGGCATCCTGGCGCAGAGCGGCAGGCCATTCGAGTCCGCTGGCGCCGCGGTGTATGCGCATGCGCTGGCCGGCGATCGCTTCGCAAGCCAGGGCATTCGCGGCGTGCTGGCACTGGAAGTTGCGCAGGAATTGCGCGCCGTGCTGGCGCAGTTGCCGTGAAATTCGCCTCCGCGGGCGACTGGAACATCTTTCTGGCCGATGAAGCCGCGACCATGCAACTGGCCGGGCGCATGGCGAACTGTCTGCCGCCAGCCGGGCAACCATTCGTGCTGCATCTGCATGGCGATCTGGGAACCGGCAAGACCACCCTGACCCGCGGCATGTTGCGCGCGCTGGGAGAGCAGGGCGCCGTGCGCAGTCCGACCTATGGCCTGATCTGCGAATACGAGACGCCCGTAGGGCGCGTGCTGCATCTGGATCTCTACCGTCTGCGTTCAGCAGGCGAATTGCAGGCACTGGGTCTTGCCGATTACCTGGCAGACAGTTTTCTGTGGCTGATCGAATGGCCGGAGCGGGCGGAAGGTGCGCGGTTGCCGCCGGCAGACGCGCGCGTGTTGCTGGAGGTGGAACACGCCGGTCGGCGGCTGCGTGTTGAGCCTCGTTCCCCCGCGGGGCAAAAATGGCTGGCCAGCCTTGATCCAGATCCGGGTTCATAAAAGGCTCCTATCTCCATATTTTCATTGAGTTTTAGACAGGCTCGATCTACATTATGAGGGATGAAATGCGGTAGGCTTGGTTGCACCTGGGTGGCTTCGGCGCTGTTGCTGACGGCGCCGCTGAGCCTGGCTGCCACAACGGTGCAGAAAGTGGAACTCAGCGCTCCCACTGCCGACAGTGCGCGCCTGGTCCTGAACCTGTCCGCTGCGCCTGCGCAAAAGGTGTTCATCCTCGACAAGCCGGACCGGATTGTCATCGACCTGCCAGGCACACGTCTCGCATCGGGTCTGCGGCTGCCGCAGACAGCAGGGCCGGTGCGCTCCGTGCGCAGCGGCGTGCAGCCAGGCAAGACATTGCGGCTCGTCATCCAGCTGACACGCAAGCTGGATCCTGTAGCCAGCGTCAATGGCTCACTCCTGACCATCTACATCGGTGCGGTGCCGAAACAGCTCGCAGCCGTGGCACCTGCACCAGCAGCGCCGGTGCGGGCCGCGCATGCTCCCGACGATACGGGCCGCGATGTGATCGTGGCAGTGGATGCCGGGCACGGTGGCGAGGATCCCGGTGCTTCCGGCGCGAATGGCACGCGTGAGAAGGACGTGGTGCTGGCCATCGCGCGCGCGCTGGCGAAGCGCATCAATGCGGAGCCGGGCATGCGTGCCGTGCTGACGCGCGATGAGGACAAGTTCATTCCGCTGCGCGAACGCATCAACCTGGCTCGCAAGGCGCGCGCCGACATCTTCGTTTCCGTGCATGCCGATGCCATCAGGAATCGCGATGTCACCGGTTCGTCGGTCTATGTGCTGTCCGAGAAGGGCGCCTCCAGCGAGGCCGCCAGCCTGCTTGCCAAGGAAGAAAAGGCCGCCGACCTGAAAGGTGGCATAGCGCTCGGTGACATGGATGGTCAGCGGGCATCGGTGCTGATGGATCTGTCGCAGACGGCGAGCATCGTCGCCAGCATGGAGCTTGCCGAGCGCGTGCTGCCGCACCTGGACCAGGTTGGCGCCGTCCGCAAGACCAGGGTGCAACAGGCGGCATTTGTGGTACTGAAGTCGCCCGACATTCCGTCGATACTGGTGGAGACCGGCTATATCACGAACCCGGGCGAAGAGAAGAAGCTCCGTGCTCCTGCGCACCAGGCGGCGATTGCCGAGGCCATCTTCAACGGCGTGCGCGAGCAGTTCCGCAGCAGTCCACCCGACGGCACCCTGTTTGCCCGGCAGCGCGACTCACGCCGGGGCGCGGCGCCGATCATTGCGGGCAGCACCGGTCCCTGAACCGGCCAGTGCCTGCGCGGCCGAGGCGGTAAGATGCGCGCCTCATGCCGATTCGCGTACTGCCTTCCCACCTTGTCGACCAGATCGCTGCCGGCGAGGTGGTGGAGCGGCCTGCTTCCGTCATCAAGGAACTGGTCGAAAACTCGCTGGATGCCGGCGCCACCCGCATCGACATCGAAGTGGAGCGCGGCGGCACGGGCCTGATCCGCATCCGCGACAACGG
>JAATEY010000361.1 GCA_015655465.1 Gammaproteobacteria bacterium | reverse complement strand
GTGCCCTTGGCATCCTTCAGCTCGAGTACCACACGCAGATGCGGTTCAACCGCCCTGAATTCCTTGACCGTGCCAGTGTAGGTCACCGACTTGCCAAAATCGAACGCCACGGCGGAATGATGTGCCCATGCGGTTGCGCCGACCGCGAGCGCGGCAACGGCCAACAGGGTTTTGCGAATGATCGTGTTCATGTCATTTACCTCTGAATATTGGCCAGTTCTTCAAGGCACCGGAACGCCGGCCTTCTTGGCCATTTCCTCGATGCGCTCGTACCAGGTCTCGGCAGTGCACTCGTAGGGCAGCGCGCGGCCATTCGGTATTTCGGCGAACCGCTTCGTCATCGTCACGGGCTGGGTATAGAACTTGGGGTCGGTCATCGTCATTTCAACGAACAGTATGCGCCGGCCCTGCGCATCCTTGCCTTCGAGTTTGTACCGCTCGACGATTTTGGCGTCTTCGGAATGCGCCGTGGCCTGGTCGACCTGGTCGACCAGGTTGTCGGTCTCGACCACCAGCGTGTCGCCCTCCCAGTGGCCACTGGAGTAGCCACTTCTCGATGGCGTCCGATCCTCCGGTGCGGCATTGCGATCACCGAAGTAAATGCGGCGGATTTCGCTGTGCGCTTCAAAGACGACGATGATCTCTCCCGGAGTCTGCAGTATCTCCATGGGATAGGCTCCGGCCCCCAGCATGGCTCCCGGCATTCCCCCGCCCACACACCACTTGCCCGGCGAATCGTCGGTGCCACCAGTCAACTTCGTGTAGGCGTCGCGTCGGGCCTTGCCATAGGGCGTGAACGGCAGGGCGCCGCCGCCTCGCGCGCCGCCTGGCGCACCACCGGCTGGGCGCGCGCCAGCTGCACCGGCCGCAGGTGCTGCGCCTGGTGCGGGCGCAGCTGCCGGTGGTCGTGCTGCAGGTGCCGCTGCCGGTGCTGCGGGGGGACCAGCCGGACCGTTGGTCCAGACGCCGGTGAAATCAGGATGTTCCGAAGCCTTCTCGGCCGGAATGGCAGCGCCTGCACAAAGCGCCAGCCATGCCGCGGCGGCATACTTCCCAATGCTGATTGATTGCCCCATTCTGCGTACTCCCGTGGTCGGGTTGTTTTCGATCCGGCAAGCGTAGGGATCAAGCCCCGGGCTGTCAAAGTCGCTTTGGAGAATTCTGTGCTCAAACAACCGGATACCGAAAGTTGTGCTTCATGATTCAGGGTAAACCTTAACGGTTAGCGGCAGGTTGTCATGTTGCCCAGTTTCTATATTCCGCACGGCGGCGGCCCCTGCTTCTTCATGGACGATCCGGCTGGCTCGTGGACCGGCATGGCGACTTTCCTGCGCGGCCTGCCTGCAGTGCTGCCGGCAACGCCCAGGGCCATCCTCGTGATCTCGGGGCATTGGGAGACCAAGGGGTTCACGCTCACCAGCGGCGCGCAGCCATCGCTGGTGTTCGACTACTACGGTTTTCCGCCGCATACCTACCAGCTGCGCTATGACGCACCCGGTACGCCTGAGCTTGCGGCACAGGCGGCGCAGTTGCGGCGCGACGCGGGCTTCTACGCGCGGCTCGATCCGGCCCGTGGATTCGACCACGGCGTATTCGTGCCGCTGAAAGTGGCGCTGCCGGAGGCGCGCATCCCGGTGGTGGAGCTGTCGCTGGACGCGGGTCTCGACGCGGCAATGCATCTTGCGGCAGGACGTGCACTGGCGTCACTGCGCAGCGAGGGTGTGCTGATTCTCGGCACCGGCATGAGCTTCCATAATCTGCGGGCGCTGGGTGATCCACGTGTGCTGCCGCCTTCATTGCAGTTTGACAACTGGCTGAACGCTGCCGTGACTGCGCCTCCTGCCGCGCGCGCATTGGCGCTGACGAACTGGGCCGACGCACCGTCGGCACGCATCTGCCATCCGCGCCACGAACACCTGCTGCCGCTGATGGTGGCAGCAGGCGCATCGCATGGCGCCGGCCAGCGCGTTTACAATGAGCAGGTGCTGGGCTCCATGATCTCGGGTTTCCGTTTCGACTGAATCAGCACGGTTTGCGCTGAACAGAATGGTTCGGGGGATGGTTGATGAACAGTTTGACGATCGGGAATCTCCAGCGCCGCAGGGCGGCAGCGCGTGGCCTGGCGCTGGCAGCAATGCTGCTGGCAGCAGCCTGCGCAACGCCGGCTGCAAAGACGCCGGTGGTAACAACACCTGCAACGGCAATGCCGGCGGCAACTCCTGCGACAACCACGGGCACTGTGGCCCGTGCACCGCGCCGTACCCCGTACGTCGATGCCTCTGCGCTCGACATCCCCACCCTGTTTCCACCCGCACCACAGGCAGGCAGCGCACGCTATGAGTCGGACCGGCGCATGTTCAGGCAGACCCGCAGCTTCAAGGACACGCCACGCTGGGTCATGGCCACCAGTGACGCCAAGGTCGGCGCCGCCGACATGATGCGGAATTTCTCCTGCGCCCTGAACGTCGACGTCACACCGGCCATCGCACCGCAGATCGCAAAATTTGCGGGGAACCTGTCCAGCGATGCCGGTCGCGTCACGGGCTCTGCCAAGGATTACTACAAGCGGCTGCGGCCCTACTTCATCGACGAGGGCGAAATCTGCCGGCCGCGCGATGAACTCGGCAAGAGCTTCGACTACCCATCCGGACACACCATCGCGGGATGGGCCTGGGCAAGCGCACTGGCGCAGGTCGCACCGGAGCGCGCCACACCGATCCTGGCGCGGGGCCGCGCCTATGGTGAGAGCCGCATCGTCTGCGGCGTGCACAATGTGACTGCCGTCGATGCCGGACGCCTGGCTGCAACGGCCGTGGCGCTGCTGGCCCAGCTGAACGCGCAGTACCAGGCCGACCTGGCCGCTGCCCGCGCCGAATACGCCGCCCTCAAGCAGGCCGCGCCGCGTCCAGACGTGGCGCGTTGCGCCGATGAAGCGGCGCTGGTGGCGCTGCCGCTGGACTGAAATCCCCGGGAAGGCCCTGCGCGAGGCGACGACAGCACCTTCGCGCATGCCCTATCCTTGCACCCATGCCGCGTTCGCTGAACCGCTCGATTTCCGTGCCTATCGTGCTCAGCTCGATCACGGTGCTGATGACGCTGGCGCTGTTGATCGGCTGGATCCTGGTCATCACCAGAAACCTGCAGCTGACGCATCCTTACACGGGCAACCGCTGGCTGCTGGCAGGCGGCATCGCCTCGTTCGTGCTGGTGATGAGCGTGCTGGTGCTGTTCAGCGTGTCGCTGGTGGGCGAGATCCTGGAGAGCCGGCGCCAGCAGATGTTCATCGATTCGGTGACACATGAACTGAAAAGTCCACTGGCCTCCATCAAGCTGTGTCTCGATACCCTCGATCGGCCGGAACTGACGGCTGCGCAGCAGACAGACCTGCGCAACATGATGCTGTCGGACGTGGAACGTCTGACGGTGTTCGTCGATGACATCCTGCAAGCCAGCCGCATTGCGCATCGCCGTCGGTCACAGACCTGGACAGTGGTTGATGTGACCCGCCTGCTGACGCAGGCAATAGAGAGCATCCGCGCCCGCTACGGACTCGACCCGGGGGTCTTTGACCTGACCGCGCCGCCGAAGGTGGAAATATTCACCGATCCCACCGCGCTCGAGATCATCATCAAGAACGTGCTCGACAATGCGGTGAAATACTCCTCGGCCGTGCCACAGGTGCAGGTCGACATGCAGCAACTCGAATCAGGCCACCTCGGGATCATCGTGCGCGACCAGGGAATCGGCATCGGCCGCAACCAGCTCAAGCGCATCTTCAAGCGGTTTCACCGCGCGCCGGATCCGCTGGTCAACGAACGCAGCGGGTCCGGGCTCGGGCTGTATGTGGCACAACGCCTGGCGCGTAATCTTGGCGGGCGCATCCGGGCCGAGTCCGATGGTCCCGGCCTGGGCACCACCATGCGCATCCGCCTGCCCATGAGCGCCATCAGGACCCAGGACGGCAACCTTGAGCACTGACATCGCTACCGACCGCGCCGACCCGGCGCGCGCCACCGTGCTGGTGGTTGAAGACGAGGCGCATCTGGCAGCGGGCCTGAAACTGAATCTCGAACTCGACGGCTATCGCGTGGTCATTGCGCGCTCGTTGCGCGAAGCCGCTGCGCAGCTGCTGCAGGCGGCGCCGATCGACCTGATCCTGCTCGACGTGATGCTGCCGGACGGCGAGAGCTACGGCTTCTGCAAGCAGCTGCGCGAAAGCGGCCAGTACATGCCGGTGATCATGCTCACCGCGCGCAGCGCCGCCGAAGAACGTGTGCGCGGGCTCGATTCCGGCGCGGACGACTACATGCCCAAACCGTTCGTGCTGCCGGAACTGCTGGCCCGCGTGCGCTCTGCCCTGCGCCGCAGCGGCTGGCGCCAGCAGGACATGCCGGCCGAAGATTCGCGCGGCACGCTGCGCTTCGGCACGGCACAGATCGACTTCGATACCCATGAAGCCACCGCCAACGGCAAGCCGGTGCGGATGACGCAGCTGGAACTGGACCTGCTGTACTACTTCGCGCAGAACCCGGGCCGCGTGCTGTCGCGCGACGAACTGCTGGAGCGCGTCTGGAAGCTGCGCAATGCGCCCAACACCCGCAGCGTGGACAACTTCATTGCCCGGCTGCGGCGCTATTTCGAACCCCTGCCGGACCAGCCCGTGCACTTCCTTTCGCATCGCGGCGCCGGCTATAAATTCCTGCCGGCAGCAGATACCAGAACGTGACGCGGTTTGTCCTTTGACACAACTTTTACATTCGCTGACTAAAAGATGACCCGCCCGCGGGGCCGCTTCGCCGACTATGGTTGCCAGACAGCAAACAGCCACCAACGGAGCGGGCAGATGGAACAAGTGCAGGAAGGTTCGGGAATCCGGATTTCACGGCCGGCGCGGCGCATCGGCTGGCTGGGCACCACCCCGTTCTTCGCCATCCACCTGCTGGCTTTCGGCACGATCTGGACCGGCATCACACCTGCCGCCGCAATCTGCTGCGTAGCGCTGTATTTCATCCGCATGTTTGCGGTGACCGGCGTCTACCACCGCTACTTCTCGCACCGCACCTACAAGACCAGCCGCGTGTTCCAGTTCATCCTCGCGTTCGTGGCACAGACCAGCGCGCAGCGCGGCGCGCTGTGGTGGGCCGCGCATCACCGGCATCACCACCGTTATTCGGACCAGGTGGAAGATCTGCATTCGGTATCCCAGGATGGCTTCTGGTATTCACACATGCTGTGGATCTTCGATGAAGGCACCCAGTCCACCGACTACAACCGCATCCGCGATTTCGCGCGCTTCCCCGAGCTGCGCTTCCTGAACAAGTTCTACCTGCTGCCGCCGATCATGCTGGGCACGGCGATATTCTTCTGGCTGGGCGCGTCGGGCCTGTTCTTCGGCTTCTTCTTCAGCACCGTGCTGCTGTGGCATGGCACCTTCACCATCAATTCGCTGTCGCATGTGTTCGGCAACCGCCGCTTCGCCACCACCGACCACAGCCGCAACAACTGGCTGCTGGCCATCGTCACCATGGGCGAAGGCTGGCACAACAACCATCACCGCTATTCCGGCTCCACCCGCCAGGGCTTCTACTGGTATGAGTACGACATCACGTACTACATCCTGCGGGCGCTGTCGCTGGTTGGGCTCGTGTGGAAGCTGCAGCCGGTGCCGGAAGCCGTGCTGGCAGAAGGCCGCGCCAGCGATCGCCTGCACGGCAGCATGGCGCCGGTTCTGCCCGGCAACACCGTCCAGGGCTAAACGCTGCGCGCTCAGGCGCGCTGCATGTCGCCATCGATGGGCAGCACCTGACCGGAGATGGATTTCGCGGCGTCGGAGGCAAGGAACACTGCCAGCGCCGCGATGTCGTCCGGGTCCACCAGTGCCTTGAGCGACTGTCCGGCCATCGCGGCACGCTTCACTTCTTCAATCGATTTCCCCGTGGCCTGCGCGCGACCCTGGAACACGCGCTCGGCACGCTCCCCCGCAACCGCTCCGGGTGCGATGGCATTCACGCGGATGCCATGCTCACCCAGTTCCATCGACAGTGTCTTGGTGAAACCGATCAGCGCCCACTTCGAAGCTGAATAGGGACTGCGGTTGGCGTAACCGAACCGGCCAGCCGCCGAAGACATATTGATCACGACGCCGCTGCCGGAACGGATCAGATGCGCAATGGCATGACGGGTTACGTCGAAGGTGCCGGTGAGGTTCACTTTCAGCACGGCGTCCCAGTCTGCAGGGTCGAGATCCTGCACTGGTTTGGTCGGCCCACCAATGCCGGCATTGTTGACCAGCACATCGAGGCCGTCGAGGCGTGCAGCAGCATCCGCAACCATCGCCGCGATTTCTTCGCGGTCACCGATATTGCAGCGGCGGGTGAGGAGGCCAGGCATCGCGTCTGCCGCGCGTTCCAGGCCGGGCAGATCGATATCGCAGATGTACACCCGGTCACCGCCGGCATGAAAAGCCCTGGCGATGGCGAGGCCGATGCCGGATGCACCGGCGGTAACGAGCACCTTTTTCATGCCGCAAGTGTAGTCCAGTCGACCCCGCCCGCCGCGCTCGACGCGCAGGAATTCATGGCGCATGGTATGGACCTCACTCCCGGGATACGCCATTGCACCTGTTCGAAACCCTGCTGGTCCTGCTGCTCGGCGCAACGGTGCTTACCGCGGTCGCGAAGCGGGTAAATATTCCCTACCCGACGGTGCTCGCCGTGGGTGGGGGCATTGCCGCGTTCATCCCCGGCATGCCGCGCCTGGATGTGTCTCCCGACATCATCCTTGCCCTGTTTGTCGCGCCGGTACTGCTGGACGCCGCCTTCGACACTTCGCTGCGCGACCTGCGCCGCAACCGCGTGCAGATCCTGTTGCTGGTGCTGGTCGCGGTGGCACTGACCACGGCGAGCGTAGCCGTCACCGTGCATCTGCTGTTTCCGGAATTTCCCCTGGCCGCCGCCGTCGCCCTCGGGGCGATACTGGCGCCGCCCGATGCGGTCGCAGCGCTGGCCGTCATGCAACAGGTGAATCCGCCGCATCGCATCCGCATGGTGCTGGAAGGTGAAAGTCTCCTCAACGACGCTTCCGCGCTGCTGATCTACCGGCTGGCAGTGGGCGCCATCCTGGCCGGCAGCTTCAGCCTCATGGATGCGATACCCATGTTTGCCGTCGTGGTCGGCGGCAGCATCGTTGCCGGCTGGCTGCTGGCATGGCTGGCCCACCCGGTGATGCGGCGTATCGACGATGCGCCCAGCTTCGTCATCGTGCAGTTCGTGATCACCTTCGGCGTATGGCTCGCTGCCGAGCGCCTGGGCCTCTCCGGCGTAGTAACCCTGGTGGTATTTGCATTGACCATGGCACGGCGCAAGGGACCTCCGACACCACCACACCTGCGAGTGCCATCCTTCGCCATCTGGGAAACGGTGACCTTCGTGCTCAACGTGATGGCTTTCACGCTGATAGGCCTGCAGATCCGCCCGATCCTCGAAGCACTGACCAGCGCGGAGCGCGCGCGCTACCTGTCCGCGGCGGTCATCGTCCTGGTGGTGGTGATCGTGGTGCGCCTGCTGTGGGTATTTACCCGGCACGGGCTCGTTGTCCTGAAGAACAAGGTCTTCGGACGCAAACCGGACGAGTACGCGCAGACGCCGCCAACCGCGAAGGAAGGACTCGTGATCGGCTGGTCCGGCATGCGTGGCATCGTCACGCTGGCAGCTGCCATGGCGCTGCCGGCCGGGTTGCCGTACCGGGATTTCTTCCAGCTGACGGCATTCGTCGTGGTGCTGGGCACGCTCGTGATCCAGGGCATCACACTGCGTCCACTGCTCGCCTTCCTGCGTCTGCCCGAGGACAGAACGGTGGAAACGGAACTGCTGCTCGCGCGCAAGACGGCGCTGAAGGCCGCCCTGGCCACGGTGGAAGGAGACGACACGCCCGCTGCCCAGCGACTGCGGCGCGGCTACGAGGAAGCCCTGAGCCACAACAGGCGCGGCAAACACCCGAGTGCAAGACCAGCCAATGTGCTGCGTCAAAAAGCTGTGGCTGCAGCGCGCAGCGCGGTTGAAGAGCTGCGCAGCACCGATGCCATCGGCGACCACGCCTATCACATGCTGGAAGAAGAACTCGACTGGCTCGATCTCAGCGCAGGATCGGCGCATCAGGCGTCGGACACGGAATCCTGAGCCCTCAGCCAAGCACCATTGCAATCAATGGCGCCACCAGCACGTTCAGCACGCCCACGAGCACCATGACGAGGCCGGCGACGGCTCCCACGGTGCGGTCGGACTGATACGCATGCGCCGTGCCGATGGCATGCGCACCCATGCCGAACAGGGCACCCCGGGCCAGTACCGAACTGCGCCTGCTCCGCGCCAGCAACAGGTCGCCGATGATCGCGCCGAGCACGCCGGTGAGCACGGCGAACACCGCGGCCAGTTCCGGCACGCCACCGATGCGGCCGGCGACTTCCATTGCAAACACCGAACTGATCGAGCGCGGCAGCAGGCTGCGCATCAGTGCGTCGTCGATGCCCAGCAGCGACGCCAGCGCCCAGCTCGACAGCAGCGCGGTGGTGGTGCCGGCAATCATCCCGAGCAACAGTACCGGCCAGTGCTCACGCACCAGTGCCCGCTGCTCGTAAATGGGAACCGCAAACGCAACCATGGTCGGCCCCAGCATCAGCACCAGCCAGTTCGTGCCGCGGATGTAGTCGCGATAGCTGACATGCAAGGTCAGCAGCACGCTACCAAGCAGGACCGGAGCGACAAGCACCGGCATGAGCCAGCGGCGCGGCCAGCGGCGATGCAGCTGGATCGCCGCCCCATACAGGGCAATCGTCACCACCGACCACAACAGCACCTGCAGCAGCAGATCAATCATGTTTCGCAGCCGGCGCCGGGCCAGGCCTCCTGCGTGTAGCCAGTTCCACGACCATACCGGTCACCAGCATCACGGCCAGCGTACCCAGCACGATGACGAACAGGAGCTTCAGGCCGAGCAGGCCCAGGAATTCCGGATGATCGAGCACGGCAAGCAGTGCCGGCACGAAGAAAAGCAGCAGCTGCGCCAGCAGCCAGTCCGCACCATTCTTGACGGCGTGCAATGGCATCGCCCCCGTGGACAGCAACAGCAGCACCAGCGCAAGCCCCAGGATTCCAGCCGGCACCGGCAAGCCGAGCAGGCTTGCCAGCGCGGCGCCGGCCAGCCACGACAACACGAAGAAGGCGATCTGCAGCAGGGTGCGGATGGTGTATCTCCTGATGCTGCTTACAGCAGCGGCCTGATCGGCATGATTCCCCAGAACCAGGCGCGCAGCCGCTTGCCTCGCGATGCAAAGCGGTCAGGATCATCCTGCGCCGCATTCCAGCTGTTGGCAGGCTGCATGTCGGCTTCGATGGCGGCCGCCACGGCGCCGGCCTGGCCGGCATCGCGGATGACCACACCCACCTCGGTATTCAGGTTCTCGGAGCGGGGATCCAGGTTGTAAGTGCCGACGAACACAGCGGCGCGGTCCACCACCAGGGTCTTTGCGTGCAGCGCAAACACGGGGGCTTCCGGCCGCAGCGCTGCGTAGCGCTGCATCACCTCGCGCTGGATCAGCGGATCGGGCTTGTACTCGTACACGTCGAGCCCCATGCGCAGCAGCTTGCGGCGCTGCGCCCGGTAGCCAACGAAGGCCTGCAGATTGTCGGTCGAAGCCAGCGAATTGGTGCAGATGCGCACCCGCACACCACGGGCAAGCGTCGCGCGGAACAGCTCCGTGGCGGAATCCGACAGCACCAGGTAGGGAGACTGGATCAGCACCTCCCGCTGCGCGCCGCGCAGCAGCGTCGCCAGCGCCGCTGTAGTCAAACCGCCGCCGCCCAGCCC
Organism: Gammaproteobacteria bacterium; assembly: GCA_015655465.1. Classification (GTDB taxonomy): domain Bacteria; phylum Pseudomonadota; class Gammaproteobacteria; order Steroidobacterales; family Steroidobacteraceae; genus ZC4RG30. Next base: position 10,659 of record JAATEY010000361.1, on the reverse strand, counting down.
GGCACTGCCGTTGTTCTTGCCTGGCACATCGCTGATGAAGTCCACCTGCCCCCATGCCAGCGCTGCAGCCAGGGTCGGAAAAGTCGCCGGAATCGAATCGATGGCACCGTGCACTTCAGGAGCAAAGTTGCGCCGGTCTGCCGCATAGGCGCCAAGTCCGGCATAGACCTGCTGGACCTCGGCATCCTTCACGGTGACGTGTTTGCGCATCAATGAGAAGCCGCTGTACAGCTTCTCCACCGGCACGCTGAGCCTGCTGTTCCAGAAGCGCTCGAAGCTCTGGCGTATCTGCGGCACCACCGCACCGATCACCAATGCGTCGCGATCGCGGAAGTTGTAGGCGTGGTCATAGTCGAAATACTCATCGGCCATGTTGCGGCCGCCGGTGATGGCAAGCTCGCCGTCGACGATCAGGGTCTTGTCGTGCATGCGCTGGTTCGAGCCACGGAAGTTCGTGAGCAGATTCAGCAGCCGCCGGTACCAGGGCACGCCCACCGAGTGCACCGGGTTATAGATGCGGATATCGATGTTGGGATGATGGGCCAGCGCCAGCAGGGTCTTGTCCGGCGCATCCATCATCAGGTCATCCACGATCACCCGCACCTTCACGCCGCGGGTTGCCGCGCGCAGCAGTGCTTCAGAGGCGAGGATACCGATGTTGTCCGTACTCCAGATGAAGTACTGCACTTCGATGCTGCGGCGGGCATGATCCACAAGCCAGGCACGGGCGAGCAGCGCCTGTTCGCCGCGATCCAGCACGAAGGAGCCCGTGCGGGCCGGATGCGCAAGCAATTCGGCATCGATGAACGCGCGGGGATCGACGGGCGGTGCATCCCCCGCGACGGCGCCCAGGGAAAGCAGCAGCGCGAGCGGGGCAAGTGTTCGAATCATGCCTGCAGTCTACGCGACCCTGCAACGCCGGACCGCTACAGCAGAGGCACACCGATCAGCACCCGATGCAGCCAGAAGAGCGTGATGCCATACAGGGCAAGGCCGCCGACAATCGCGATGGCATCGTTCCACGGCGATGGCGGGGCGCCCGCAACGGGCCGCACCACACGACGCTTCAGCGAAATGCGGTCGGCCACTGCCCAGGCCAGAAAGCCACCGAAGAGCAGCACATCTGCCAGCATGCCATTGGCGAGCAGATGCGCCAGTGCCCAGGTCTTCGTTGCCACCAGCATGGGATGCTTCACTGCCGTCCTGATGCGGCCCGGCAGGTAGGTCGCAAACAGCAGCGGAAACACCGGCAACATCAGCAGCAGCGCTACATGCCGCAGCCAGAGTGGCGGCGCATACAGCAGCACCGGCGCCTGCCGGGCCAGGCCATAGCCATGGATCAGCAGCACGAAGCCCGCGAGCGAGATCACCGAGTAGATGCCGCGCCAGGCGTTCGCGCCGAGTGCAGCCACGCAGCGATCACGCGCTGCTGGCGCGACGATGGAAATGGAGTGGATGCCGAGAAAGATCGCGAGACCCAGGATCAGCAGCGTCATGGCGGAAACACCGTGGATTGGACAAGGCGCAGCTTACGCGCCACACATGATCACGCGCTACTTCTGGCAGCGATATCCCGCAGCCTGATCCGGCGCGCCACCCACATAGTACGGATACATCGGCCAGGAACACATCAGACCGCTGCTGCCGCGTGCGCCAGTGACAGTCTCCGATTTTGCCGGTGCCACGCCCTGCTCCACCCAGCGCTGCAGCATGCTCAGGCGGTCGAACTGGCTGGGCAGCGGCGCGGCCTCGACAGGCTGCCCCTTGCCGCTCAGTGCATAGTGGTTGCCCTGCAGACCGTGGCCGCGCTGCGGCAGCACATACAGGCGCGCAAACTGATCAAGCCGCTTCCGCCCCATGCGCTTCTCCAGCGCAGAGTAGTAATCCAGCTGCGCACCTGGAGAAGCCAGCGTGTCGTTGGTGCCGATCGCCACAATCAGCTTGCCGCCGCCACGCTTGAACTCCCGCAGATCCGGATCGGTGGAATCTAGCCATCCGGACAATTCGCGCTGTCGCGCCTGATGCGCCGCAGTTTCGGTGAATGTAACGGGATTGGCGGCAAGGTCCTTCAACAGGAAGCCCGTGGTGCCCACCGAACCCAGGGCAGTGAACACACGTGCGTCAGCTGCTGCACCCTCCTGCCCCTGATAGCGGATATCGGTCAGCAATGCATTGCCGGTGGCGGGCGGCAACCCGCCCACGATCACTTCCGTGGTGGGCGTCCACATGCCAAAGCTCTTCGAACGATACGCCCGCCTCGCGGGATAAGGCCGGTTCGAGAAGATCAGTTGCAGCGTCTCGATCTGCCCATCGCTGAGACAGGCCTTCTCCGTGGCGTCGGCGGGATCCGGATCACGACCATCCAGGCAACGTCGCGCAGCCCATGGTGCCGACGGCCCTTTGCCATCATGCACGTTGAAAATCATGCGGCAGGCCATGTAGTTGTTGATCACGCCGTCAGCCAGCCCGTCCAGGTCATCACACTGGCGCATGAACTCCGCGGCGATGGCCTTGCCTTTTGCCTGTGGAACATGTTTTGCCCGCGCCAACTCCTGCCGACGGATCGCCTCAGGCGCCTGCATGAGACCGGACAGTGCAATCACCGGCACATTCGCCGCCACGCCGTGGTAGTCGCGTGGATAGCGCTGCGCCACCGTGAGTCCCTCACGTCCACCCGGCGAGGTGCCCACGAAATAGCGATAGCGTGGTGCCTCGCCATACATGCGCTGGATCAGGATCTGCGCCACATCATGGGTCTTCTTCAGCTGCGCATAGCCGAAGTTGCGGATGGCCTCGTCGTTGAGCGTCCACTGCTGTTCCTGCGCGTGTCCGGAGTCGCTGCCGTAAACGGCAAAACCGCGTGCCACATCGCTGGGCGGGGCACCAGGCCCACCCGGTGCACCAAATACCCCAGGCGCACCCGGGCCGCCAGGCGGCCCGGCGCGCTGCGGAACCGGTGCGAACTGCGGCACGGTGCCGTTGATGCCGCCGCCACCTTGATGGATGGAGCGACGATTCCAGCTGCCCGGCAGGCCCACGGCAAAGCGTATGGGCCTGGCCGTGGCGGATCGGTCCACCGGCAGCAACTGCCCTTCCACCACGCAGAGCGCGGGCGAACGCTCGCTTGCCTCGTACCAGCTGAATTTCTCCAGCACCACGGCTGACACAGGCTCACCGATCTGCTTCGCGTCGATCGTTGCACCCAGCTTTGCCACCGTGCACTGCGTCGCGCCGACCGTTATCGGCACGAGTTCCACCTGCGCCAACACGCCCGACGATGCAGCCATCAGCACAGTTGTCAGCAAGGATGCAACACGAATCGCCATGGCGCCCCCGATATTCCGGATTGCCGGGGAGTATCACCGTACCGTGGCAGATTTGTAAATTCCCTTACTAATTTTCCCGTGCGGCAGCGGCATCGTCGATCAGCTTGCCCAGCACCCGGTAGAGCATCCTGCGTTCGCGTGCGCTCAATCGACCGAACAGCGACTGCTCATGCAGCGGAATGATCCTGGCGATACGCTGCAGATTGGCGAGCCCTTTTGAGGTCACGTTCAGCACGTACTTGCGCCGGTCCTGGGTGGATCGACGGCGGCGCACGAGCCCGGCCTTGACGCACAGCTCCACCTGCATGCCCGCAGTCATGCGCTCCACGCCCATGAGGTCCGCCAGCTCCGTCTGGCTCAGCCCGGGATGGGACTTCAGCAGGGCCTGCACGCCGATTGCCACCGGATTGATTGCGGCGAAGGGCGTGCCGCGCCCCATCGAGCGCAGCAACCGGCCATAGGCCATGAACAGGTAGAGACCGATTACCGGAGCGCCGGATGGACTGATGGCACGCTCGATCTGGCGTACGCCGGTGGCGATATGGCGGGGGGGTCTTGCGGGCATGCCATATTGTCGTCGAGCATTGGCAGGTCAGGGAAGAAGCATGGAATTCCACTGGAATGGGGGAGAAGTACGATGAACAAGCTCGTGACCTTGCTGGGCCTGCTGGTTGTATGCGCGCCCGCACAATCGCAGGACGCTGTTACGCAGCGCCAACTCGTGGATCGCGCCGCGATCGAAGAGGTGATGCAGAAGTACGTATGGAGCGTCGATTCGCTCGACGCCGATGGCTATGTGTCGGTGTTCACCGAGGACGCTGAAATCCACACGAACGGCACCATCCTGAAGGGACACGACAGGATCCGCACCGTGGTGACCGACATGCAGGCGCGCCAGGCGAAGAATCGTGCGGAGGGAAAGCCGGTTGGCGCCCTGCATCACGTGATCAGCAATGAGCGCATCTCCTTCCAGAGTTCGACCGAGGCGACCTACCAGTCCTACTGGCAGACGATGCGCAAAGGCGAGGACAACCGCTATACAGCCGGTGGATTCGGCACGTCCGAAGACCGGCTGGTAAAGCGCAACGGCAAATGGCTGATCAAGTCGCGCGTGCTGACGGTATTCACGGACTGACGGGTTACTGGTAGCCGGCCGGCAACGGATAAAGGCCATCGTACGGCGGCCAGTTCGGTACCGGGCGACCCTCGGGGGCATAGTAGAACGCCGCGTGAATGTCGCGGATCTTGCCGTGATCCAGGTGGAACACCTCGGTGAAGTGATTGCGGCGCTTGGCATTCTTCGCGTCGCGGCGGAACATCGCCGACACCATCACCGTCTGCGACTCTTCATCGATGACATAGAAGTCGCGGATCGCCACGATGGCGACACCGAAATCGGCCTGCGTGCGGCAATCCGTCTTGCCGTTGTTGCCGATGTCCATGCCGGGCGACATGGGCGTGTTGAACGTGGGGAAGCCATTCTCATAACGCGAGCAGCCAGGGTGCCCCTTGACGATGAGGCCATTGTGGCTGGTGATGCCGTCGAAATAGGTGTTGACCACGGCCTGCAAAGCCTCGCGCTGCATGCGTTCGGCCCTGGGCACCACGCGTTGTGCCGGCAGCGTCTTGCGCAGCGTTTCGATGTCGAAAGGTGTCTTGCCCGGCTCGCCCGTCACGCCCGGATCGCTCTTCCTGGAGATGAACCATTCGGCTTCGGTCACCTGGTTCCACTTCACCTTGACGCGGATGGCCACGACGGCTTCTTCCTCGCCCATCTGCACCGTGCCGAAGTAGCCCGCCTGGCCCTGCACCGGATCCAGATAGCGGCGCTGGATCGAACCCAGGCCGGTGACGTTCTTCCACGCACCCTGCCCTTCGGGGATCACGACCGCGTTCTCCGTCTGGCGAAAACCCACCCACAGGCCGGCCGTCTCGGGTTTGTGACTGGCAACTGCACCGAGATAGGTGTCCAGATGGCGCTTGAGGCAATCGCGGTTGCAATCCTGCGCGCCGGCAGCAACGCTTACCAGCAGCGACGCGAACAGGCAAAGCAGTACATGCGGTCTTTTCATGTGGCCCCCCGAAAGCTGATGGCGTGTAGCCAGCGATACACATACCGTGTTCCACTTGGCCCGGGCTGTCAATCCAGGGGGGCCCATGTTCCAGTCATTTCATGACCTTGCGACCAGATCTGCCGCTGTCGTTGGCGTGGTTGTCCTGCTCGGCACTGCGCCGGGTCTTGCAGCGGCGGCCGCACCCTCGCCGCTCGAAGCGCGCATTCAGCTCACTGAAGACCGCATTGCCATCGAACACCTGCTCATGGAATACGGTCGCACGCTCGACAACCGCGACTTTGCAGCGTACTCGCAACTGTTCGCCGAAAACGGCGAGTGGAAAGGCGCGCTCGGTACCTACAAAGGACCGGTGGCCATCCAGACGGCGATGGAGAAGATCTTTACCGACGCGGCAGCCGATATTCCCAAGGGCAGGAACTTCCATGTGATGTCGAACTTCGACATCAAGGTACAGGGTGATCGCGCCACGGCAAGCTCCATGTTCATCTTCTACAAGATGGAAGGCAGCAAGCCGGGTGCGGAAGTCGCGGGCCGCTACGAGGATGTTCTCATTCGCGAGAAAGGCGTCTGGCGTTTCCTGCAACGGACGGCACTGCCACCCGGATAGCCGGCGCCCTGCCACGCCGGGGCAGGGGGTTTTCCGCGATCGACTGCGGTCTTCACGTATGGACAGTCCGCGCCACACCACTAGATTGGGCCTGACAGGGGCAACTGCGGTGACGGGCAATGGCGGAACGTTCGATTCTCATCATCGGCGCAGGCATCGGCGGCCTGTCCACCGGCTGCTATGCGCAGCTGAACGGCTACCGGACGACCATCCTCGAGATGCACGCGCGTCCGGGCGGCCTGTGCACCGCCTGGAATCGCAGTGGCTATGTCTTCGATGGCTCCATCCACAACCTCGCCGGCTCGACGCCGCAAAGCGCCTTCCACGACATCTGGCGTGACCTCGGCGTGGTTCCCGCCATCCCCATGCAGGCCTTCGATGAACTGGTGCGCGTCGAGCGGGCAGACGGCGAACCGCTTACCGCATACACGAACCTCGACCGTCTCGAACAGCACCTGAAGCAGCTGGCACCTGCCGATACCGTGGTCATCGATGAATTCATTTCCGCGGCGCGTGCGTTCAGCAACCTGGACCTGCTGGGTCTCGCGGTTGCAGGACCTCTCGCACGCATACGGGCGCTGAGGATGCTGCCGCTCATGCTCAAGTACAGCCGGATCACCCTGGAGCAGTTTGCGCAACGTTTCAAGGATCCGTTCCTGCGGCGCGCCTTCCCCTCCCTCATCTACGACTGGCCGCAGACGCCGATGATAATGCTGTTGTCGTTCCTCGGTCGTTCGCACATCGGAGACCTCGGCTGGCCGGCTGGCGGTTCGAACGCCTTCGCGCATGCCATCGAGCGCCGCTATCGGGAACTGGGTGGAACCATCCGCTGCCAGACGCGCGTCGAGTCGATCATCGTGGACGGCGATACTGCGGTTGGCGTGCGCCTCGCGGATGGCTCCGAGCTGCGCGCGGATATCGTTGTGTCCAATGCCAACGGTCATGCCACGATCTTCGACATGCTGGGCGGCCGCTATACCAGCGCAGCGATTCGCCGCTATTACGACACGCCGCAGGATCGCATCGAGATGGGCATCCACGTCTCGCTGGGCGTTGCCCGCGACCTTTCCGCCGAACCGCATGCGATTGTGCTGCCGCTGGACAGGCCCGTGACCATCGCGGGTGAAGAGCGCCAGCGGCTCTATGTCGAGCCATTCTGCTTCGATGCCAGCATGGCACCAGGGGGAAAAACCGCCCTGAAGGTGATGTTGGCCACCAGCTTCAAGTACTGGAGCGCCCTGCAGGATTCGCGCGACCGGTATCAGGCAGAAAAGCACCGCATTGCAGAGCAGGTCATCGATCTGCTCGAAAAGCGCTTCCCGGGATTGCGGCAGCAGATCGAAGTCATCGACGTGGCAACGCCACTCACGACCTTGCAGATTACCGGCAATGGCCATGGCTACCATGCGCCGGTCACCGCGATGGTGCGCGCGCTCTTCACCGGTCGGCGATTGAGCCAGACGCTGCCAGGGCTTCACCAGTTCTACATGGTGGGCCAATGGGCCGGCATCAGCGGCATCCCCATGGTGGCGGCCATGGGGCGGGATGTGGTTCGCGCCATCTGCCGCGCGGATCGACGGACCTTCTCGACACGGTCCTGACCTGTCGCGGCAATCATGGCGTGGACGCTTACCGGTCGAGGAAGGCGTCCAGTTCGACCCGGCGCAATGCGCCCACCCGCTGCGACTGCGGCTGGCCGTTCTGGAACAGGATCAAGGTCGGAATGCTGCGCACATTGAAGCGGCGCGCCACCTCGGGGCTCTCATCGACATTGACCTTCACCACGCGCAGCGAGTCCTGCCGCTCGGTGGCCACATCTTCCAGGATCGGCGCGATGGAACGGCAGGGTCCACACCACTCGGCCCAGAAATCCACCAGCACGGGCTTGTCGGACTGCAGCACATCGCCCTGAAACGAGGCGTCGCTGGAATGAAGTACGTTGGACTGACTCACTGGATCGCTCCTGCAGGGGTGTCCCTGTCTGCTTCCACTGTAGATGGGGCAACAGCGGGAGATCACCAATGAGATTCTGGTCTTCCGTGATAGCGGGCGGTAATGAGAGGAACAGGCCGGACAGGGGCGCTGCCGGTCAGGCTGCCCTCAATTCATAAGCCCAGACGCGGAAACCCTCGAGCACGTTCGGACCGAAGGTCATGCTGAGGGCAACATCCGCAGCGTCGCGACCGCGCGCGATCAGCACACGACCAATGCGCGGCGTGTTGTTGCGGGCATCGAAGGTGTACCACTGCCCCCCGATATAGGCCTCGAACCAGCCCGCAAAATCCATCGGCGCATCCACGGCAGGAATGCCGATGTCACCGAGATAGCCGGTGCAATAGCGGGCCGGAATATTCAGGCAGCGACAAAAGGTGACCGCCAGATGCGCGTAATCCCGGCACACACCCTGTCGTTCGTTGAACGCTTCCGATGCAGTCCTGGTGGGACGTGCAAATTGATAGCCGAATGTGATGTGCCGGTGGACGAAGTCGCAGACTGCCTGCACACGCGACCAGCCCGGCATGGTGTTGCCGAACAGTTCCCACGCAACGGTGGACAGGTTGTCGGTATCGCAGTAGCGGCTGCCGAGCAGATAGACCAGGGTCTCCTCCGGCAACGACTCCACCGGGTACTGCTGTGCATCCGGCACTACCGGTTCGGTAAATCCGCGGTCATTGATGACGGCGTCGGCAGTGATACGGGTGAGTCCTGCAGGGACAACCAGGCGCGTGCACCAGTTTCCAAAGCCGTCGCGGTACAGCACCAGGGGTACCGCAGGATTGGTGGACATGTAGTCCGGACGATCCAGATCACCGGCACGCGTGTAGTGCACGTTCAGATTCAGGATCATGGGGGTCGGCTGCGGACACCGATAGGTCAGTTCGTAGCCAAGACGTATTTTCACGTTGCAATCTCCGCGCCCGCAGAGAGCAGCGCGTGCGCCAACCGTTCAGACCATTCGTGTTGCCCGGCTTCTTCGGCGATGAGGTCCTGACGGAACTCGATCCCGACATGCAGCAATCCGCGCTGTTCACCATACACCGGAATCGTGTAGTCGGTACTGTCGCTGACGGAGTACGGTTCGTTGTTACCCACAACGAGATCGGGATCTGCGCGCAATGCGTGCAGCAGGGCCCCGGCCAGGCGAGGATCCCGGTTGTAAAGCAGGCCGACATGCCAGGGACGCTGCGTTCCATGGAAGCACGGCGTAAAGCTGTGCACAGCAATGAGAATGGTCCGCCGATGCTGCGCCTTGCGCCGATCCAGCTCGGCGCGGATACGATCGTGGTACGGGCGAAACACCTCCCGCTCCCGCGCCAGCGCCTCAACAGGCAGAATCGACTCATTGCCGGGAATTCGCGTGGTTTCGCTGAGCTGCACAATCGATTGCTCGCTGCCAGGTGGACGATTGCAGTCGATGACCAGCCGTGACCAGGTTTGCAGAATCAGGAAGGCGTCGAGTCGCGCGGCGAGTTTCGTGGCAACCGCCGCGGCGCCGATGTCCCATGCAATGTGGCGCTGCAGGTCCTGCGCCGAAACACCCAGCGAATTCAGCCGCCGCGGCACCAGCGCACCCGCGTGGTCGCAGGTCAGGAAGAATGGCGATTGACCCTGTTCCCGCTCCACCCTGAAGGCCGCAGGCTCATCGGGCGCCAGCAATGATTCATCTGCGTGCATGGGTAGCGGGATTCAGGACGGCGGCGCCCGACGGCACGGCTGGCAGACGCCGGAACACCTCGCGGACGCCGTCGCGCCATTCCTTCCCCAGACCGTGGAAATAGGCATCATCCGCTTCGAAGCGATGGCGCACGCCGAGTTTCAGGCCGTCCCGTTCGCAGCAGGCCAGGTCGATGGGCATGCCCACGGAGAGATTGCTGCGCATGGTGGAGTCGAACGACACCAGGATGCACTTCATTGCGTCGCCAATGCTGGTGGCCGGGGTAATGACCCGATCGATGATGGGCTTGCCATACTTCGTTTCACCGGTCTGGAAGAAGGGCGTATCGGGACCCGCCTCGATGAAGTTGCCTTCCGCAAAGGTGCGGAACAGCCGCGGCGGCTCGCCCTTGATCTGGCCACCGATGATGAATGAAGCGTTGAACGGATGGGGGCTTTCCGCAAGCGATGCGGCGTCGCGACGCTCTACATCCCGCACCGCATCCGAAACGATACCCGCTACATCAAACATCGTGCGGGCGGTCCAGATGCTGATGGCGCCTCCCCCGCGGGCTTCCCCGCGTTGCTGCAGCACGCTGATGACCGCCTGCGTTCCGGCCAGGTTTCCCGAGCTCAGCAACACGATCACCCGATCGCCCGGGCGCTCGAATACCGTCATCTTGCAGAACGATGCAATGTTGTCGACGCCCGCATGCGTACGCGAGTCCGACGCGAGCACCACGCCTTCATTCAGAAGGACACCGACACAGTAAGTCATGCGCTCTTGTTTCCTCAATTGAGCGCCACCGTCTGCTATTGCGGTGCTGTCTGCGCGGGGGGCGTGAGGTCAGTATGGCACAACCTGCCAGCAGGCCATCTTGCTTCTATGACTGGCTGGTCTAGCATGGGACCCCATGAATGGCGTCTTCGTGGACGGATTGCCGAGACCGCGCCGCTACTGGTCGGTACTCGCCATCTGGCTTGCCATTTCCATGGC
>JAATEY010000307.1 GCA_015655465.1 Gammaproteobacteria bacterium | reverse complement strand
GTGAAGTTGCTGTGGGCGGACCGGGATGGGCTGTGTCTGTTCGTGAAGCGCCTGGAGCGAGGCCGGTTCGTGTGGCCACAGGCCCGAGATGGCGCGATCCATCTGACACCAGCGCAGTTGTCGATGTTGCTGGAAGGGATCGACTGGAGACGCCCGGTGCGCACCGAGCGCGCACTGCATGTGATGTAGAAGAACTGCAAACGCAGTGCTTTGCGCATGCGTGATGCTGCAGCGTCGAGTAAAATATGTGCGTGCCAGACACGCGCATCCAGGACGAGAACGATCACAGCCACGCCCCAGCGCTGCGTGCGCAGGTCGCGCATCTGACGGCGCTGGTCGAGGCGCTCAAGTCCGAGGTGATCCGGCTGCGTCGCCAACGTTATGGCGCATCTGCCGAACGGCTGGACCCAGCCGTAGCCCCACAGCTGCCGCTGATGGAAGGTCAGACCGATCACGGTGCGATATCCCCCGCTGCCAAGCGCGGCGATGCCACTGGCAAGGCCGATGCGCCGCCGCGACTGGTGTCAGTGGATGCGCCGCAGAAACGTACATCACGCGCGCCGCGCTCGTTGCCACCGGAACTGCCGCGCGTGGTGCGTGTGCATCAGCCGGCCAGCTGTCAGTGTCGGGACTGCGGCAAGAGCATGCGCCGGTTGGGCGAGGATGTATCCGAGCAGCTGGACTATGTGCCTGGGTACTTCCAGGTGATCCGCCACATCCGGCCCAAGCTTGCCTGCAGTGCCTGCGAGCAGATCGTGCAGGCCCCGGCACCGGGTCGGCCCATCGAGCGCGGCCTGCCGACGGCGGGCCTGCTGGCGCAGGTGATCAGCGCCAAGTATGCCGATCACTGCCCGCTGTACCGGCAGGAAGGGATCTACCGGCGCGCAGGGGTTGAGCTGCCGCGCACGCTGCTGGCCTCGTGGGCGGCGCAGACCTCGACGCTGCTGGATCCTCTGGTGCGCACCTTGGAGCATTACGTGCTGTCGGCGAGCAAGCTGCACGCCGATGACACCCCGGTGCCGGTACTGGAACCTGGCCGGGGCAAGACGCGCAAGGGGCGACTATGGACCTATGTGCGCGATGACCGGCCCTGTGGCAGTCATGATCCGCCGGCAGTGGTGTATCGCTACTCGCCGGACCGCAAGTCGATCCACCCGCAATCACACCTGAAGACTTACGCGGGCATCCTGCAGGCGGACGGCTATGCCGGGTTCGGCGCGTTGTATGAACGGCAAGAGCATCCGTTGCTCGAAGCGGCATGCTGGGCGCACGCACGGCGCAAGTTCTACGACGTGTATGTGGAGCAGCGCTCGGACAAGGCGCTGGATGTGATCCAGCGGATCGGGCAGCTGTATGCCATCGAGCGGCAGATCCGCGGCCAAGACCCTGGGGCGCGCAGCCAGCAGCGCCGCGAATACGCGGCGCCGATGCTGCAGGATCTGCATCGAGCCCTGACTGCGACGCAGGCGACCTTGTCGGCGAAGGCGCCGCTCGCGGCTGCAATCCAGTACACCCTGACGCGCTGGGCGACGCTGACGCGCTATGTTGAAAACGGTCGGATCGAGATCGACAACAATGCGGCCGAACGATCGATCCGCGCACTGGTTCTGGGACGGCGCAATTATCTGTTCGCCGGCTCCGATGGCGGCGGCGAGACGGCGGCGAACCTCTACAGCCTGATCGGCACCTGTCGCCTCAACGGCATCGATCCCTGCCACTATCTGCGCCATGTGCTCGAGCGCATCGCTGAGCACCCCATCAACCGCATCGAGGAACTGCTGCCGTGGAACGTGGCTCTCGCCGATCCAATCACCTCGCGCCTGGCCGCGTGAAGACGCCTTCGCTGGGTGCCATTGAGGCGCTCATCGCCGATCACGGATCCGTAACCATCGGCGAAGTCCCGCCGGCCGGGTGCGTCGCCGTCGCCGCCGACCAGAACTGCTGCTACGCCATGCTCCGGCGGCGCAAGGGCGAAGACGTCTTATCGCTGCTGATCCGGCTCGACAAGGCAATCGTCCAGGCAGTCGAAAATGACACCGTCATCGACGAAGTCAATCCACCGGGCGGGTTCCCGGTACCGCGGCCTTGAGCAGACGCTTACGGAGAACGGAAGTAGAAAATGAAAACGAAAAGGTAAGGCCACCCGATAACTTGAACCCAAGACCTTCAGTAACCTTCCCCCCGGATCCTCGCCAAAACATTTGGCCTTTCGTATTTGCGCCTGGGCCGGCCGACCAGTTCCTTCCCCACTTGAAAAACGCAGCGTCTGCACCTAAAGCAGCTTGGCCTTCAAACGCCACGTCGCCTGCCTCGCAAAGCGGCTTCTGACTTTGCGGCAACTCAACAACATCGCAGAAGCAGTCGGGCGCTACCCCCCACCTCTCAGCTTTCGGTGTTCGTCCCACTCCTCGCGCGTGGGTAGCCATCTGAACATCACGAAAGCGAGCAATACGTAGCAGCCAACCATGACCTTCTTATCAGTCATGCCGAAAAGGCCCCACTCCAGAACGAAGTTCAGTGTCGCCAGCAGTGCGACGAGCAGTGTCACACCGACCAAGATTCGCTTCCCAAAAAATGACAGTTTAGGCACGTCGGGTTACTCCAACAAATCAATTGCTACCGCAAGCCGCTTGCGCTGGCGCCATGTCGTCGAGGAATGTCGTAAATACGTCGTACCCTCCGCCAACTAGGGTTTCCGCCCGATCAAGCCTCAGCTCTGCCGCACGGCCACCCACCGAGCGACCAAGCCCGAACAATGACTTTCCAATCACGAATCCACCTGCTGCACTCACCACAGAGTTGCGCATGTTGTGATTCTGAGCACCACCAGCAGTTTGAAGTGCTCCGGCGATGAATTGAGAACCGGCTGCCCCAGCTCCGGCTATTGCACCAGCACCAATCGCTGCGCCGCCTGGGACCAACATCTCAGGGCCAAATAATACGGAGCTCGCACTAAATGCCAAGCCAGCCATCATTGCTGCTCCCGAGCCCTTGCCCAAATCATCGGAACGGCGGGCGAACCAATTTCCGACCCTACAAGAGGTGACCTTTAGTCGGTCTATCAATGGCTCCCCTTGCGGCGAGTACGGCTACCTATCTTTGGCCGCTCGAAGAGCGATCGCCTCAAGCAAGATGCGTTCGATATCGGGATATCCTTTCCGATGCGCCACATCAACAAGCGTTTGATCACTTCGTCCGGTAGCACGGGGATCGGCTCCGTGCCGCAGAAGTTTGCGAACTACTGATGTGTGCCCACGCAGTACAGCGATGCCTAGCGCGGTAGTTCGATTTTCACCAAATATTGCGTTCACATCGGCACCGGCAGAAATAAGAAGATCAACACAACCCTCAGAACCTACCGATACCGCTGCAATCAATGGGGTATATCCTCTCTTGTCAGCCGCATTGGGATCGGCACCATTCACTAAGAGAAAAGAAACGATATCGCCATGACCAGCTGCCGCGGCCGATGATAGTGCGGTTTCTCCATCACCATCTCTCTCTGGCCTCACATCAGGGCGCACTCCAGACTCAATCAGAGATTTGACCGCATCGAGATCCCCGATGAATGCAGCTCGCCTAAGAGCAAGACCCGGCTCAACGTGCTG
>JAATEY010000118.1 GCA_015655465.1 Gammaproteobacteria bacterium | reverse complement strand
CGCGCGGTCGCCGGCACCACCCTTACCGTCGGGTTGCTGGGTGGGGTGGTGGTCGCCCTGTTCGGCGGCGGGTTTGCACACCTGCTGCTGGGCCAGCTCCAGACGCCCCCCGACATCCTGGTCGAGGCGACGCGCTACGCCCGCGTCTGCCTCTACGCCATGCCCGGGTTTTTCGCCTTCCTGCTGATCACCGCGATCATGCGCGGGGTGGGCGACACCGTCACGCCGCTGCTGGCGCTGATCGTCTCGACCATCGTCGGGCTGGCCGTTACCCCCGCCCTGATCACGGGCTGGATGGGACTGCCGAAGCTCGGCGTGACCAGCGCCGCGGTGGGCTTCGTCACCTCCTTTGCGGTGACGCTGGTGTGGCTCGCGTTCTACCTGCGTCACAAACGGCACGCGCTTGCGCCCAATGCCGAACTGTTCAGGCACATGCGCATCGATGGCACCATCCTGCGCGCCGTGCTGCGCATCGGCATCCCGACGGCCATGCAGATGGTCATCATGTCGCTGGCCGAGGTGGTGCTGCTGTCGATGGTCAATGGCTTCGGCTCCGCTGCCACCGCCGCCTACGGCGTCGGCAACCAGGTGCTGGGCTATGTGCAGTTTCCCGCCATGTCCATCGCCATCGCCGCCTCGGTGCTCGGCGCGCAGGCCATCGGCGCGGGACATCCGGAGCGACTGGGCTCGATCACCCGCGCCGGCATCCTGATCAACCTCGCCATCACCGGCACGCTGCTGCTGCTGTGCTACCTGTTTGCGCGGCCACTGATCGGCCTGTTCACGCAGAGCCCGGAAGCCACGGCCATTGCACTCAACCTGCTGCACATCGTGCTGTGGAGCACGCTGATCTTCGGCGCGGCCGCGGTGACTTCAGGCGTGATGCGCTCCAGCGGTACGGTAATGATTCCCACGCTGCTTTCGATCAGCGCCATCGTGCTGGTCGAAGTGCCGGTGGCCTGGATACTGAGCCAGCGCATGGAAATGGGCATCAACGGGGTGTGGATCGCCTACCCGGTCACCTTCGTGACGATGCTGCTGCTGCAGACCAGCTACTACCGGCTGGTCTGGCGCAAGCAGCGCATCCGGAAACTGGTATAGCGTCGCCGCGGCATTTCCATGAAGACCACTCACACCTTTCGCGGCGTCGTGATGTCCCGACCGGTCAAGCAGCCGGCAGCAAAACCTGCAGCCGCGGCCGGTCCACCGAAGATTCGCGTGGCGCGCGAAGTTGCCGGCCGGGGTGGCAAGGGCGTAACCGTCATCACCGGACTGCCGCTGGCCGGTGATGCGCTCGAGCAGCTGGCAGGCCAGCTCAAACGCAGTTGCGGGGCCGGTGGTGCAGTGCGTGGCAACAAGATCGAAATCCAGGGCGAACACCGCGATCGCCTGGTTGCTGAACTGCTGAAACTGGGTTACGACGCCAGGCGCGCGGGCGGCTGAATCCCGGCCTTTCGACCGGCCATTTCGCTCCCCGGCAGGCATTCATGGCGCGTTCAGGCCAACGCGGGTAGTCTCGGCGGTACCGCCGTATGAGGACGTCGCCATGATTTTCCGTCAACAGATCATCGCCGCCTGCGCTGCTGCGCTGCTGGTTCCGGTTACGACGCTGGCCGCTGACACCGCTCCCGCTGCGAAGCAGGCAGTGAAACAGGAGGTCCAGGCGAAAAAGCCCGCTGCCACCTGCGATACAGTCACTGGCACGCGCATCCGACCCCGCAAGGACAGCGGCTGTGACAGCGCGTCGAATCGCCCAATCCGCATTTATTCCGCTGAGGAGTTGCAGAACACGGGCAGAACCGACCTCGCCGACGCGCTGCGCAGCATCAGCCCGATATTCCGCTAGTGCTTGTGGTTGCCGTGATCGGCTGCCGATGCTTCCGGCACCAGCGGCCGCACTTCCAGCATCACGGTGAACGGCTTCTCGAAGCCGTCGAACTGCAGGATCAACGGCACTTTGTCGCCGGCCTTGAAGGCAGTCTTCAGGTCCGTGAACATCACATGCAGCGCGTTGGGCTCAAACTGCACTGATTCGCCCGGCGCGAGCTTCAGGAACCCCACCGGCCACATCCGCGCCACGCCCTGCGCATCGACGCTGCTCCGATGCAGGGTGACGGCGTCGCTCACCGGCGAGGTGATCTTCAGCAGCTTGCGCTCCTCGTCACCGTCGTTCGTCAGCACCAGATAGCCCACGGCCTCTTTCGCGCCCGGCGCCGTCGCGCGTGACCAGCCGGCGCTGCCCACCACGTCGGCCATGGCGGGAGCAGCCAGGGCCATTCCCAGAATTGCGGCCACCAGGGCCGCCCCCATACGCAGCGAGTTGTTATTCATGGGGCGATTCTAGCCCTCACTTGCGGTGCGCGCACCGCTTGCCTACGCTTCGCGGCCCCATGCTCAAGTTCGACTCAGTCACCCTGCGCCGCGGTACGCGAATCCTGTTCGCCGATGCCGGTTTCAGCCTGTTCCGGGGCGAGAAGGTGGGCATTACCGGCGAAAACGGCAGCGGCAAGTCGAGCCTGCTGGCACTGGTGCGTGGCGACCTGACCCCCGATGCCGGCCACTTCGAAATGCCGTCCAACCTGGCCGTGGCGCATGTGGCGCAGGAGCTGGACGCCAGCGCCGCCCAGGCCATCGACTTCGTGCTCGACGGCGACACCGAACTGCGGCAGCTGGAAGCGCGCATCGCCACCGCCGGGAGCACCGCGCACGACGGCACGAAGCTCGCCAACCTGCATGCGCAGTACGCCACCATCGGCGGTTACGATGCCCGCGCCCGCGCCGCGCAGCTGATGCATGGACTGGGCTTCAGTACAGCGGATGAAACCCGCGCGGTGCGCGCATTCTCCGGTGGCTGGCGGGTGCGCCTCAATGTGGCGCGCGCGCTGATGTGTCGTTCGGAGCTGCTGCTGCTCGACGAGCCCACCAACCACCTGGACCTGGATGCCATCGTCTGGCTGGAATCCTGGCTCAAGGCCTATCCCGGCACCTTGCTGCTGATCGCGCACGATCGCGAGTTCCTGGATCGCGTCGTCGACCGCATCGTGAACATCGAACATCAGAAGGCCACGACCTACGCCGGCAACTACTCCGCCTTCGAGACTGCCCGCGCCGCGCAGCTCGCGCAGCAGGCCACGATGCATGCGCGGCAGGAACGCGAGATCGCGCACATGGAAGCGTTCGTGGCGCGCTTCCGCGCCAGTGCAACCAAGGCACGGCAGGCGCAGAGCCGCATCAAGGCGCTGGAGCGCATGCAGCGCATCGCGCCGGCGCATGTGGACTCGCCATTTGAATTCAGTTTTGCGGAACCACTGAAGCTGCCGCGACCACTGCTGGCCATCGAGGAGCAGTCCGCGGGCTACGGCGAGCGAGTGCTGCTGCACAAGATCAGCCTCACTGTCTATCCCGGCGATCGCATCTCGCTGCTGGGACGCAACGGCGCAGGCAAGTCCACGCTGATCAAGCTGCTCGCACGCGAATTGCCTGGCATCGGCGGCAGCCGCGACGACGCCCGCGATCTGAACATGGGCTATTTCGCCCAGCATCAGCTGGAACAGCTCGACCCCGAGGCCTCCACCCTGCTGCATCTGCAACGGCTGGCGCAATCCCTGGGACAGCGCCCTTCGGATCAGGAGCAGCGCGACTATCTCGGCAGCTTCGGCTTTCGCGGCGACCGCGTGTTCGAGCCGGCAGGCCCGTTCTCCGGTGGCGAAAAGGCGCGACTGGCGCTGGCGCTGGTGGCTTACGGCAAACCCAACCTGCTGCTGCTCGACGAACCCACCAACCACCTGGATCTGGAAATGCGCCAGGCCCTTGCCATGGCGCTGCAGGAATATGCGGGCGCGGTGATCATGGTATCGCACGACCGGCACCTGCTCTCCACCGTGACCGATCGCTTCCTGCTGGTCGATGCCGGCCGCGTGCAGGAGTTCGATGGCGACCTGGACGACTATGCGCGCTGGCTGGCGAAGAGCGGTGCCTCCGCGCCGGCGGGCGGGCGACCTGCCATTGCAACTGCTGCGGCAACGGAACCTGCGACCAGGGCCGCGGCCCAGCAACGGCGCCGCGACAGCGCCGAGCAGCGCAAGGCGCTGGCACCGCTGCGTTCACGCCTGACGCGCTGCGAAAAGCGCATGCAGGAGCTGGCCGCGCAGGCGCAGGCCCTGGATACGCAGCTGGCAGATCCGGCACTCTATGCCGCCAGCGAGCGCAAGCGGCAGGTGGAACTCACCGCGCAGCGGGCGCGCATCGCGCAGGAAACCGAAAGCATGGAGTCCGAATGGCTGGAAGTCAGCGACGAACTGGAACGCGCGCAAGCGGCGGGTTGAGCAATCGCTCGCACCTTCTGGATTGCGAGACGGCTCACAATCCTGGAAGCGGGATGATCGGCCGATCCAGCCTTCGCGGGCATGAAAATTACCGGTCGTGTTATGGTTGGCGCACCCATACATTGTTACTCAACGGACGAGTATTGCCGACAGGTAGTCAACCATGACCAATGCCATAGTTCAGGTTCGTTCCGGATCCCCTGCCGCGGGCTGTGCTGTGCAGAACGTCGCCGGTCATCGTCATGCTTCCACTGCTGCGCTGCTGTTGCTTGGCGGCATGGTGAACATGCCGGTGTTCGCGGCAGATCAATCCAGCACCATCAGGGATCTGAAACAGCTGAACGTTGAAGACCTGATGAGCATAGAGGTCACATCCGTAGCCCGGCACGCGGAAAAGCTCCTCGGCGCGGCGAGCGCCATCCAGGTCATCACCCAGTCCGAGATCCGCCGCTCCGGAGCTGCAACGCTGCCGGAAGCCCTGCGGCTGGCCAGCAACCTGCAGGTGGCGCAGCGCGGCGCCTATGGCTGGGCCATCAGCAGCCGCGGCTTCAACACGGATCTCGCCAACAAGCTGCTGGTCATGATCGACGGGCGAACCGTCTACACACCACTTTTTTCCGGTGTGTACTGGGAAGTGCAGGACTACCTGCTCGAAGACATCGATCGCATCGAGGTCATCAGTGGCCCGGGCGGCACACTATGGGGCGCAAACGCCGTCAACGGCGTAATCAACATCATCACCAGGAGCGCAGCGGAAACCCTGGGTCTGCAGGCGGAAGCTGGCGCCGGCTCCCTCTGGAATAAATTTGCCGGGGTGCGTTTCGGCGCCAGTGCTTCCGCGGACACCAGCTTTCGCGTCTACGGCAAGTACCTGGACCACGACAACAGCGTGCTTGCCAATGGCTCATCCGCATCCGACAACTGGCACAAGGGCCAGGGTGGATTTCGCATCGATTCGACCGACTCGGCGGGCAACCTCAGGACCCTGCAGGGCGACACCTACCAGCTCCGTGAGCATGAAGCCAGTGGCGTCACGACCATGCGTGGCGCCAACCTGCTGGGCCGCTGGACGCGCGTGATGTCGGACAAATCCGACCTGGCGCTGCAGGCTTATTATGACTGGACGAAACTGGCCGACACCGTTCCGGCGCTGGTGCTGGGTGGCACGCAATTCGCCCCAGCGGGCAGATTGCGGGATGACCTTCGCACGCTCGACCTGGATTTTCAGCATCGATTCCCGCTGGGCAGCGCGCAAAGCATTGTCTGGGGACTGGGGTTTCGCCATACGCACGATGTGGTGTCCAACGCTCCTGGCCTCGCTTTCTTTCCGACGAAGCTGGATCACTCGCTGTACAGCGCATTCCTGCAGGACGAATTCCGGCTGCGGGATGACCTTTCGGTCACACTGGGAACAAAGCTGGAACACAATGATTACACGGGCCTGGAGGTAGAACCGAACCTGCGCCTGCAATGGCAGGCGTCTGCGGCCCAGACGGTCTGGGCCGCAATATCGGGCGCCTCCCGCGTTCCATCCCGCATCGATCGCGACTTCTCGCAGGCCGCACCGCCGTATCTCGCGCTCCTGCAGGGCAGATCCGATTTCAAGTCCGAGAAGGTCGTTGCGCATGAGCTCGGATACCGCGCACAGGTCAGTCCGTCCCTCAGTACCTCCCTGTCCACGTTCTACAACGTATACAGCGATGTGCGCAGCACGAGCATCACCCCCGTCACGGTGCTGCCGTTCTTTTTTGCCAACAATCTTGCCGGACACACCTACGGCTTCGAGTTCACCGGCAACCTGCAGCTCATGGACAACTGGTCCGTGCATGCCGGCTACAACCTGCTGCAGGAACGGCTGCATGTGAAGGCCGGCCAGATTGACCTCTCGAACGCACTCAACGAGACATCAGATCCGGAGCACCAGGTATCGCTGCGCTCATCGATCACCCTGCCGGGCCAGGTTGAAGTTGATGCCGGGTTGCGGTGGGTCGACACGCTGCACAACAACAACGGACCCACTCCGGGCATGGTCCCGAGCTATATCGACCTGAACCTGCGACTGGCGTGGCACCCGAACAGCCAGCTCGAACTCTCCGTTGCGGCCCAGAACCTGCTGCATGACCAGCATCCCGAGTACGGCTTCCCGAACCCGAACCGGCCTGAAGTCGAGCGCAGCGTCTACGGAAAGCTGGTGTGGCGCCGGTGAACCGCATCAGCCGGTTCCTGCTCTCCTGCCTGCTGGCAGGCCTGCTTGCGCCCGGCATCCACGCGGCGGGCGTAGCGGCAACCGAAAACCAGGTCAAAGCCGTTTTTGTCTACAACTTCTCCCATTTCGTCGACTGGCCCGCCGGAGCCTTTGCCACGCCGACCGAGCCGTTTGTCATTGGAGTGATCGGCAGCGACGCGTTTGCGGCACAACTTGAAGAAGTCGTCCGCGGCGAACGCGTCAACAATCACACACTGCTGGTGCAGCGATTCCACGATGCCGACGCGATCCGCCCCTGCCACATCCTGTTCATCGATCAATCCGGGGGCGCGCAGCTGGAGCGTATTCTCGCGCAGCTGAAGGGCCGCAGCACGCTTACCGTCTCGGATCTGGACGGCGCCTCGCAGCGCGGCGTCATGATGCAGTTCGCCAGGGCAGACAACCGGATCCGGCTGCGCATAAACGTGGAATCCGCCCGTGAAGCAGGATTGACCATCAGTTCGAATCTGCTGCGTCCCGCGGAGATCGTCCGCACGAGCAGCAGGGAATGACGCACGTGGACACGTCATCCCGGCCGATTCGCCGCACGCTGCTGCAGATGATATTCCTGTCGTGCGGAGCCGTGCTTGCGATCACCACCACGACCTTTCTGGGCTACGACCTGCTGACTTTCCGGCAGGCCAGCATCCAGCAACTGCAGACGCTGAGCGAAGCGATCGCCAGCAACAGCACGGCAGCGCTTGCATTCGAGAACCCCGATGACGCCGCTGTCGTGCTCGGCGCCTTCAAGGCCGATCCGCACATTGTCGCGGCGGCGCTGTATGACGCCCAGGGAAAAATGTTTGCCACGTATCCCCGCGACCTGGCTGCCGGGCGCGCGCCGGCGCAGCCTGGAACGGCGGGTTACCAGTTCACGCATCTGCGCCTGCTCGGCTTCCAGCCAGTCACAACGGGATCACGGCAGCTTGGCATGCTGTATGTCGAATCCGATCTGGATGCCGTATACCAGCGCCTGCAGCTGTACGCGCTCATCGCCCTCGTCGTGGCCGCATTGTCCTTTCTGGTGGCCTGGCTGATTTCACGCCAGCTGCAGCATCGGCTGCTGGTGCCGATCCACGCGCTCACCGACACGGCCAGGGCCGTATCGGACCGCAATGACTACACCGTTCGCGCGGTCCGGACGGGGACTCGTGAATTCGACCTGCTGACCGACACTTTCAATCACATGCTGACCCAGATACAACGGTCCGAGCACAAGCTGCATGCGCAGCTCGCCCGGCTGGGACTGCTGCAGCACATCACGCGCGCGATCGAGGATCGCCAGGACCTGCAAAGCATCTATCAGGTCGTGCTCGTCAGCCTGGAAGAAAACCTGCTGGTCGACTTCTGCTGCATCCTGCTCCACGAACCGGCTTCGCGGACACTGACCGTGGGCAGGATGGGAGCTTCCAGCAGATACCATGCAGACGCGCTCGCGCTGACCGATGCGCTGGCGGTGCCGGTGGACGAGAGCGGGCTGTCGAAATGCCTGGCTGGCGAACTGGTATATGAGCCTGATGTCGGCAAGGTGGCGCTGGCGCTGCCGCGCAGATTCTCCGCTGCGGGCCTGCACTCCATGGTCATGGCGCCATTGATCGTGCGGAACGAGGTATCCGGCGTGCTGGTTTGCGCGCGCAAGGCGGCCGATGCATTCAGCAGCAGCGACTGCGAATTCCTGCGCCAGCTCAGCGAACATGTCGCCCTGGCCAGTCATCAGATCCGCCTGTATGGCGACCTGCATCAGGCCTACGAAGACCTGCGGCAATCCCAGGTTGCCATCCTGCAGCAGGAGCGGCTGCGGGCGCTTGGGCAGATGGCCAGCGGCATTGCACATGACATCAACAACGCCATTTCGCCGGTATCGTTGTTCACGGAGGCGCTGCTGGAGCGGGAAGCCGGCCTCAGCGACCGGGCGCGCGGCTATCTGACCACGATCCTCGGGGCGATCGATGATGTTGCGAGAACCGTGTCGCGCATGCGGGAGTTTTATCGCGAGCGCGAGCCACAGGTGACGCTGGCACCGGTGCAGCTGAATGATCTCGTACCGCAGGTCCTGAACCTCACGCGTCCCAGGTGGAGCGACCAGCCGCAGCAGCGCGGCACGGTAATAGAGCTGCAGACCGCACTTGCCCCCGACCTGCCGGATGTCATGGGAGCCGACAACGAGATTCGCGACGCGCTGACCAATCTGGTTTTCAATGCCGTGGACGCGATGCCAACCGGCGGCATATTGACCGTACGGACAGCTGCAGTCAGCCGTCATCCCGACACCACCAGCGTCATGATCGAGGTCGGCGATACCGGCGTCGGCATGGACGAAGACACCCGGCGCCGGTGCCTGGAGCCCTTTTACACCACCAAGGGCGAGCGCGGCACCGGACTCGGCCTGGCGATGGTGTATGGCATGATCCAGCGACACAGCGCCGAACTCGAGATTGAAAGCACGGTGGGGAAAGGCACCACCATGCGGCTGATCTTCGCCGCATCCAGCGCCTCCATCACGGACTCGGCAGGGACGGCAAGAACGCCGCTGCCGGCACGGCCGTTGCGGATATTGCTGGTGGACGACGACCCCATGCTGATCAAGTCCCTGCAGGAAACGCTGCAGGATGACGGACACATCATCACCGCCACCAGCAACGGCCTGGCAGGACTGGAAGCGTTCCGCACCGCTTTGCAGGGCGATGCACCGATCGATCTGGTGGTGACCGATCTGGGCATGCCCCATATGGACGGCCGCAAGGTCGCAGCCGCGATCAAGGCGCTGTCGCGGTCGACGCCTGTCATTCTGCTGACCGGCTGGGGGCAGCGCCTGATTGCGGAAAACGACGCACCGGCACATGTCGACAAGGTGATCAGCAAGCCGCCGCGCCTCAGTGAGCTGCGGGCAGCCTTTGCCGAATTGAAGCCCTGAACTGAAGGCGGGGGCCGAGGGCGCGTCCAGCCGGGGCCGGGATGCCCGGGCTCAGTCGCCCCCGGGGGCGACATCCACCGCGGTGTCCGAATCGGGGATCAGATGCCCGGCCCGTTCCCTCTTGGTCCGGATATAGCGTTCGTTGTGCACATTGGCCGGCGCCAGCAGCGATTCCATCTGCTGCACATCGATGCCGCGCGCGCGCAGTTCGCGCAGCTTGTGCGGACTGTTGGTCAGCAGCTTGATGCGGGTAAAGCCCAGCTGCCGCAGCATGGCAGCCGCAATGGCATAGCTGCGTTCATCGGCGCTGAAGCCCAGGTGCCGGTCTGCATCCACCGTATCCAGGCCATCGTCCTGCAGTTGATAGGCGCGCAGTTTGTTGGCCAGGCCGATGCCGCGCCCTTCCTGCGCCAGGTACAGCAGCACGCCCCCGCCTTCATCATGCAGCCGCTTCACGGCAGTCTGCAGCTGCTCGCCGCAGTCGCAACGCAGGCTGCCCAGCAGGTCGCCGGTGAAACACGAGGAGTGTGCGCGCACGGGAACGATGCCCTGCGGATCGGGATGGCCGACGATGACCGCCACGTGTTCGGAGGCATCGCGCCGGTCGCGGAACAGCACGACACGACTCGACTCCTCCCCGCGCAGCGGCACCCGTGCTTCGCTCACGCGTACCAGATCCTGCTCGGCCGGTTGCGTGTAGCGCGCGATCTCGTCGATGCGCACGGCCTGCGCCGAAACCGGTGCGGCACCGGTCTGCAATCCGGACACCAGCAGCGCCGGCAACAATTGCGCGCTTTTGGCGAGCTGCACTGCGGCCAGACATATGGCGTCGGCGCAGGCGGCCTGCGGCACGAGTCCGCCGAGCGCTTCGCGCCAGCCGTCGGCTTCCCAGTGAGCTCCCAGCTCATGCACCTGCTGCGCGTCGAGTCCGACCGGCAGGGCCAGCGACAGCACTTCGTCGGACTCGCAGGGCACGCGCAGCGCAGCTGCACGCTCGCCGGTCACCACCAGTGCAGCGCCGGGCTGTTGCAAGGTATGCGCAACCAGTGCCGTTTCGGCAGTTTCGAGCGGCACCACCAGGCGCCACGACCTGGACGTGGCGTCGCACAGCACGATGCCGCGGCCGCGGCGCAATTCGCTCAGGGTGCGATCCACGGCCACCAGCGCCGGATCGCCCTGGGGCGGTTCGGCAGCACGGGGTACAGCCTGCAAACGGGGTTCGGACATGGGAGGAATCTACCCCACCCGGACGCCAAAAAGCGAAAGCCCCACAACAAAGGTGTGGGGCTTTCATCAGACCGGAAACCGCTTACCTGCCGTTCAAATGGGCAGACCCGCAAAAGGGTAGGCGAGCACCGCACCGGCCACGTGCTCATGTCTCTCTCAATGCACGGCGCCAGTTTATTTGAACCCCTGCACACCATTCTGTGACGCAGGTATCAACGGCCGCCCGGCGCCCGCCTGCAATTCCGCGGGCTGGATGAACTCACCCTTGCCATGCTGCAGCATCGATGCAAACTCGTCCGCAGGCACTGCCCGGCTATGCAGGAAGCCCTGCGACTGACTGCAGCCGGCGCGGGACAGGAAGTCGAGTTCCTGCTGGTGCTCGACTCCCTCTGCAACCGTGGTCAGGCTGAATGCCCGTGCCAGCGCAATGATGGTCTCCACCAGGCTGCCGCCGGATTCACTGGCCAGTGCCTTGCTGACAAAACATCGATCGATCTTGAGCGTATCGATGGGCAGCGCCGACAGTCGTCGCAGCGAGGAGTATCCCGTACCGAAATCGTCGATCGCAATCCTGACGCCCGATTCATGCAGGCGCCGCAGCTTCCTGACTTCAGCGAGGGAATCCTCCTGCAGCGCGCCTTCCGTGATCTCGATGTCCAGTCCCCATTCCGCCGTGGACCATGGCCTGACGGCTTCCAGGAAGTTGTGTTCGAAGTCCGTATGGCGCAACTGCGCCGGGGCGATGTTGACTGCCACCCGCACGGGCGGCAGTCCGGCCTCGAGCCAGCCCTGACAATCGCGCGCTGCCTGGCGCACCACCCAGTCGCCGACCTGCACGATCAGCCCGGTAACCTCGAGCAGCGGCAGGAATGCGCCGGGAGAAATCAGCCCATCCTCGGGACTTTGCCAGCGCAGCAGCGCCTCCGCGCCCTGGATGCGCCGTGTGCTGAGGCTGACCTTGGGTTGATAGTGAAGCACGAACTCCTGCCGCTCCAGCGCCAGACGCAGCCTGTGTTCCAGCGCCAGCTGACCGACGCTCTGGGTGCTGGTCGCAGCGTTGTAGTGCACATGCTGCTCGCTGGCCGCACGCGCATGGCGCAACGCCGCCTCGGCGTTCTGCACCAGCGTCGTGGCATCCCTGCCATCGTCGGGACTGAGCGCAAAACCGGTCCTGACGGCCACCGGGATGGAGTGGCCTTCAATCAGGAACGGCTCCCTG
The DNA here is from genome assembly GCA_015655465.1 of Gammaproteobacteria bacterium. GTDB lineage: Bacteria > Pseudomonadota > Gammaproteobacteria > Steroidobacterales > Steroidobacteraceae > ZC4RG30. The sequence continues at coordinate 10,162 of JAATEY010000118.1, read as the reverse complement.
AATATCGATGCCGCCCGCTGGGCGCCGGCAGTCAGGATGTCGTCGTCGCTGCGCTGACCCTGCGACTGCACCAGCGCGAAGGTGCCACCATTGAAATGCGCGATCTGGTCCGCCTGCGGGTAGAAACGCTTGAGGCGATCCGCCACATGCTGCAGCAGCAGGTCGCCGGTGCGGCGCCCAAAGGAGTCGTTGATGATGGATAGCCGCTCGACGTCCATGACAATCACGGCGTGGCGGGCGGGCGGACCGACCGCATCGGCGATGAAATGCTGGACGCGCTCGACGAACAATTGCCGCTTGGCAAGGCCGGTCTGCGGATCGAAGTGCGAAAGAAAGCGGGCGGTGGTATCGCGCTGCAGGTACTGCAGGACGAACGAAAGGTTGCCGGCCACTTCGCGCAACATGTCCAGCTCTTCATCGCTGACCAGATCCGCTTCGCGCGCGGTCAGCACCAGCACCGCGTTGGTGGTGTGGTCGACGATCAGCGGCAGTGCCACCACGGACAGCATTCCCGCATGCTGCATCAGCGAATCGAAGGTCGTCGTCGCCACGTGGTCGGCGGTATTGTTGCAGACGAACTCCTTGCCGCTCCTGACCACCCTGGCAATGACGCTGGTCTCGCGCGCTGCAGAAGCCGCGACATACAGCCGCAGCGCGTCGGTCATGCTGTCGTCGATGCCACTCCAGGCCACCGGCTGTATCGACGTGAAGCCGGGCACTTTCGAGGACGCGATCGCCGCGGAATAGCCGCCCACGGAAATGGCCAGCCTGCAGGTCTCCTTGAGCAGGTCGGTGCGATCGCGGCTGCGCAGCACCAGGCCATTGACGCCACTGAGCATGCGCAGCACGCGATTCAGGCGCGCGATCTGCGCCTCCTGCCTGGCCTGATCGGCTTTGGCGGCCGCTTCGCTGATGGCACGCTTCACTGCCGGCGGCAGGCGCGCCATGTTCTCTTTCAGCACGTAATCGACGGCACCGGCGCGCAGCGCGTCGATGGCCCGCTCCTCGCCAATGGTGCCGGACAGGAATACGAAGGGAATACCGGGCGCGAGCTGCTTCGCGATCTGCAGGGCGGACATGCCATCGAACTGCGGCAGGGAGAAGTCGGACAATATGACGTCCGGCGCGAAATCCTGCAGCGCAGCCGTCAGACCCTGCCCGGTATCCACGCGCTTCGATATACAGGCCACGCCCGCCCGCTTCAATTGCAGCAGCGCGTGTTGCACGTCGACATCTAGGTCTTCGATAAACAGAATGCGGATCATGCGTCGCAGCCAGATACGGTCCCGGAGCAGAATGTGACCGTAACACGTCCATGGCCATGGTCCTCGAATCGGCCTGCCCACAGCCCGGGGGACGTGATGGATTTCACAATCCCTGCCTAAGCCATGACTTGACGGGCCCGCACACCAGCGTACGCAGCATCCGGGACGTGATATCGTCCCGGCATCGCAACAAATCAGCCCTGCGATGCCTGTCGCCGCGCAGACCCTGCCATGACAACCCTCACCGATCCGCACTCACCCAACATCGTCGAACTGGCTCCGGGGCCGTTGGTTCCAGGGCGACTGCTGGTGGTGGATGACGAGACGGCGCTGATGCGCGCCCTCTGCGACACCCTTGGTCTGGAGGGCTACGTGGTGCAGGGGTTCGACTCGCCACGCGCGGCGCTGGCAGCGCTGCGTCCGGGCGAGTTCGACCTGCTGCTGACGGATCTGATGATGCCCGACATGGACGGCATCGAACTGATCACCGCCGCACGCCTGATCGACCCGGCCATCGGCGCCATCGTCATGACCGGGCACGGCACCATCGACACGGCCGTGCTGGCGATGAAGGGCGGTGCACTCGACTACATCCTCAAGCCGTTCAGGCTCAATGTCATCCTGCCGGTGCTGGGGCGGGCGCTGGACCTGCTGCGACTGCGCAGCGAGAACGCCGCGCTGCAGGAACGGGAACGGCTGCACGCCGAAGAACTGGCCGCAGCCTACCGGGATCTGGAAGCCTTCTCCTATTCCATCTCCCATGACCTGCGGGCACCGCTGGTGTTCGTGAAAGGCTTCGCCGACATGCTGGAAGAAGGCTTCGCGGAGCAGCTGGGCGAGCAGGGGCTGCACATGGTGCGCGTCATCCGCGATGGCAGCCACAACATGGACCAGATGATCGTGGGGTTGCTGGCATTTTCCCGGGCCGGCAGGCAGCAGCTGCGGCTCACGACCCTGGACATGAACGCCATCGTCCGCGCCACAGTCGCCGAAGCACGGGCTGTGTATACCGGCCCCGAACCCCGCATCGACGTCGAACCGCTGCCGCCGGCTGCGGGAGATTCGGGCGTCATGCGTCACGTCTGGTCCAACATCATCGGCAATGCGCTGAAGTACAGCGCCAAGCGGCCGCAGCCGGAGATCCGGATCAGCGGACGCGTCGAAGGCAATGAAACCATCTACAAGGTGCAGGACAACGGCGTCGGATTCGACATGCGCTATGCAAGCAAGCTGTTCGGTGTATTCAAGCGACTGCACAGCGTGGAGGATTTTCCCGGCACCGGCGTGGGGCTCGCGATCGCGCACCGCGTGATCACGCGCCACGGTGGCAGGATCTGGGCCGAGAGCGCACCGGATGCAGGCACCTGCATCCAGTTTGCGTTGCCGAACGCCGCCGCCGGTCAGCGCTGAAGGCTCCCGGCGCAGCGCGCCAACGCCTCGCGCAATTCGCGCAACTTGGGGGGTTTGTTGAGCACCAGGTCCACATGCGCTGGTATCTCGCCCTCGGCCACGAGCCGCTGCCCCCAGCCGGTGAGCATGATGACCGGTGTGGAAGGTGACATGCCTTTCAGCGCCGCGGCAACCTGCCGGCCATCGACGTAAGGCATGCCAAGGTCGGTTATCGCGATGTCGAAGTGCTGATTGGCGGCCAGTGAAGCCTGGCATTTGTCGATGCCTTCCTGGCCGCCGTTCGCGGCCACGACTGCATGGCCGTCGGCCTCCAGCGTATCGTGCAGCGACCGCAGCAGCACCGGATCATCGTCCACGATGAGTATTCTCAGGCCAGAGAGCGCGGGCATTGCGACGGACTCCTCCATTACGACAGTGCTTGCCGATGCGCCAAAGCGCAGCTTTACAGTAGTGCCCCCGCCCACGGTGCTGTCAATATCGATTTCCGCACTGTGTCGCTGCGCCACGCCGTATACCATCGCCAGCCCGAGGCCGGTGCCGCGCTCACCCTTGGTGGTGAAGAAGGGCTCCAGGCAACGGCGGCGCGCGGTCTCATCCATGCCCACACCGGTGTCACCCACTTCGAGCTGCACATAGCCAGGCTCGACCACGCAGGTACGCACCTTCAGCACGCCGCCCTGCGGCATCGCATCCACGGCGTTGAGAATCAGGTTGGTGAGTGCTTCGCGGATCTCGCTCGCCGCACCCATGATGACCGGCAACCCGGGATCCAGTTCGGTACGCAGGTCGATCGTGACGCCGCGCTGCTGCGGAATGGTGCTCCAGCGCGCGCGCGTAAGATCGACCACCTGCGGCACCAGCTCGTTCAGCTGCACCGGCGTCAGCATCAGCTGCGTCTCGCGCTGGCGATAGAACTCCCGCATGCGCGCCACGGTGGCCGCCACATCATGGATGGCGCGCTGGATGGTCTGCAGGTGATTGCGGCCCTGCGCGCTGATGTTGACCTCACGCTCCAGCAGCGAATCGGTGTACAGCGCCACGGGTGAAATCGCGTTGTTGATGTCGTGGGCTATGCCGCTGGCCATCTGCCCGAGGGCCCGCAGGCGCTCGTGCTGCATCGCCGACTGCTGCGTCTGGCGCAGGTCCTCATATGCCGTCTGCAGCGCGGTATACAGCTGCGCATGGTGCGCGGCAAGCGCCACATGCTCGCTCAACTGCCGCAGGAACTCGCACTCGCCGCTGGTGAAGCTGCCGGCTTCACGGCGGGTTGCAATGAGCACGCCGAACACATGGCTTTCGACCAGCAATGGAGCCGCCACGAATGCCCGCAGTCCGGCCGCGGCCAGCCGCTGCGGAAATGGAAATGCGACTTCACCGACGTCAGGCTCGTACACCAGCTGACCCCGCACGCAGCGCGACAGTCCGTTTGCGTCGACGCTGAAGCGCGCCTGCTCGGTCAGCGCCAGCTCCATCGCAAGTTGCTGGCTCTTCGCGCCGACACGGCTCACCACCAGCCGCTGCTCCTGTGGCTCATACAGGCAGATGCAGCAGAAATCGATCGGCAGGCGATCTTCCAGCGTCCGGACCACCACCTGGAAGATGCTCTCCAGGTCCTGCCGTTCGCCGATCGCGCGGGTGATCTGCTGCAGCAGGTTCAGCCGTTCCAGCTGCGCCTGCAGCCTGTGCTGTGCTTCCTTCTGCTCGGTGATGTCGTTGATCAGGATGGCGATCTTGCGGCTGCCCTCTCCGCCGATCCGGTATGCACACACATCGAGATGGCGGCCGAGCACATTCGCCCGCCTGTCGAAGTGCACGGGCTCGCCCGTCCTGGCAACCTCGCCAAAGATCTCGAACCAGCGCCTGTCCTGGACCGGAACCATCTCACCCATCCGCCTGCCCAGCGGGTTGAACAACCCGGTCTGCCTCTCGAACGCAGGGTTGATCTCCAGGAAGCGGATGTCCTCCGGCTTCCCGCTGGCATCGACAATCACCTCGACCGTGCAGAAGCCCTCGATCAGGGTCTCGAACAGCTTGCGGTACTGCGCCTCGGATTCCAGCTTCAGCGCGGCGGCCTGCTGCTGGATGCGTGCCGCCATGTCGTTGAAGGTTGTTCCCAGCTGCCCCAGTTCGTCCCGGCCGCCGATATTCGCACGCGCGCCCTTGTCTCCCGCTGCAATGGCCTGCGCGGCTGCCGACAGCGAGCGGATGGGATCGAGAATTACAGCCGCAAACCTTGCCCCGACGATCATTGCAGCCAGCATGATCACTGCGGCAAGCAGCAGCTTCTGCCGCGTTATCCGCGCAATCTCCGTCAGCAACTGGCTCTCGGGGATCATGTAATAGGCAGTCCAGGAGACGGTCTTGAGACTCCGGCCCACCACGTAGTTCCATTGCTGATTGCCGGGAGCGAAACCGCGGAACATCGCCGGATCCACTGGTTTCCCCGATGCAAGCCCGAACTCCGCCGACACCGGGCGCACGTCCTCGATCAGCGCCCGCGTCTGCGCGCCAAAGCGCTGCTCCGCGACCAGCGCCTCGACTGTCGCCGGCGCAAGCGCAACGCCAGGGCGAAAGACAATCCCTTCATTGGAGGAATGCGCGATCCGGATACCCAGATGATCGAACAGGGCGGCGAAACTGCCGTTGCCCGCCAGCCCATTGGATTGCGTCAGTGCATCGTGCAGGGTGGAGGCGTACACCCAGAACACGGCCACTCCCAACAGCTCCCGCCCGGGTCCCCGCATGGGCGAGAGAAAGGCGATGGTGGGAACGCTGCCCACTTCGGGCTCCGCCAGAAAGACATCGGAAATGACGGCCTTGCCAAGCAGTGCCTCCTTCACGAAGCTGCGGGCGCCCAGGTTCTTGCCGATGAGCTGGTCTTCGGTACCAACCAGCACCGTGCCCGACGTGTCCAGCACCGCGACGCCACGGATGCCGGGGTCGGTCGCTGGCCATACGCGCATCACGCCCCGAGCGCCCGGCAGGAGGCGCCGTGCATCCGCCGGTGGGGCCTGCAGCAGATCCAGGATGTCCGGAACCAGCGCCAGGCGATCCACGGCGCGCTGATAGCCGAGATTGAAGGTATCGATACGCCCGACCAGCTGATCGCCCCGGGCCGCGAGCAGACCTGCGGTATCCCGAAGCTGCTGCTGGTGCGCGTTGCTGATGCTGATCCAGGTGGCGACACCCAGCGGCAGCACTGACGCCATGACCAGCAGCACCGCCATCTTGGTGCGCAGGCGCCAGTCCTTGAAGCGAAGCAACGCCATCATCAGTCCCTCCCTGCGGCCCACAGTATCGGGACGTGCGACGGCAGGCAACAAACCTGTAGGACGACTCCTATCGGGAATGTCACTCCTGGCCTGCCTGTCGCTCGCCGCATCCGGCCGATACTGCTACCTGCCCATCGCATGACATAACTTGCGCTGCCCATGACCGCGCGGTAGGGCAGCTCCTACCCCGGATACAGCTTTGCGCCGATGAGCATGCCCTGCCAGGCAATCCATGCTGCATCAGCCCAACATCGGGTCGAATGGGAGCAATCACATGAGTTCACGAACAGTCACGCTGACGGCATTATCCGCAGCCCTGCTGCTGAGCACCGGCGCACTGGCACAGGATGCTGAACCGGTCACGGGGTTCTATCTCGGCGCCGCGTTTACCCAGGCGCGCTTCGACAACGATGATTTCGATGTCGATGACATCGACAACGAAGACAACAGCTGGAAACTGGTCGCAGGCGTACGGACGCACCGCGCTTTCGGATTCGAATTCGACTACATCAACTTCGGCAAATCCACTCAACCGTCGGTCCCGGCTGGTGGTCCATTCGAAGCCAAGGCCGAGGGCTTCGCGCTATACGGCCTGGGACTGCTGCCGCTGGGTCCGGTCGACCTGTTTGCCAAGGCGGGCATCGCGCGTATCGACGCCAAGGGCAACGTCGGCGCGGTGTTCTTCGAGGACAAGGCCACCGAGTTCGCCTATGGCGTCGGTGCGCAATGGCGACTCGGCGCGTTCGCGTTGCGGGCGGAGTATGAGAAATTCGATACCGATGTGGTCGGTGATCTGGACCTGATCTCCGTGGGCTTCACCTATACGTTCGGCTCGCACTGACAATCCTGCCGCCGCACGCGCGGCTGGATATATCACGATCCAGTCGCGCTAGTGCGTCATCGCATAGGTAACGTAGTTGACACCGAAACGGTAACCCTGTGCCGTCATCGGTTCCGGATATTCGGGCGTGTTGGCCTCTTCCCATGAGTCGCCGACATCCTGGTTGTAATTGATGCCGACCATCAGCCGACCGGCATCGTCATAGATGCCGAACCACTGCGGCGGCGGCAGGTCAGCCACCTGGCCGTAGCCGCGCAGATGACGCAGCCCGGGAATCTGCACCGCTTCATCGATGCTGAACACCACGTGCAGCACCGCATCGTCGGCATGCAGCGCGACCATCGGCCGGTCGGGAAACAGGCGCTCCATCGTGGCAGCGAATACCTGGAACTCGTCTTCGCCCCAGAAATCGTCGCACATCAGGAAGCCGCCGCGCAGCAGGTATTCACGCAGGCGCGACAACTCCTCGTCGTCCAGTTCCCAGTATCCGGTCTGCGTGGCATACAGCCACGGGTAGTCGAACAGATCCTCGTCCGTCAGCCGCACTGCCTTCGGTTCGCCAGCGGCGATGCGGGTCAGGCGCTTCAGATTGTGGGTGAAATGGTCTTCGGCCTCCGGCCAGTCCTGCTGCCACCAACCGCGGCCGAAACTGCGTGAGCCCGCCCGGTCGTAGTAGAACATTCGGGCGAAATGAAACTCGGTGGGGGCCGGTGACACGGCTGGCTGCGGAGCGCCTGCCGCAGCCAGCGCCAGGGACGCAAACAACCACGCCAGCGGCGACACAGACCGCGAGGAAACGGGAAACCTGCTCATGCCGCCATGTTACCCCGCAACCCGCTGAAGCCGCCGCTTCGCCTGCGACAACCCATTGCCGCAGCAACGAGCTCCCCGGATGCGCCGGGAATTCCCCTTGCGACGCATATTACTGCGACGCAATCGGCACCTCTGCGCGGACCCGAATCGCTACGGTCGTGATCCTCAGGCAGATTGCATAAACCACTACCCAACCATCGCTGCCAGTTCGAATGACCAGCAAGCAAGATCCGTTTCTGTCCGGTGAAGGCAAGGTACGCGGCCGCGTGCTGGCGATGGTCCGGTCCGTGCTCCCGGCTATTTACCTGGGCGGCATCTTCCTGGCATGTGGCGTGGTTGCCATCGCCACCACCAGGGCAAATGGGGGAATCGCGCTGCTCTGGCCGGGCACCGCCATCATCGCTGCCGTGCTCATTCGCCTGCGCCGTGTGAACTGGGCAGCCGTCGCGATGGCGATCCTGGTCGCGGGAGTAGCCGCGAACCGCATCGCGGGCAACGACACCTGGCAGGTCGCGTTCTCCCTGACCGCAGTCAACATGATCGAGATCGCGGCCATGGTCTATGCATTCCGCTTCGCCATGCCCCTTCCCTACCCCAGACTCACGATTTCCCAGGGTTCCTTCATGACATTGATCATGGGCATCCTGATTCCCGGCGCCGTCGCCCTGCTCGGCGGAGTGGTGTTGAACACCCTGCTGGGTGCGCCACTGTGGGCGTCCGTTCGGCAGTGGTGGGCAACAGAGGCCCTCAGTGCATGCCTGCTGGCGCCACCGATCATCCTCTACAGCAAGGCCAACCTGCTGCGCCTGATGCAACCGAAGCATGTCTGGAAAAATGCACTGATGGTGCCCCTGTGCATGCTGGCCACCTGGCTCGCCATCCGCTTCGTGCATTTTCCATTCGTGGTCATTGCCCTGGTGCCCATGGTTGCTGCATACCAGGTGGGAGCTTTCGGCACTTCCATCCTGGGTGCCTGCAACGTGATCATGGTCATCACACTCTGGATGCTGGACATCAAGCCGATGGGGCTGGACGAAGCCGCGCCAGGAACCTCCCTGACCAGCCTGCCTTTCGTCGCGCTGATCGTGACCTTGATGCCACCGATCGCAGTGGGCGTGGGCACCGACACGCGACGACTGATCTCGCGGGCGCTGCGGGCCAGCGAGCGGCGGTTCCGGGAATCCATGGAGAGTTCCCCGCTGGGAATGATCATGCTGGACCGGAACGGCCAATGGTCCTTCACCAATGCGGCCCTGCAGAACATGCTGGGATACTCCCGGCAGGAGCTGAGCGAGATGAGCATCGAATCGCTGGCCCACCCGGATGAACTCCACGACGTATGGGAGCGTTGGGGCAAGCTCGTGTCGCAGCAGATAGATTCGTACAAGATCAGGCGCCGCTTCCAGCACCGCAACGGCGACTGGATCTGGGTGGACTGCGCGGTTTCACTGGCGCGCGATGATGATGGCGTGCCGCTGCATTTCGTCGCCCAGGTCGAAAGCCTGGAAGAACGCCGCCGCGCGGAGGCGAGCCTGGCTGCCGAGCGGGAGTTGCTGCGGATCACGCTGGCCTCCATTGGCGAAGCGGTGATCACGGCCGATGCCGATGGAAAGATCACCTACATGAACGATGCGGCGGTGGCGCTGCTTGGCAGGCCCTATGCCGTGATGGCTCGCCAGGACCTGCGCGAGGTGCTGAACCTGACGGACGCGGAAACTTCCGCTCCGGCCGGGAGCCTCATCGATCGCTGCCGTCACGAGCTCGTGGTTATCTCCCGCGTCGAACCCTGCTGCCTGACCCGCCCCGACGGCAGAATCCGCTATGTAACGGATGTCGTGACTCCCGTGCTCAGCGGCCGGAAACTGACCGGCTTTGTCACGGTGGTACATGACGTGACCGTCAGCCTGGCGCGCACCCAGGACCTGAATCATCGCGCCAACCATGATCCGCTGACCAATCTGCTGAACCGGCTGGCCTTCGAACGCAATCTGCATCAGGCCTTCGTGGAATCCCGCATCGATGGAACCCCGGCTACCGTCATTGCCCTCGATCTGGACAGATTCAAGTCGGTCAACGATGCCGCCGGCCACGCCGCTGGCGATGCAGTCCTGCGGCATGTCGCCGCGGTACTGCGACGTTCGGTACGACCGACGGATTGCGTGGGCCGACTGGGAGGCGATGAGTTCATCGTGCTGCTGCGGAACTGCGAGCCCGCGCGTGGCCGGGAGGTTGGCCAGCGGCTGCTGCAGGCGCTCAATCCGTTGCAGACGCCATGGGAAGGCGCCATCCACTCTACAGGTGCGAGCCTGGGTCTCGCCCAGTACAGCGCAGAGTTTGATGACCCGGAGGATTGGACGCGGGCAGCCGACGCGGCATGCTATGAATCCAAGCACTCAGGGCGTGGAACATTGCGCGTGTGGCAATCCGCCAGCCAGCCAGGCAGCAGCGCGGGAGGCAGGGTATTCCTGCCTCCCCGCGTTTGAGCCAGAAACCACGTTCAGGGAGCAGCCGGCGCAGCAGTGCGTGCGTTGTGCTTCTTGCGATGGATGGCACGACTGTCG
>JAATEY010000003.1 GCA_015655465.1 Gammaproteobacteria bacterium | reverse complement strand
CTGCTACTGCGAGGGTGGCTTCGCCGAGCGGCAGCTGGGCGATGTGCAGATGCTGCTGACCAAGCCCGACTGCCGCCGCGCCGCCATCGCCGCGGCCTGATCCGGTTCCCGCGGTCACCATTGGAACTGCTTGCCAGGCTGAGGGAGCTCATCGGGCCTGAAGCTGTCCTCACGTCCCCGCAGGACACCGAACCGCTCCTGACCGACCATCGCCGGCTGTACCACGGCGCAGCACGCGCCGTGGTATTGCCCGCCACCACTGAACAGGTGGCTGATGTATTGCGCCTGTGCCATGCCGCTGCGGTCAGCGTGGTGCCGCAGGGCGGCAACACCGGTTACTGCGGCGGCGCAACCCCCGATGCATCCGGCAACAGCATCGTGCTTGGCCTGCGGCGGATGAACCGCATCCGCAGCGTCGATGCCGCCAACTTCGCGCTGGTTGCCGAAGCGGGTTGCACCCTCGCCAGCGTGCAGCAGGCTGCCGCAACTGGGGGCCGCCTTTTTCCCCTGAGCCTGGGCTCGGAAGGCAGCTGCCAGATCGGCGGCAATCTCGCCACCAATGCCGGCGGCACCGCGGTGCTACGCTATGGAATGATGCGCGACCTGACGCTGGGCGTCGAAGCGGTACTGGCCGATGGCAGCGTGCTGTCGCAGCTGGCGCCATTGCGCAAGGACAACACCGGCTACGACCTGCGCCACCTGCTGATCGGCAGCGAGGGCACGCTGGCCGTCATCACGGCGGCCTGCCTGAAGCTCTTTCCCGCGCAGCGCTCGGTGGCGACCGCGTGGATCGCCCTGCCCTCTGCCAACGCCGTGATCGAACTGCTGGCACTGCTGCGCGAAGGCAGTGCAGACCGGCTCTCGAGCTGCGAACTGGTTCCCGCAGCGGCACTGGCGCTGGTGCTGCAGCAGATTCCAGCCGTGCGCGATCCTGGCGCCACAGCCAGCCCCTGGTATCTGCTGGCAGAGCTGACCAGCTCTGCGGTCGAACCGCTGGACGAGCTGCTCGAAGGCACAATCACCCATGCGATCGAGCTGGGCCACGCCACCGACGCGGTGCTGGCCTGCAGCGAAGAGCAGCGCCAGAATCTCTGGCGTCTGCGTGAGTCAGTGCCGGAAGCGCAGCGCCGCGCTGGCGCCAGCCTCAAACACGATATCTCGGTACCGGTGGCAAGCCTGCAAGCACTGATCGAACGAGGCAGCGCGCTGGTCGCGAGCCTGGTGCCTGAAGGTTTCCTGGTCGCCTACGGCCACGCGGGTGATGGCAACCTGCATTTCAATGTCAATCAGCGGGCAGGCACCGACGCATCGAAATTCCTCGCACACGAGCCTGCGCTCAAGCGCGCGATTCACGATCTGGTAGCGAACCTCGATGGCAGCTTCAGCGCCGAGCACGGCATCGGCCAGCTGAAACTGCAGGAACTGGCGCAGTACGCACGACCGGCGGAACTTGCCGCCATGCGCGGCATCAAGCAGGCGCTGGATCCACTTGGAATCTTGAACCCGGGCAAGCTGCTACCGCAGCCCTGAGGGCGGGCAGCGGCACCGGCGAGATATTCGAACTGCTGAGGATGGCCGTACCGGGTGTGCAGGAAGCGAATGCGCCTGGAGGGGACGACATGCTGTCGCAGTATTTGAACTGCTGAAGAAAATCAAACCCTGGACTCTGCGTGGTTGGGAGGCCGGAAACAGTCGAGTCAAAAATGCTGGTCGGACCGGTCAGAAACAAGGTCGCGCGCGGACCGCCCACGTGATTGCCCTCCGGGTAGACGACGAACCAAATGCTGCCGGACGCGGTGGCACCGGCATGCCGGTTATTCCACAGCCATATTTCGCTGGTCGAGGGCGGATCCTGACCTGTCGTGCACTCGTCCTCGCACGAGGACATCGTAAAGCTGAACTGCAGCGCGCCCGGCCCGGACCCCAGATATTGGGAGGTGCAACCGCCAAGTCCGTCGGAAATGCATCCGGTACCGAGCGTGAAGCTGGCGGGATCGAAGGTGACCGGGGTGGCGTTGGCTGCCAGCGGGATGAACAGGACAATCCCACAGCTGATCGGCAGTCGGTAACCAGCCCGAGGGGCTGATCTACGGCTTGATGTCGCTGAAGATCGTACTTCTCAATGCCGCAAGTGCTCTGCCGCCCAGACTCCTGGCCGCGGCTCACAGCCACTGCCTAGGCACTGAGGACCGGTTCAATTGGTCTCAGAACCGGACTTTTTCTTGGACTTAGAACAGGCGAACGCTTTCCTAAGCGTATGATCTTTATGTTCCTTCATATGGTACAAAGCGGACATGAAAGCGGTCATGGAAGCGGTCCCAGATCGGGGAGAAGACATCTCCCTGATGGAGCCCATGCGTATTGCCGAGGGCTCACCCCGCCGGGCCGAACTGACGGACCTCGCTTTGGAATTGGCGCGGCGTAGCGAAGGCTTTCGCCGCTCCCTCCCCCACAGTCTCGTTGCCTCCTTGGCAACACTCGTCCGAGCGATGAACTGCTACTACAGCAACCTCATCGAGGGACACGACACGCATCCAATCGATATCGAGCGCGCCATCAAGGGTGACTACAGCGGTGATGCCAGGAAAAGGGATCTGCAGCTGGAAGCAAGAGCGCACATCGCTGTCCAGGAATGGATTGATAGCGGCGCCCTTGGCGAGCGCGCCACCACGGCGGCAGCCGTCTGCGAAACCCACCGTCGGTTCTGCGATCAGCTGCCGGAGGAATTGCTATGGGTAGAAGAATCCAGGAGCGGCGAAAAGATCAGGGTCATCCCCGGTGAACTGCGCACTCGTGATGTGAAAGTGGGCGAACACATTTCCATCAGCCCTGGTGCAGTGCCCCGCTTCCTCACCAGGTACGAGGAAGCCTACGGACGTCACAGCAAGACGGAGAAAATCATTGCTGCGGCTGCGGCACATCACCGCCTCGCATGGATCCACCCTTTCCTCGATGGCAACGGCCGCGTGGCACGCTTGATGTCACACGCCATGATGCTGGATCTGCTTGCAACAGGAGCACTGTGGTCTATCGCACGCGGATTGGCACGAAATGTCGGTGATTACAAAGGCCACTTGGCCGCCTGTGACCAGCCGAAGCGCAATGACCTGGACGGTCGTGGAACCTTGAGCGAAGAAAACCTGGTGGCCTTCACGAGGTTCTTTCTCACAGTCTGCCTGGATCAAGTCAGGTTCATGGAGGACCTGATGCAGCCCAACACACTCCTGACCCGCATCCAGCTGTGGGCCGAGGAAGAGATTCGCTTGGGCAAGCTGCCGGACAAAGCCAACACCATCCTTGCGGCCATTCTCTACCGTGGCGAGATTCCACGCGCCGATGTCGCAGCCATCGTGGGCACAGGAGAACGTCAGGCACGTCGCGTAGTCTCTGCGTTGGTCGAGCGAGGCGTACTGGCATCTGAAAGCTCCCGCGCTCCGCTTCGACTGACCTTTCCAGCCGCCCTGGCTTCAAGATGGATGCCGGGATTATTCCCCGAGAAAATCGACGGGGCGCCGCATTGACGGCGGAGCGTCAACGTATGGGACTACGATGGACCGCAGGTGGCTGTCGGCAAACATGCAGTCAAGGTCTGGCCGCTGGACGACAACGTCATGTTGCAGCGGATCGAGGTACCACCGCTGAAGTCCCTTGCAGATCAGCCCGCCTGCGACAACTGCGTGCCGCCCGCCAGCGGCAGCACGTAACGATTGGTGAAATCCCAGGGCGACAATGGCCGTGACAGCAGATAGCCCTGCCCTTCATGGCAGCCACGTTCGCGCAGCCACTTCAGCTGCCCATCACGTTCGATACCTTCCGCCGTCACCGTCAATCCAAGGCTGGCAGCCAGCGAGAGAATGGCGCTGGCGATGGCCGCATCACTGGGCGCGCGATCCACGTTCTGGATGAAGGCCTTGTCGATCTTGATGCGATCGGGCGGAAACCGGGTGATGTAGGACAGCGACGAATACTTCGTGCCGAAGTCATCCAGCGTAATGCGGCATCCCAGCTGCCGCAGGCTCTGCAGCACTTTCTGCACACCCAGCGAGTCATGCACCAGCAGCGATTCCGTGATCTCCACTTCGATCAGGGAGGTGGGAACACCCGCCTCGGCTGCTTCGGCGGCGATGACAGCCGCCGGATCGCCATGCATCATTTCCTTGGCCGAGCAATTGATCGCAATCGGGATGCTGACACCCTGATCGAGCCAGTGACGCAGCTGGCGGCAGACGGCCCGCACCACCCACGCACTCATCTCGATGATCAGGCCGCTGTCCTCGGCGATCTCGACGAAACGTGCTGGTGAAACATCACCGTGCTCTTCATCCCGCCAGCGCAGCAGCGCTTCCGCGCCGGCAATCCGTCCGTCATGCAGGTAGAACTTCGGCTGGAATTCGATGCGCAGCAGCTCGTCGCTCACCGCCCGGCGCAGCCTGGCTTCCAGCGCCAGCCAGTCGCGCAATCTCGTGCTCATTGCCGCGCTGTACGCGATGACACCGTCCGTGCCGTCTTCCTTCGACTGATACATCGCGGTATCGGCATTCTTCAGCACGGTCGCCACGTCGGCACCATCGTCGGGGAACACCGCCACGCCGATGCTCGGCGCGCAGTGGAATTCCAGTGCCTCGAATTGAATCGGTTGCGACAGTGCGGTGCGACACGCCTTGGCCACGCGCATCGCAAGGGCCCGCGCGTCCGCCGCCCAGACCACGACCACGAACTCGTCACCGCCCAGGCGCGATACCAGCAGCTGGCAGGCCTGCGCCTCGTGGCCGGCCACCGTTTCAGCCAGGCGACGTGCCACCGTGCACAGCACGGAATCCCCGACTGCATGCCCGAAGGAGTCATTGACCCGCTTGAAACTGTTCAGATCCATGTAGACCAGCGCCACGGACTGCCCCAGCGTGGCGGCCTGGGTCATCCAGCCCGACGCCAGGTCAAGGCAGCGGTGACGGTTGGCAAGCCCGGTCAGCGGGTCGAAATACGCCAGGCGTTCGATCCGTTCGGCGGCTACGGTGCGCTCGGTGGTGTCGCGCCGCACGACCACCACGTCGCCGCCCTCGCGCTGGCTGAGACGGATTTCATAGGTACGCGGCTGCGTGTCGTCCTGCACCCTGATGTCGAGCTTGCGCTGGCCACCGTCCGCGGCCGTCATGCCGATGGCAGCCAGCAACCTGGGCATCTGCGCGGCAGGAACGATCGCCGTTTCCGCATCTGCGGCGCTGGCCACGTCATGACGCGATGCATCCAGATGCGTATTCGAACTCCAGCGGATATCCCCCGCAGCAGAGACCACCCAGAGACTGTCCGGCAGCGCCTCGACCAGCGTGCGGACCTGGGACATGCGCTCATTCAGCGCGCGCGCGGCAGCCGCGTTGCGCAGTATGTATTCGAGACGTCGCGGCAGCAGCGCCCAGTTGACGGGTTTGGACACGAAGTCGGTGGCGCCCGCTTCGAATGCCATGCGCACAGCCTCGGGATCGTCGTGACCGGTGACGATCACGATCGGCACGCTGTCGAAGCGCGGATTGGCACGCAGGCGGCGGCACACCCCCAGTCCATCCATGCCCGGCATGCTCACGTCGAGCAGCGCGATGGCCACTTCGGACTGCAGCGCAGCCTGCAGCGCGTCCAGGCCATTGTCGAAGGACAGGGGATCCAGTCCGGCAGCGGCGGCGGACTCCGCCAGCATCACGCAGCCGACTTCGTCGTCATCTGCAACGATTGCAATCGGGGTCTTCTGCGGAATGGAAGTCATGCCGGCACCGCCATGCGACTGCTGCGCAACACCATCAGCAACGGTTCATAGGCAGCGGCGAGTTCGTGATGGTCTGCCGTGGCGCGCGCTGCATTCCCCGCCCGGCAGTGCTGCTCCAGCTCGCGCAGTTTCGCGGCAAACGCCAGTCCGCCCACGTTGGCGGCGCTGGACTTCAGCGTATGGCAGATATCGGCAGCCTGCTGCAGGTCATGCTCGCGCAGCGCGCTTTCAAGCCGCGCCATCAGCGGCTGTGACGATCTTTCGAAAATCGCCGCCAGGCGGGCATGCAGGGCCTTGCCGCCGCTGCCGATGCGGTTCAACGCCTGGATGGCATCACCATCCAGGTTTGCAAGGGCAGTGGATGGTTCCTGCGCCGGCAACCAGCGGGCCAGCATCGCGCGACAGTCCTGCAAGGTGTAGGGCTTGCTCAGGATTTCGTCCATGCCGGCCTGCAACACGCGCGCGCGATAGCTGTGGGCATCATGCGCGGTAAGCGCCACGATGGGCAGGCGGCTGCCGGCGGTCTCCGCGGCGCGGATGCGCGCGGTTGCCGCGAACCCGTCCATGTCCGACATGTTCAGATCCATGAATACCAGATCGAAATGCTCGGTCTGGCTGCGGGCAATGGCCGCTTCGGCGCTGGTCACCCATGCGCAGGTACAGCCGATTTCCGCCAGGTAGCCCTGCGCCACGGCGGCGTTCACGGCGTCGTCTTCCACCAGCAGCACGTGACCGCGCAGGGCTGCGATCTGCTCGCGCTGCGGCGCGGCTGGCGCAATCAGCCCGGGCATGCCCATCACCGTGGCCAGCGCCTCGCGCAGCGCAACCTGGTGCACCGGCTTCAGCACTATCGCCTTCTCGGGCAGCAGCAGGCGCAGGCCCAGGCGTTCTGCCTCCGCCGGAGTCGCAATCGCGATCAACGTCGCGCGCATGGCGCCGGGCATTGCAAGACACTGCGCCAGCAGCAGCTCATGCGTACTGGCATCGATCAGCAGCGGGCCTGCGATGTGGGCATCGATGTCCTGCGCCGCCGGGTCCCAGGTGAGCGGCAGCCCCATGCCGGCACAGTGACGCTGCACGGCATCGGCAAGCGAGGGTCGACGCGTGTACAGGCTTGCATTGGCAACGGGCAGCTGCGGCTCGGCGGACAATTCCGCCCCCAGTTGCATCGGCAGGTGCAGGCAGAACGTGGAGCCAACCTGTTGCCGGCTCTCTACCGTGATCTGCCCGCCCATCAGCTCGGCGAGTTCGCGGCAGATGGCAAGTCCAAGGCCGGTGCCACCGAACTGTCGCGTGGTCTTTTCATCCGCCTGCGTGAAGGGTTCGAAGATCCTGGTGAGTGTTGCCTCGTCCATGCCCACGCCCGTGTCCGACACCGAAAGCCGGACCATGGCGTTGCTGTCGGCCAGTTGCTGCACATCGGCCCGGACGACAATCTCGCCCTGCGCGGTGAACTTCACTGCATTGCCGACCAGGTTCATCAGCACCTGCCGCACGCGCAGCGGATCACCCAGCAGCACGCGGCGGGCATTGGTGGGCGGACACACCACGAGCTCCAGGCCCTTGGCCTCGGCTGCACCGGCGAACAGGCTGGTGCACTCCTCCAGCACCTGTCCGATATCGACCGGCAGCGCCTCGAGTTCCACCTTGCCGG
>JAATEY010000325.1 GCA_015655465.1 Gammaproteobacteria bacterium | reverse complement strand
TTCTGCGGATGAACTGCGGCCACTGATCCGGGCCAGCTGTTCGGTTGCGAAGCCACTGGCAACGCAGTGGTTGACCAGTGCCCTGGGATCGATGGCGCCAAACTGGCTGCGCCGGGCAATGCTGCGATCGAGGCAGGCAGCAGCGGTGATGCCGCGTACGGCGTCGAGGCCCAGTATCAGCAGGGCCTGGTCCAGCGTCGCGATGTCGCGCGAGCGGCCGTAGTAGGCTGAATTGGCCACCTTCAGCACCCGCGCGGCAAGGCCGGGCTCGCGCAGGATCATGTCGGCGACTTCGCGCGAACCGAGACCTGGATCACAGAGTGCAGCCAGGATGCGATGGGCGGTCTGGGCGCCGCCGCCGAGTACGCCCAGCGCGGAGGCCGCCCTGACGATGTCTGCGTTGGAAATTTCCATTCTGGCGAGAAACCTATCACAGAACGACCGGTGGCGACTGCGTCGCGGCCAGGCACCTGCCGTTACCGCAATGACATGTCTTTTCCGAATCCATCCAGGGCGCAGGAAGCGCGGGCACCTATGCGACAGCGAATTCGCGCCGGGCTGGAAGCCGCGTCGGTTCTGATCACGTCGGGTGCCGGTGTTGTCCTTGCTGCCAGCCGTGACGGTACCGATCCCGACGCGACGCAGGTCGCCAGTCTGATGGCAATCAGCCTGACGGCGGTGCTGATCTCGGTGCTGGTCTATCGCGGCCGCGGGCGCGCCTGGCTCGCGGCGCGGGCCATGATCGAGCAGCAGGAACGCCTCACTGCAGTGGTCGAGGGCACCGGCGTTGGCCTGTGGGAATCCCACCTGGGCAAAGGCTGTCTCTACGTCAGCGACCGCTGGGCGCAGATGTTCGGTCTGGTGCGCGACTGCAACTCTCCGATGCCCATTGGGGAATGGCGCCGCCGCGTGCATCCCGACGATCTGCCGCTGGTCGACAAGGTCATTGCCGATTGCGTGCAGCGCAAGGATTATGTCTTCCAGCTCGATTTCCGGGTGCGTCATGCCCTGGGTCATTGGGTGTGGGTGCTGTCGCACGGCACGGTTACCGATCGGGCAACGGATGGCTCGCCGCTGCGCATCGTCGGCACGCAGAGCGACATCACGGCGCGCAAGATGGCGGAGTCCGCGCTGGAGGAAAGCGAGCGCAATTTCCGCTCGCTGTTCGAGCGTTCGCCTGTCGGCATTGCATTGACCGACTACAAGACGCGCCGCTTCCTGCAGGTGAACGACGCATTTCTCGAACCCAGCGGATATACCCGCGAGGAAATGCTCGCCATCAGCTATGACGCCGTGGCGGTGCGCAGCGATGGCGGACCGTTGAACCAGGCAACAGGTCAGCGCGAGCGCGTGTTCCGTCGCAAGGACGGCAAGTACTATCCGGTGACGATCTCCGGCATCCGCATGACGGATTCCAATGGTCGCGATGTGGTCTGGTCGGTGGTGCAGGATATTTCCCATCGCAAGGCGGTGGAGCGCGAGCTGGCAGCGGCGGCGCGCCGCGATCGCCTCACCGGGCTTGCCAATCGCACCCTGTTTCTCGAGCGCTTGCAGGAAGCCGTGAGCCGCGTGCGCGATGGCGGCCAGCAGATGTTCGCGGTGCTGTTCCTGGACTTCGACCGCTTCAAGGTCGTCAACGATGCCATGGGGCATCAGGCTGGCGACGAGTTGCTGGTGCTGATAGCCGAGCGCCTGCGCAAGGCGCTGCGCGGTTCCGGAGCCAAGGGCGCGCTGGAATCAGCCAACCAGATCGCGCGCTTCGGTGGCGACGAATTCCTGGTGCTCATCAATGACATCGAGAAATCGGACGAGGCGGCGCGCATCGCCGAGCGTCTGCTGCTGGCGCTGGCGCATCCCTACAGCATCCAGGGCCGTGAAGTGCACTCCACGGCCAGCATCGGCATCGTCACCAGCGATCACTGCCTGGAGGGTGCCGAAACCATCATCCGCAATGCGGATGTGGCCATGTATGAAGCCAAGCGCGCCGGCCGCGCCTGTTCGGTGTTCTTCAATGATGCCATGCATACGCGTCTGTCGCGCAAGCTGATGATCGAGACCAGCCTGCGCAAGGCGCTGGGCACCGACCAGCTGTCGCTGGTCTACCAGCCTATCGTCGAGCTCGACACCGGCAGGCGCAGTTCGGTCGAGGCGCTGATCCGCTGGAAGCATCCGGACCTGGGGCAGGTGTCGCCGTCGGAATTCGTGGCGGTGGCCGAGGAGTCCGGACTCATCATCCAGATGGGTGCCTGGGTAATGAAGGAAAGTTGCGCGGCGCTGGCACGCTGGCAGCAGGCCGATCCGGAGCGGGCGCCGCGGGTGGTCAGCGTCAACGTCTCGCGCGCGGAGCTGGCGCAGGGGGCGCGGTTGCTCGGTTGTGTGAATGAGTCCCTGCGCGCCGCCGGGCTGCCACCCGAGAGCCTGCAGCTGGAGGTCACCGAGCGCGAAGTGATGCGCGATCCCGCGGCATCGCTGGCGCTGATGCATCAGCTGCGCGAAGCCGGCGTGCGGCTGGCGATGGATGACTTCGGCACCGGCACTTCGTCGCTGGGTTGTCTGCGCGACTACCCGTTCGACGTCATCAAGATCGACCGCTCCTTCGTGAAGGGCCTTGCCGCAGGCCCGGATACGCTGGCCGTCATTCACGCCACCATCACGCTGGTGGAAAACCTGGGCAAATCCAGCGTGGCAGAAGGCGTGGAAACCGCCGAGCAGCTGGCGATCCTGCAGTCGCTGGGCTGCCACTATGCGCAGGGCTACTTCCTGGGTTATCCGCTGCCCGAGGCCGAGGTGGTCGAAACGGAACGCACGCTTCTGCAGCCTCGCCTGCGCATCGCCTGACGGCCACGGCGGCCAGTCTGGTAACGTCGGGTGCATGAAACCCACGGAAATTGCGCTGCTGGGCGCGGCCCTGTTGCTGGCTGGCTGTGCAACGCCGTCATTGCCGCAGCTGCATGCGCAGACGCAGGAGCTGCGCGCGCAGCGTTCCGTCGTCGCCACGGGCGCAAGCCGGCTCGCCACCGAACTTGCCCAGCCACTGGATGCCGACCGCGCCGTGCGCGTGGCATTGCTGAACAATCCGGCAGTGCGGGCCACATTGGCGCAGCTGCAGGCTGCGCAGGGTGACCTCTACGATGCGCTGCGACCTGCCAATCCCACCGTGGATCTTGCCAGCCTCGATGCAGCCGGCGGTGTCACCCGTGTGGTCTGGAGCGTGTCGCAGCCGCTGCTGGATCTGCTGTTCACCAGCTACCGCCGCAGGCACGGTGAGCTTGCCATGCGCGAGGCGCAGCAGCATGTGGCCGACCAGCTGCTGCGGCTGGAGCGCGATGTGCGCCAGGCATGGCTGCAGCATGCTGCTGCAACCCTGCGGCTGCGGGTGGCACAGCGCGCTGCGGAAGCAGCTGAACTCGCTGCCCGGCTCTCGCAGAGCTATCACGCAGCAGGCAACATCTCCGAGCTGCAGTGGCGCGCCGAGCAGTCGCTGGCCAGCGAGGCGCAGCTGCAGCTCGCAGCGCGCGAGGCCGGCGAGCTCAACACGCGCACCCCACTGCTGGATCTGCTGGGGCTCAAACACGATCAGCAGGGTTTGAGTTTCGACGAGCGGCTGATATTGCCGGCCGCGATGTCGCCTGACATCGCGGCGCTTGCCACGCAGGCATTGCAGCAGCGGCTGGATCTCGCCGCGCAGTCCGCGGCGCTGGAGATCGCGCAGCGCGAAAGCCGCCATTCGCGCCGCTGGCGCTGGCTGCCTGGCGCGGAACTGCGCATCGGGAGCGAGCGGGAAACGGGGCAGGCGACCCTGACCGGGCCGGGTGCGACCCTGCAGTTGCCGCTGCCGAACACCGGTGCCGGTCGCATCGCGCGTGCCGCGGCACTGGTCGAGGTACGCGCAGCAGAACTCGCCGCGCAGCAGCTTGCAGTGCAGAACCGCATCGCGCAGGACGGTGCCCTGCTTGCCATCGCAGGCCGCAGCTTCGACGTGCACGCCCGGAAATTGCTGGAAGTGAACCAGCGGATGCTGGAGCTGACTGCCGAGCAGCACAACTTCATGCTGATCGGTTCGTTCGAGCTGCTCGCTGCGCGCCGTCGCCAGATCGATGGCAGCGATCTGTGGATCGATGCCATCGAGAGCTGGTGGCGGGCATTCAACGACCTGTCCTATGAGTCAGGCACAGCCCTGCCGGTTCCGGCAACAGCGGCATATGTGTCCGCGGAGGATCTGCCATGAAAATTTCACGACGCAATCTGCTGGCCGCGGCGGGCGTGGCGCCCCTGGCAACCCGGCTTGCAACGGCCACGGCGGCAGCACCGGCTGCGGGCGGGCCGCGCACTGCCGTGACCACGCTCAATGGCCGCAGCCTGCCGTTTGTCGTGAAAGAGGGCGTGAAGGAATTCCATCTCGTTGCCGGGGAGATCGAGCACGAGTTCGCGCCAGGCACGAAGATCAGGGCGTGGGGCTACAACGGCAGCACACCCGGTCCGACCATCGAGGCGGTGGAAGGCGACCGCGTGCGCATCCTGGTCACCAACAACCTGCCCGAACACACCAGCATCCACTGGCACGGCATCCTGCTGCCGAATGGCATGGACGGAGTGGGTGGCCTCACGCAGCCGCATATCGAGCCCGGCGAAACCTGGGCCTATGAGTTCACCCTGCGCCAGCACGGCACGCACATGTATCACCCGCATGCCGATGAAGTGGTGCAGCTGGCCAACGGCATGATGGGCCTGTTCATCGTGCATCCGCGCGACCCATCCATCGGCGCGGTGGATCGCGACTTCGCCTTCCTGCTGCACAACTGGGCCGTGCATCCCGGCACCTGGCGTCCCGATCCTTCCGTCATGACCGAGTTCGATCTCTGGACCTTCAATTCCAGAGTGTTCCCGGCCATCGAGCCGCTGGTGGTGCGTCGCGGTCAACGGGTGCGTATCCGTGTCGGCAACCTGTCGATGCACGAACATCCGATCCATCTGCATGGTTACCGCCTGGATATCACCGGCGGCGATGGCGGACGCTGGCCGCGCGCCGCGTGGCGCACCGAAGTCACCGAGATCGTCGGCGTCGGACAGATGCGTGACATCGAGTTCACCGCCGACGAACCGGGCGACTGGGCACTGCATTGCCACAAGCCGCATCACACGATGAATGCCATGGGGCATGGCATCCCCAACTCCGTCGGGGTCGATACTTCAGAGGTGGACGAGCGCCTGCGCGCCATGCTGCCCGGCTACATGTCGACGGGCCGGAACGGCATGGCTGAACATGTCGAGCACACCGCCATGGGCCATATGCCCGGACCCGAGAACACCCTGCCGATGATGGGCGGTGAGGGTCCCTTCGGCAATCTGGAGATGGGCGGCATGTTCACCGTGGTGAAGGTGCGCGACCGGCTGCCGGATGGCTATGCCGATCCCGGCTGGTATCAGCACCCGCCCGGCACGCAGGCGCGGCGGGTCGAAACACCCGCGGAAGACCGCAAATGAGACGCTACCAGTAACCGGGCTTGTCCACCGGCTGCTTCGCGCTGGTGGATTTCTGTGGGTCTTGAGCGCGCAAGGTGTCCCGCCTGACTGCAATTCCTTCCGGCTATCTCAGGGATATGCGGCGGCGCGATGCGTCCCTGGCCGAAGCATTCAAAGGGGGGGGCAATTTGCCCCCCCCCCTTTCGCTGGAATTTTCTACCGCTGGCGGTCCTCAAAAAATCCTGTGCTGGAACACCGTAGGCATCTTCCGCCTGATCCAGTCCATTCCCAGTCCCAGGGCTGAGCCGTTCAGGCGCTGGCTGGCGCGCGTGGGCAAGGAGCGGCTGGACGAGATCGAGAATCCCGAGCTGTCGATGGCCCGGATGCAGGATCTGTACGAAAGGAAGGGTTACCCGAAAGAGTGGATCGACAAGCGCCTGCGTGGCATTGCAGTGCGCCAGGATCTGACTGACGAATGGCAGAACCGGGGCGCACAGAGCGCGGCGGAATACGCCATCCTGACCAACGAAATCATGCAGGGTGCCTTCGGCCTGAAAGTGGATGACTACAAGCAGCTCAAGAGCCTCGAGCGGGAAAACCTGCGCGATCACATGACGGACATCGAAATGACTAATCCCCGAGCCGGATCAATATCGCATCCATATCCGCGGCGCGCAGCTGGCGCCGGATGGCGTTGAGCTTCGGCAGGTCACGCAACGGCCCGACGCGGACGCGATGCCGCACGTCGTCATCCACTGCGATGCGTTGCAGCGCTGCGTCGATGCCCAGCTTGCTGAGTTTCAGGCGCTGTCGCTCGGCCTCCTCCTCATTCTTGAACGAACCCACCTGCACCACATAGGCGCCGGGCAATTCGATCGGTACCGAAGGCTGGTCGCGCCGCACATCGCGTTCCTGCACGGCAACCACCGCCCCGGACTTCGGCAGCATGTCGTAGAAGTCGTATTGCTCCACCGGGTCTTCGGATTCTGCGCCGAGCGCATCGGTGGCAGCTTTCTTCGCGGGCTGTGCCTTCGGCACCGTCTCCTCTTCGGGCATGCTGGCGCGGTGATCAAATACGAACACGCCAAGCGCAACCGCCAGGCCCAGGGCAAGCCCGACGCCGAACTGCTGGTACCTGGCAATATCAAACCTGCCGCGACGACCGGCATTCTTGTAGTCGCGTGCCGAAATCCGCTGTCGCGCTGCGCTCACATGGTCTCCGGTGCCGACACGCCCAGAAGCTTGAGTCCGTTGCGCACCACCTGCTGCGTGGCGATGGCGAGCGCAATGCGCGCATTGCGCAGGCGTTCGTCCTCGACGATGAACTGCTCGGCGTTGTACCAGGAGTGGAAGCAGTTCGCGAGCTCGCGCAGGAAGTGCACCAGCGTGTGCGGCGCGCGATGCATGCCGGCCAGCGCGATGATTTCCGGATAGCGGCCCAGCGCCGTCAGCAATGCGGTTTCGTGCACGGAGGTCAGGGCATCGAGACCCGCAAGCCCGACGGCTGCATCGTATTGATAGCCCTTCGACGCCAGCTGCCGCTGCACACTCGCCACGCGCGCATGCGCGTACTGGATGTAATACACGGGGTTGTCGTTGCTGCGCGATTTCGCCAGCTCCATGTCGAAGTCCAGGTGCTGGTCGTTGCCCCGCATCACGTAGAAGAAGCGGCAGGCATCGTTGCCCACTTCCTGGCGCAGCTGGCGCAGGGTGATGAACTCGCCCGAGCGCGTGGACATCTGCGCCTTCTCGCCGCCGCGGAACAGCG
>JAATEY010000117.1 GCA_015655465.1 Gammaproteobacteria bacterium | reverse complement strand
CGACTGACTGGACCCTGGCCCACGACTGCTCTCCGAATCAGGCTGACGAACACTGGATTGGCCACCGTACCATCTCAACCACCCAGGACCGAGAACTCTCGTGCACGAAGCAACCGGACGGCTGTTAACCATCCGGCTCCCGGCCCGTTTCAACAGGTGTTCGACAAACAATAACCCCGAGGTACTGCCATGTCCGCATCTGGATTGAACGTTCCCGCCCGGCCGCAGCAGACCGGAGGCGGTGTCACGCTGCTGTTCGCAGGCTGCGCCGTCTACCCTTTCATGCGTCTGGCCCCGACCTGATTGACAGAGGAGACTTCAACCATGCCACATCTGCCCGTATGGATCGTGCTGGTGCCGCTGGGCGCCTTCACGATGGTCGGCTTTCTGGCCTGGATGGCGAACCGCAGCAAGCTGGCGATCGCGGCGAACGAACGCGACGTCCAGCTCGCGCTGCTTTCGAAGTTTTCAACAGCGGAGCAGCTGAACCAGTTCCTGGCGACGCCGGAAGGCCGCCGGCTGGTCGACCAGCTGGCGAGCCCGAAGGGCTTCGACGCCCGACGCCAGGTGATCGACTACCTGACCGGTGGCCTGATCACGCTCTTCATCGGCATTGCGATGATCGCGCTGGCGCGGCTCGGGATGACTGTCATGGCGATACCCGGCTTCCTCTGCGTCGCTGTGGGCATCGCGCTGCTGATCGCGGCCTGCATCATGTATCCCATCGCCAGGCGCCTGGGCCTGGTGTCGAAGCGCCCGAACGAACTGCCATAGCCGGCACATGAGCGCCTCGCCGCTGCAGGCAGCGGACATCGAGCGGCTGTACCGGGAACTGGGGCCGAAGCTGCACCAGTTCATACGGCGCCAGGTTGCGGAACCGGCGGTGGCCGCGGATCTGCTGCAGGACGTGTTCGTGCGGTTGATCCGTGCCCGGATCGACATGAGAAGCGAAGGCGAGATGCGCAGCTATCTGTATCGCACGGCCACGTCGGTCATCGCCGATCACTATCGTGTGGCGCAACTGCGGCGCACGGTGCCTTTCATTGCCGAAAGATTCGAGTCCGAGCCCGCGATACAGGTGCAGGACGACAACCCCGACAGGCGGCTGAAGTCACAGATCGAACGCGGCTTCCACCGGCTTGACGTCCGCGACCGCACGCTGCTGTGGTTGGCCTACGTGGAAGAGATGAACCATGCTGACATCGGCTCGGCGGTGGGCGTCGGCACCGTTTGCGCGACAGCGCTGGGTGGAACTGGCGGTGTATGCGGGCCTGGGGATTGCGATTGCCGCGCTGGGCCTCTGGGCGATGCTTGCCTGGCTCGCCTGAGTCAGCTGCCGCGAACCGCAGCCTTGGGCGCGCCCAGGCTCTTGCTGTAGAACCCGGACCTGTCGAAACAGCAGACGCGTCGCTTGCCGGAAGCCAGCATGTCGCAGGCATTGTGGATGCGGCGTGCGCGAGTCTCGGGCTGCTTCGCCGAGGTGATCCACTGGATCCAGTCCCTGCGGGCAATGGGCGTGATTCCGGACCACAGCGCGGCCGCCTTCGGCGCGGCGGCGAGCGCCTTGCGCAGATCCGGCGGAACCTTTGCCTCCAGTTCCCTGCCCGACGGCGTGATCTCGAGCGTGACGATGTCGTCGACGCCCGCGGCCGCGCCCTTGAGCATGCTTGCAGTCACCTTGAGCCAGTGGCTCTTCTGGCCATCCGGCTGCAGCACTGCCCGGAAAGCGTGGCCGTTGATGGTACCTTCCACAGTGATGGCACTGCGTGTGGGCAGCCTGGCGCTGGCGTTGGCGGGCAGCACCAGAAATGCCGGGGAACCACCCTTCGCAGGCTTCTCTGGCCGCAGCAGTCTGGCGTCGAAGCGGATCACGGACAGGGACTGGGATGCGCACGATGGACAGCATCGATGTCCTGGATCACCTGCTGACTCAACTGAACCGTGGTGCTCGCCAGGTTGGTCCTGAGTTGCTCCATCGTGGTTGCACCGATGAGCACACTGGTCACGAAGGGCTGCTGCCTGACGAATGCCAGTGCCATCTGTGCCATGTTCAATCCATGTTTCCCGGCAATGTCCGCATACGCGGCGGTGGCGCGATCGGCGTATTCGTTGGTGTAACGCGCGAAGCGTGACCAGCGGACCATGCGCGAGCCGGGAGGTCTGGCGCCATTCAGGAATTTTCCTGACAGCACACCGAATGCCAATGGCGAGTAGGCGAGCAACCCCACGTCTTCACGAATCGCCAGCTCCGCAAGGCCGATCTCGAAGGTGCGATTCAGCAGGCTGTAGGGATTCTGGATCGACACGATGCGCTGCTGGCCTCCGGCCTGCGCCAGTTGCAGATACTGGTGGATTCCCCACGGCGTCTCGTTGGACACGCCGACGTGGCGAATCTTGCCGGCGCGGACCAGCTCGTCCATTGCACCCAGTGTCTCCTCGACGGCCACGGCCTGTTCGCCGTGCGCGTGTTGATAACCCAGACGACCGAAGTAATTGGTCGCCCGGCTTGGCCAATGCGGCTGGTAGATGTCGATGTAATCCGTTTGCAGGCGCTGCAGACTGGCTTCCACGGCTTCGACGATGTTCCTGCGATCGAGCTTGTTGTCGCCACCGCGCACATGGGTCACGCCCAGCACTGCGCCGGGACCGGCAACCTTGGTGGCCAGCACGATCTTGTCACGCAAGCCGCTGCGTTTGAGCCAGCTACCGATGATGCGCTCGGTTGAGCCATAGGTTTCGGCGCGCGGCGGAACCGCGTACATCTCCGCCGTATCGATCAGGTTCACGCCCTGATCGAAGGCATGGTCGAGCTGCTGATGACCTTCGGCTTCGCTGTTCTGCTCGCCGAAGGTCATGGTTCCAAGGCCGATCGCACTCACCTTGATGTTGGTGCGACCCAGTGACCGGTATTCCATCCTACTTCCCCGCGGCTACGGGCCTGGCTTGCCAACCCTCGTAGACACCACGCCCCGCTGCAGCGATGGCGTCGAGCTTGTCGCGGAGACCCGATAGATCCGATTCGACCGGAAACATCGTCTTCGATGCCTGGATTACCCGCTCTTCTCCGGACTTGCCGCGCTCGATCCTGGTGGTAAACGCCAGCCCGACCAGTTCCAGTTCCGCACGCTCCGCGGATAGCTGCGTGGGAAAGCGCAGTGAGAAGTCAAAGTGATGCAGCTTGGTCAGGTCGGACCCCGACTTCGCAAGCTTTTCCAGGCTCTGCGCATCCGGCGAGCGCTGCTGCGCATCGGCGGCGGGGTAGCGCGCAACGCCTGTCAACGCCACCAGGCCGATCGCCAGAATCTTGACGATGTTCTTCATAGGCTCCTGCCGCGCTTGTGCATCAGCCACGATTCTACTCCTCCACGCAGCTTGCGCGGGAAGCCCGGGAATCATTTGCCGAGCACGTCTGCGATCGACGGGTCCCGGGCGAACTGGGTGGTCACATAGGAGCAGGTCGCACTGAGCTGCGTGTTGCTCTGCCGGGCCCAGGCTACGGCGGCGTCGAGCAGCCGCCGCGCAACGCCCTGCCCGCGCAGGCTCACGTCCACTTCCGTGTGATCGATGACGATCCGGGCCTCGCCCGCATGCCGATACGTCATCTCGGCGACGCGGGCTCCCCCTCTTTCGATGAAGAAGGCGCCACGCGACCCGTCGCGTTCATGGCGTACGGCTTCGTTCATGACGAGATGCCCAGTACATGCCTCGCGACATCCCCGATTCGTGCAGCCGTTTCAGGGCGCATCCTCGCCTGGTAGTCGAGCGCTGCCCGGCCCCTGCGCGGAATGAAGTGTCCCTGCACCGAACGTCGCTGACGGTCCGTGCGGTTTTCAGAATAGCCGTGCCACACGGATCCGTTGAAGATGATGAGCGATCCAGGGGGACCGCAGGCGAGCACATCCGTGGAGGCATCGTGGGTCCCTGGGTTGTCATCTGGAGCATGCGCAGAAAGATGCGATCGGGGAACAAATCTCGTGGCACCACTATCGCGGTCGAAGGCATCCACCATCAGAATAAAGCCTACCATGGGCCAATCGTCTGTCTGGTACCGCACGTCGACATGCAGATCCTGGGCTGCAGCGAAGGGGCTCAAAGTCCTCAGGCATGTGCCACTGAGCTTGTATGGTTCATCCATCACCAGTTCGCACGCGGCCAGCAGCGGGGGGAATACATAGATGCCGTCGAACTCCGAAGTGCGGTTCACGATGTCATTGACGCGGGTGGATGAAGAAACCCTGATGTCGCAGGGATCTGCGGTGGCCACGACATGATCGTAGGCGCTCGACAAGCGCGCATGCCCGCCTGGAATCGATGGGCCAGGAATGACAGTGAAGCCGGACTCAAGAAGCTGAACAGCTGCCTCGTGGGGCAATGCCGCAGCCGATGCCAGTAGACCCGCGATCACCTCGTCCTTCCCGCGCTGATAAGCCGCCCTGTCTTGCGGGTACCTGGCAGCCAATGAACGCTTCGCCTCGGCATATGCGCGTGCCGACGCGGCATCCCGCCTGAGAAAATCCCTGAATGCCATCGTCATGGCCCAATGATGGCTGTCCCTTTCAACCATGTGCAGATGATGCGTGCGCGGATCACCCTTGACGAAGTAATGACGGCGGGGGATGCCGTACTCGTGGCGATGGAAATAGCCGAGCTTCCCGAGCGGCGCAATGCATGCGCCGGCCTCCTCGAAGCGGTCGACGCCCACCAGAATGTCCAGCACGGGTTTCGCCGGAACTCCGGGAATTGCCGTGCTGCCGACATGCTGAATCTCACGGATGTAGTCGCCCACGGCGTCGATGATGTGTGCTTTTTCAAGCTCGAACTCGTCGGCCCATGCCTGGTGGGCATCGAGCAGCCGAACCTCGCCTGCTGGCAGACCTAGAACCATCGCGGATTGCGGCTCCCTTTGGCACACGGCACTTGATCAGGCTTCCGCAGGCTGCAACCCCATTTCCCTGGACGGGAGACGGCGGCAGATCTCGCGAGCGGGCAACCCGTCTAGCTTTGCGAAGACCTGGAAGGCCCTGCCGGAAAGGTGACAGTCCCTGGATGCGTGCCCGATGGCAATGCGTTCGTACAACTTCGAAGGTCCATCGCCGCCGCCGCCATGCAGGAACTGTGCTCCCGCCGCTGATGCCTGCGAGCAGAGCCGCGCCACAAGGGCCGCGACGATGCCGCTGCCACGATGGTCCGGCTTGACGTAGAGCCATTCGGCATCGGCGCCAAACATTCCCCAGAACATGTCATGAATCAGGCGCCACTGGGCCATGCCGATGATCTCGCCGTTGCGCTCGGCCACCAGCAGATGCGCAACCGGACGCTCGCCGAAATACGCGGCGCGCAATGCCTCCGATGACCGGGGATGATGCTCCGCGGGATGGCCCTTGACGAAATCGGCGACCATGCCCTCGATCGCAGGGATGTCATCAGGATTGGCATTACGGATGGAAAGCACGTTCGGGACCTCACGCCATGGCTGCGATGGAGGCCCTCAGGACCATATACCAGAGCGCCCCTGCAGAGATCACGTACAGGACAAATCTCAGCGGAATGAAGTTGAAGGTGCAATGAACCGCGCTGTGCAGCGCCCGGAACACAAAGAACCCCCAGGCCGCACCCACGTAGGCCGTATCGACCTGATTGGTCGCATACAGGTAGAGGACCGCCGCGTAAAACACCGTGGGAAGTTCGAACAGGTTCTTCAGGTTGTCGGAGGGGTTCGACACCCGGGGAGGGGAAACTCGTGCCAACTCGAGCGGAGTCATCTGCCTCGAATCGAGGCCGCTCGAGAAGATGAACGGAAGGCGACGGCCGTACATGCAGACCCAGACGACCATCGTCAGAATCATGGTCGCAAGGAATGGCTTGAAGATGACTGACTGGTCCATGACAGGGCGTCCTGAAGCCTTGTGGCCCTGGCGTCAGTCTACCGTGGCGAGGCCGGCGGGGGCGCGGCCATGCGATGCGCGCCGGCAGGTAGCCTGCAGTGGCTTACATCGTTCGTGGACCAGCCTTGGACCTGGAGGACTTGCCCGGGCGGGCAGCCCTCTCCACTGCCCTGACCTTGACGTAGCGGTTCTGGACCGACTCCATTTCGTTGTACAGACCGCCCAGGTTCCTGGCCATCTCCAGCAGGCGCGAATCGCTGCTGACAACCTTCAACACATTCTTCAAGTAGGCCGGGCGGCGCTCCATCATCAACAGCCCCGAAGGTGGCGACACGTATGCCGAGCCGCCCGAATACCCGGAGTAATTGCAGCTCGACATGTAGTAAATATCGCCATTCGTTTCCCTCTGGGGGTACATGTTGCCGGAGCACGCTGAACCGAAACCGGGTTGCCCGAAACTGACCGTGTTGGTGCGGTAATCATAAGAATTGAAGACGATGAAGCCCGGCAGGCACCTGCGGACCATGACCATGCTTCCATTGTTCAACGACATGCGCCCGCAGTAGATGTGGTAACTGCTGTCCCTGTTCAACTTGTTGTAGCGCTTGAAGAACTCATCCTCGGCATCCTCGATCACCCCGGACAGGTGCTTGCCGCGGACCCAGATCTCGTCGAGCTGGTCGAGATCCTGCACGGGCTGCTGTGCTGCAAGGGGTGCCGGCGCCACTGGCGTTGCCGGAGCATCGGCGGCGGCACACACCCCGGCTGCCATCGCGGACAGCATCGTGGCAAGTGTCAGGCAGAGATTTCCGGTGGCGATACGCATGTTCCTGCTCATGGATGACCCCTCTCCCTGGGAATTGATTCCAGAAAATGCCAGTGACTACCTGAACAGGGTATGAACGGCAAGCCATCCCTGACGAAGAACACCGTTCTCGCGTAAAGGTTTTCCATTGGCGCTACTCGAATTCAGTGACTCGAACCCGTTTCTGGTCGCGCCGCTCTTCAACGAAGATCCTTATCTGCTCGCGAAGAGCCTGCGCGTCCTTGATCGCGGGAATCACCGAAACCGGAGTCGTCGTATCCGTCGAGACGATGACTACATTCGCCACGCCAAACAGCCTGAGGAACAGCGGTTGATCGAACTTCGTGTCCTTGACGCGATACAGCTCCAGCTCTTCTGTCTTCTTCGAAAGCACACCGCTGTGGACCTTGATCCGCTGGGAAGTGACCTCGAATCTCCAGTTCTTCACAACCAGGTACTTCCATACTGCGTATGGAATGGCAACTATCGCTCCAATTATCGTCAGGCTGATGAGCCCGCAAACGATGAAGGTTCCAAGGTTCAGCACCTGCGAAGGGGTTCCAGACCAGACTTGAGTTTCTGTCGCCACTATATCCACCGGCTATTGAAGTAAAGGAATCTGCACCCTGAGGACGACGCGATCGCGCAGCGTTATGCTGCCGCTCAGGAAGCCGGACGAACCGATCTCCATCGCGTACAGCAGCACGCGCTCTTCATCCCTGGCGCGCATCGACGCGGGCGGACCCAGCAAACCGATGACCTCCAGCTCACTCATTCCGGCTTTCACCTGCTGCCACCGGGATGAATCGAGCCAGAGGCCACTGTTTGTCGCAGCAGGCGTCGATGATGAGGGAAGCCGGAGCTGATCGGCGGGCCGCGCCAATTGCCTTCGCAACTCCTCGATCTGTTGCGACTGCGCGCGCACCTCCTGCTGCAGGTTTCGTACGTCCTGCTCGAGCTGCGAGATCTTCAGGTCATCCGCGGCGCCTGCGGCGAGCGGCGAAACGAGCAACAGTATTGTCAGCGTGATGCGATTCATGAGTTACCTTCGCCCAATGATCGGGATCACCGTGATTGCGCCCAGGCGGAAAGGTTACCTGCTGTGCCTCCTGCAAGTACATCACAGGGAAGACAGGTGGGATATCCCCATCTACAGCGCCACTACATTGCAGACGGCGATGACGACCAGCAGTGCGCGCCATTCGCCGCGCTGCCAGGAAACGGGAAGGATGGGGGAAGAAACGGCCGGCAGCCTCATGCAGGCAGCCTAACGGATCGAAGCAGGCGAAACGAAACACCGCTGACGAGCAAGCGATTTCGAGGGGTGAACTGCCGCGAGCGCCGACGAACCGCCAATCAAGTCCGATTTGAACCGAGGTGTCGCGATGCATCCATACGGTCATGCAGGATGCGGACAACAGCGATGCCATAGTGCGTGAGTCGAAAGTAGATGAAGTGTTTCCCGACGACGCGTCGGCGATAGCCGCTGCGGATGTGGCTGCAGTCCTGCGCCTGTCCCGGCGCTTCTGCCAGGGTCGAAAAGGCAGATTCCAATGCTTGCGTGTACCGCACGGCTTGCGCCACACCCCACTGCCGAACAGTGTGGTCAAAGATATCGTCCAGATCATGCTGCGCGGCGGGACTGAGACGATATTCAGCCAAGCGGCCTAACCGCCGTGCTGGGTAATCTTGCGCCGGGAAAACGCAGTGAAATCGAACGGCTGCGGCTCACCGCTACGCTCACCTTCGATCAGCGCCTGGCGCACAGCTTCGACTTCTGCGAAACGCTCCTGCTCACGGCGGATGAGGTCGCGGATCAGTTCACTGTCGTTGGTGAATCGACCCGCCTGCACCTGGGCGCTGATCCAGGCATCCTGCGTATCTGTCACGGTGATGGTCTTGCGAACAGTTGCCATGGCGGCCCCCTCTACGGGGCTGATTGGACGGAGAGGTATGATATTATCATACTTGTTACGCGTCATCGCACACCTATCGATAGGCATTCGGCCCGGCGGCCCTGGTTCGGACGAAGTCTGACTCGCGTGCGCCCTCGACGCCGCGCGTGAAATTCGCGGCTTTTCGACATTTCAACTGCGCTGCCAAGTAGATCAGCAGGCTTTGCACATCACGCTGCGCCTTGAAGTGCCTGATGCCCCAGAAAGTCAGTGCAAAGTACGCGAGCAGCACAAGCCAGCCTTGCCACTTCACAGGCAGGCCCCAACCCCATCCGTACGACTTGGCGGGAAACCAGAAATCGGGCTGTGGTGCGGTCACGAGGATTCCTTTGCTCCAGGCACCTTTGGCAAAGGCTGACACGGCATACTGATACGCCGCAACCGGATCTGCCGGCCGCCGGCTTGTGGGGATCAATCCCGCGCCTGCAGCGAGTGCACCACAGCGATCATGTCCTGCGGGCCATGCCCCAGGCCGACGCTTTCTTCATACAGCGCCAGACAGACATCCAGCAACGGCGATGCAATGCCTGCCCCCCGCGCGGCATCGGCGATCAACTGATTGTTCTTGCACACATCCCTGAGTGCGGCCTGTGGCGTGAAATCCGCGGCAAGCAGCTTCCGTCCCTTGATACGCGAAACCGCACTCGCCATCGGACCCTGATCCAGTATCTGCGACAGCTGCTCCCGATCCAGGCCCTGCCGGGCGGCGAAGTGATGGGCTTCGACCAGGCCGGTGACCATGGTGACAAGAAACAGGTTCACGGCAAGCTTCATGCGCAGCGCTGACGGCACCTGTCCGCAGTGGACGACGCTTGCGCACATGGATCCGAGCAGTGTCTCGACCCGCGCCAGCCGCACCGATTGACCGGCCAGCATCGCGATCAGTTGCCCTGCCTCGGCTGGCCCGCGTGATCCGGAGACCGGAACCTCCAGGTACTCGGCGCCCATCGCAAGCAGGTCGGTGTGCAGCGACGCCGAGTCTTCGGGTGAAATGGTGCCCATGCACACCAGCGTGCGCCCGGCCAGACCCTGCCCGAAGGAAGCCTCGCCGCGCCCCAGCACGGCATCGATGGCGTGGATGTCTGCCAGCATCAGAACGACGATCTCGCAATGCTGCAGCAATTGCGCAGGGCTTTCCGCCGCAGAAGCGCCTGCTTCCAGCAAGGGCCGCAGACGCTCCGGGGAGCGGTTCCACACCAGAAGCGGGTAGCCCGCGCGCAGCAGGTTCATGGCCATTGGCTGGCCCATGAGCCCGAGTCCGATGAAACCGATACGCTCTTTCATGATGGTATCCATCCAGATGCATTCACTCGATGTGGCGCACCGCACCCCTGTCCGCGCTGGTGGCCAGCGCCGCGTAGGCCCGCAATGCGGTCGATACCTTGCGCGGGCGTGGTGATGCGGGTTGCCAGCCACAGGCCTCGCGCTCTATCCGGCGTTCCGCGAGCAGTTTCGCATCCACTTCGAGAGCGATGCGCCGGTTCGGTATGTCGATGGCGATGAGATCTCCCGACTCGACGAGACCGATGGTGCCGCCTTCCGCTGCTTCCGGCGAAACATGCCCGATCGACAGGCCGGCGCTGCCGCCCGAGAAGCGGCCATCGGTGATCAGCGCGCAATGCGCGGCCAGACCCTTCGACTTCAGATAGCTCGTCGGATACAGCATCTCCTGCATGCCGGGACCGCCTCGCGGACCTTCATAACGCACGATGACGACATCGCCCGCCTTCACGCGCCCGCCAAGGATACCTTCTGTCGCCGCTTCCTGGCTTTCGAACACCACGGCCGGACCGCGGAACACCAGCAGTTGCGTGTCCACACCTGCGGTCTTGACGATGCAGCCGCGCTCGGCGAGGTTGCCGCGAAGCACGGCCAGTCCGCCATCCTGGCTGTATGCGTGCGCGACGGCGCGAACACAGCCAGCTGCACGATCCCTGTCCAGCGCGGCATACCGGTACGCCTGGGAGAACGCCTGCTGGCTGGGCACGCCGGCGGG
>JAATEY010000196.1 GCA_015655465.1 Gammaproteobacteria bacterium | reverse complement strand
CGACCCTGCTCACCGGCGCGGGCAGCTTCCACCGCCGCGTTCAGGGCCAGCAGGTTGGTCTGGAACGCGATCTCGTCGATCACGCCGATGATGTCGGCGATCTTCTTCGAGGCATCGTTGATATCGGTCATGGCGCGCACGGCCCTGGCCACCACTGCGCCACCCTTCTCGGCCTGGTCGCGTGCTGCCACCGCCAGCTGGTTCGCCTGACCCGCATTGTCCGCATTCTGCTTGACGGTGCTGGTCATCTCTTCCATCGAAGAGGCGGTCTCTTCCAGCGACGAAGCCTGCTCTTCGGTGCGCTGCGACAGGTTGGTGTTGCCCTGGCTCATCTCGTCAGCACCCTTGCTGACTTCCGATGCCGCTTCCTTCACCACCGAGACGATGTCGGACATGTTGCCGGCCAGCTGGTTGATGCCGGTGCCCACCTTGATCAGCAGGCCCGACTTGCCTTCGGTCTCGACACGCTTGGTGAGATCACCGTCGTTGGCGGCTGTTACCAGCGCCTGCACTTCGTTGACCACCGTTTCCATGTTCGCGGTCAGCTCGTTGACGCCGGTGCCGATCTTGATCAGCAGGCCCGACTTGTTGGCGAGGTCCACGCGACGCGACAGGTTGCCGTCGTTGGCCGCAGCCACGATGGTCTGCACTTCAGACACCACCGTCGCCATGTTGGCGACCAGCTCGTTGATGCCCACCGAAAGCGCCTTGAAGAAGCCGGCCTTGCCTTCCATGTCGATGCGCCTGTCGAGATTGCCCTGCAGGGCCTCGGTGACGATCACCTGCACTTCGGATTCCACCGCCAGCTCCTGCGTGCGGTCGGTCCATTCGACCACCGTGCCCAGACGCTTGCCGCTGTCGTCGATGATCGGGCTCGAGACGAGTTTCATCGTCTTGCCACCGAACTTCATCTCGGCGGTGTGGGTGCTGGTCAGGCCGGCAAGCAGGCTGCGCTGCTGGGCCGGGTCGGTGTGCAGCGTCTCGATGCTGGCGCCAACCAGCTTCGAGGCATCGAAGTGGGGCGCTACGCGGCGGAAGTCCTGCGCGGAAGCTGCCATCAGCGACTCGGCCGCCCGGTTCACGTAGATGACCTTGTTGCTCTCATCCGCCACCACGACATTGGCCGAAGATGCGTCCAGCGACTGGCGGATGCGGGAGTTGGCCTGCGATACCACGCGCTCGGCTTCCAGGCGGGTGCGCAGATCGGTCTGCATGCGATCCAGCGAGGTCAGCAGCACGCCGAGTTCGTCGCCGGCCTGTTCGCCGATGACGGTGTCGAACTTGCCCTGCGCCATGCTCGCGAAGGTGCTGTTGGCCTTGCCCACCTGCCTGCCGAGATAACGCGTGACGAACATCACGATTGCGAGTGCGATGGCCAGGCACAGCAGCGTAACGCCGATATGCGTGTACATCTCGGCTTGCTCGCGCGCCACGCGCTTGTTCAGAATGGCTTCGAGCGAGGCCATGCCCTTGTCCTGGACATCGGCCAGCGTCTCGGTGAGCAGCTCCGTCTGATGCGAAACATTGGCGCTTTCGCCGGCCGGCAACTTCCCGCCCTGTCCGACGGCGCGCAGTTTCGGTCCCAGTTCCTCGAAGCTGCGCTGCGCGGCTGCGGCAGCCTGAATGGTCTCCTTGTCGTCCGGCGCAACCTCCGCATAGTCCTGGGTGAGCTGGTCGAACACGAAATTCAAACGGGTCTCGGCAATGCCGAGGTTCTCTCCCAGCTGCATGCGCATGCTGCTGCTAGTGTCACCATCGTTGATGGAGTCGAAGTGGCGACGCGCCAGGGCCAGGGACTGCAGGCCGGTGGGCAGCTGCACGATGGTGGCCTCCACCAGCGCGAAGCTGTCCGGGTCCGGATCCAGCGCCAGCCCGGATTCCGTGGCGACGCGCCGGATTGCAGTCAGCACCTTGTTCGTCACGTCGTTGTGCGCTTCGAAACTGCCGGGGGCCTTCACATCGGCCGTGACCACCTGCATCACTTCCTGACGCAGCGCGCTCCAGCCGACCTTCCTGCTCAGGCCGCCGACGTCGGCGCGGTCCAGTTCGTCGAGCTGCTTGACTGCTGTCTCGACGAGGCCCTGGTGCTCCATCATCTCCGCACGTTCTTCCTCATGACCGGCGGCCACGCGAACCACGTGATCGCGATGTTCCGCCAGGTTGCGGGCGGTATCGACCAGCGGCCGCGCCCAGTCGTTGCCCAGATCCTCGCCCTTGGCGAAGCGCATGGTCGTCACCGATTCGGCGATGTCGAAATAGAACAGCATCGCAACCGGAACCAGCAGCGATACGAGTATCGCCAGCAGCTTCGTGCGGGTGGAAAGGCCGGCAAGGTACTTGAACATGATCGTGATCCTCTGGAGAAATCTACGGAATGACGTTGGCGAGCGATTCGTTGCTGGCAGGGCCAGGCTGACGGGCCAGCAACGGCCACGAGTGGCCGAAGCTCATCTCGAGGCGGGCACCGACCACCCATGCATTGCGCAGGTTGTGGTCGGCCCCTGGAGACACTATCCACTGCATGCTCGGCACGATGGCGAGCCAGGGCTGAAGTGGTGCGCGGTACGTCAGCTCGATCGCGGTTTCGGACTTGCCCGGCAGGCCGCCGTCGAAGGCCAGCTCCCGCCTGAAGGATTTGCCGATGCGTCCATGCGCGATGGCCACACCCACCGCATCATCGGGCCGCGCCGCGATGAAGTGGCTGGCGACCACTGCGCCACCGACATAGGTGTCGACGGCATTGAAGCGGCCGTCCGCCATGCCCACACGCAGCGCCGCATCCACGCGCGCGGCATCGCTGCGGCTTAGCGGCAGGTCGAGCATCGCGTAGGCACCGCGATTGCCCTTCCTGGAGGCGTTGTCGCCGGTGGCGTCTGCATCGATGCGGGCGAAGGATGCCGTGTAGGACCAGGCACCAACGGCCAGCTTGTTGAAGCGGGCCACGCCGAACTCGAGTTCACCGATGAGCAGCGCGCCCTCTTTCCCGGACAGAGCCACCGTCTGGAAGCTGTTGCTGTCGACCCGGCCCGGAACGCCATCAAAGGCAGCCGCGCGCCAGGTGATCGCATCGCCGGCCTTGCCGGTGAAGCGCACACCGAGTGAAGTCACCGGAAATACAGCGGGGCCGTTCTCGCCGGTCTGCGCCAGATCGGTACCGATGCCGAACGGAGGACCGATGAAGAACGCAGATGTCACCGGCGCATCGAACTCTGCGTTCAGGTCCAGCAGGCCCACGCGCGAGGACACGCTCTTCGTGCGGCCGAAGCTGATCTCGCTCCACAGTTCGTACATGCGCAGGCCGGACGGCGCCTCGATATTGTTCAGGCCCTGCAGGTCGCCGACCCGCTTGCCGCTGATTTCGCCGCCATGCGCGTGGATCAGGGAAATGGAGGTGGTGACCATGGCGCCCGGCAGCAGGCGATCCGAAGTCCACAAGCCGCCCAGTTCCAGCAGACCCGAAGTGGCATTGCCCGTGGCGAGTCCGCCGGTGGTGTTGCGGCGGAAGTCAGCCGTATAGCCACCCGTCAGCTGGAAAGACGGGCAGCCGGTCATGCATTCGCCATCCCCTGCCAGTACAGGCGTGGCGGGAATCAATGCTGCAGACAGCAGCGCAGGCAGCAGGCGCAGCCTGCGCGATCCAATGGTGTTCATTGTTGGTTACCGTGACAAGGGCTGCTTACGCAGCCTGCGGAACTTTGGCGGCGCGAAGATCGTGTGCAACCAGATCCTCGACATCGAGCAGGATCAGCATCCCGCTGTCGACGTTCGCCAATCCCTGGATGAATCCCGAATGCGCGTGACCGCTCAAGGCGGGCGGCGGCTTGATGGAATCAGCCGGCAGGTCCACAACGTCCGAAACGCTGTCCACGACCACGCCGCATTCGCGCTGACCTTCCTCGGTGTGCAACGACAGCACGATGACCACGGTCTTCTGCGAGAACTCCGCAGAAGCCAGTTCAAAGCGCAGACGCAGGTCGAGGATGGGGACGATGGCGCCCCGCAGGTTCAGCATTCCAAGGATGTGTGGAGGGGATTGCGGAATGCTGGTCACGGGCACCCAGCCTCGAATCTCCTTCACTCTCAAAATATCCAGGCCGTACGTCTCCGCGCCGAGCCTGAATGTCAAAATCTGTCCGCCGGTGGGTCCTTCCGCCGCGCGAGGATCGATGGATCCCATGCGCGCACCACTCTGTTGATGTTGTTGACGGAAGCCTTATCGGACATCCGCGCCAATACTTGGGCGGATCAGTTCACACAATTGCGCCGCGGAATTCATGCCGCACCTGAAGTGAGACGCGGGTCGCCGGATTACGGTACCTCACGTCGTCGCAGCACGACACGGCGCAGGAACAGCGTGGCGTTATGTCGTGGACCAGGAACCCTCAGCGGGCTGGCTCGACCTTCAGCACCGAGCCATCGACGGCAACCACGCGTACGCGCGAACCCAGCGGCGCATCCGCGCCACTGGCCAGCCATACCGAATCGCCAACGCGGATCTTGCCGCTGCCACCCTGGATCGGCTCCACCAGGGTGAACAACTGCCCGATGTAGTGCTGGCCGCGCTGGTTGAGCGCAGGCTGCTCCGATTCAGGTGACTCGGGATGACGAAAGCGGCGCCACACCATGATCGCGACCACACCCAGTGCACCGAACAGCACCAGCTGCAACTGCCAGGGAATTGGCACCACCAGCAACAATGCACCGACAACCAGCGCAGAGGCGGCAAACCAGATTGCGATGGCTCCCGGCAGAAAGGTCTCGATCGCAGCCAGCGCGGCCGCGGCGATCCACCAGTGCCACCACTGCAGATCCTGTGCAAAGGCAATCACTTCGGCTCTCCGGCCTTGATCACGGGAGCAGCGCTCCTGGCAATCGCCTGCTGCTGCATCGCATCCTTGGCGAGTTCCGCGATGCCGCCCACCGAGGCGATCAGGCTGGATGCTTCCACCGGCAGGAAGAACACCTTCTGGTTCGGTGAAGTGGCGAATTCCTTGAGTGCTTCGATGTACTTCTGCGCCACGAAGTAATTCAGGGCGTTGGTATTGCCTTCGGCAATCGCCTTCGAAACCATGGTGGTGGCGCGAGCCTCGGCCTCGGCCAGCCGCTCGCGCGCCTCGGCATCGCGCAGGGCAGCTTCCTTGCGGCCTTCGGCTTCAAGCACCGCCGACTGCTTTTCGCCTTCGGCCTTGAGGATCGCCGCCTGCCGGTAGCCTTCCGCGTCGAGGATGTTGGCGCGCTTGTCGCGCTCGGCCTTCATCTGCCGCGCCATGGAGTCGATCAGGTCGGCGGGCGGCTGGATGTCCTTGATCTCGATGCGGGTGACCTTGATGCCCCAGGGCGAAGTCGCCTCGTCCACCACGCGCAGCAGGCGGTGATTGATCTCGTCGCGCTTGGACAGCGTCTCGTCCAGATCCATCGAGCCCACCACGGTGCGGATGTTGGTCATCGTCAGGTTGATGATGGCCAGGCGCAGGTTGTCCACTTCATAGGCGGCCTTGGCGGCATCCAGCACCTGGAAGAACACCACCGCATCCACGCCCAGCATGGCGTTGTCCTTGGAGATGACTTCCTGGCGCGGCACGTCGAGCACCTGTTCCATCATGTTGATGCGGCGGCCGATCGCCTCGAAGAAGGGCACGATGAAATGCAGGCCCGGCTCCATGGTGCGCTTGTAGCGGCCGAACTTTTCGAGCGTGTATTGATAGCCCTGCGGCACCTGGACCAGTGCCCTGAAGGTGACGATAACGATCGCGGCCAGGATGGCGATCGGCAACCACCCGATTTGAAGAAACGACATGCACTACTCCTTGCTTGAAATCTGCCCGCGGAATTCACGCAGCTTCTGCTTGATGGTGCGGGTATGGCCCACCCCCATGCGCAGCAGCAGCTTCTGTCCGGCCGACCGCGACTCCATGTCTGCATCGGCGTAGGTGAACAGCACCTTCGACTGTTCCAGCAACAGCGGCTGCACCGGCTCCGGCGTCGCCAGCAGGTTATCGATGGAATCGATCACCCGGTCATTGAAATATCGATCCGGGTAACCCAGGTCTTCGTAAGCCCGCTGCAACAACGGATAGAGCTTACGATACAGCGTCGCCGCCTGCCGCATGTCGGTCTTTGCCAGCAGCGACACCGCCATATCGTAGCGGGCGGCATTCTGCCCGCTGAGGGTGATGCGCTCCGTGCCGACGACGGCATCGACAACCACGCGCTGCACGGCCAGCGGGCCGGGTGGCGGGCGCAGTGGCCGCAGCTGTTCGGTACGGGTATTGCGCGACAGGTTATCGGTGGTTGCCACCAGGCGGCGCACCAGCTTGTCCGGGATCAGCCAGGCAGCCAGTTCCTGCTCACCGAACAGCGC
This sequence comes from Gammaproteobacteria bacterium, assembly GCA_015655465.1. Classification (GTDB taxonomy): domain Bacteria; phylum Pseudomonadota; class Gammaproteobacteria; order Steroidobacterales; family Steroidobacteraceae; genus ZC4RG30. Next base: position 5,491 of record JAATEY010000196.1, on the reverse strand, counting down.
ACTCAAGCCCCCCGCAACTGCAGCATCCGGGTCCGTGACCTCCAGCGCTGCGGCCGGAGCAGTGCCTTGCTGCGCCGCGGCGTCGAGCGGATATCTGATTCCGGCCGGTGGCCCGGCGGGTGTCGCCACGGCCGCCGGCATCGTCGCAGCTGCAGCAACCGGTGCTGCCGTTACCGGCTTCGGCTTCTGCCAATACCACCAGGCAACAGGCGCAATCACCAGCGCCGCAACAATCCAGATCGCGATCCGTCTTGTCCGCGAGTTCTGGATTTCCTGGTCATCCATGTGATGCCTGCCTACGCACTGGCAACGCGTCTGCGCTTCAGGTGTATGAGCAACAGGGAGATTGCGGCCGGCGTGACGCCGGGTATGCGCGCAGCCTGTCCCAGCGTCAGCGGCCGCACTTCAGCCAGGCGCTGGCGCACCTCGTTCGACAGCCCGGACACATGCCGGTAATCGATTTCATGCGGCAGCTGCGAAGTCTCGTGAGCGCGCTGCCGTTCGATCTCGGCCTGCTGCCTTTCGATATAGCCTGCATAGCGGGCGCGCACCGTCAGCTCCAGCACCATCTGCTCCGCAATCCGTTCGTCCATTCCGGCAGTGATGCCGGACCCGACTACTTCCGCCAGTGACCCGTAACTGACCTCGGGACGACGCAGCAGTTCAAAGGCCGCCTGATCGCGCGACAGCGGCCCGCCCAGCACCTGCTCCTGCCACTGCGCCGGCGCAGTGGCCGCGCGCACGGTGGTGGTTGCCAGCCGCTGTGCCTCGCGCTCGATGGCTTCGTACTTGTCGTTGAAGAACTGCCACTGCAGGTCGCCCACCAGCTTGAGCTCGCGACCCCGTGCCGTCAGGCGCGCATCGGCATTGTCCTCGCGCAGCAGCAGGCGATATTCGGCGCGGCTGGTGAACATGCGATAGGGCTCGCGCGTGCCCTGTGTGGTGAGGTCATCCACCAGCACGCCAAGGTAGGCACTGCTGCGAGCGGGAACGAAGCTCGGAAGCTCGCAGGCAACCGCGGCGGCGTTGATGCCGGCGAGCAGCCCCTGCGCTGCAGCCTCTTCATAACCCGTGGTGCCATTGATCTGCCCGGCAAGGAACAACCCCGGCAGCGCCCGTGTTTCCAGTGTCGGGTCGAGATCGCGCGGATCGAAGTAGTCGTATTCGATGGCGTAGCCGGGCCGGGTGAGATGCGCCTGCTCGAGGCCGGGAATGGTATGCACAAAGGCCTGCTGCACATCGAAAGGCAGGCTGGTCGAGATGCCGTTGGGATACACCTCGTGTGTGCCGAGGCCCTCCGGCTCGAGGAAGATCTGGTGCGAGTCACGCTCCGCGAACCGCACCACCTTGTCTTCCACCGACGGGCAGTAACGCGGCCCGACACCTTCGATCACACCGGTGAACAGCGGCGATCGATCGGTGGCCGCGCGGATGATGGCGTGCGTGCGCTCGTTGGTGGCCGTGATATGGCAGCTGCGCTGCGCCGGATGATCGCTGCGGCGTCCCATGAACGAGAACACCGGCCGCGGCTCATCGCCAGGCTGTTCCAGCAGCCGGGCGTAGTCGATGGTGCGGCCGTCGATGCGTGGCGGCGTGCCGGTCTTCAGCCTGCCGGTGCGCGGCATCAGTTCGCGCAAGCGAGCGGCCAGGCGCAGTGATGGCGCATCGCCCGCGCGACCGCCCGCGAGATTCTCCAGCCCCACATGGATGCGGCCACCGAGAAATGTGCCGGTGGTCAGCACCACCGCATGCGCTGCAAATGCAATTCCCGTTGCCGTCACGACGCCCGCAACACGCCCGCCGGCAAGCTGCAGATCCGCGACTTCCTGCTGGAAGACATCGAGCCCTGGCTGCGATTCCACGGCGGCGCGGATGGCCTGCCGGTACAGCTGCCGGTCTGCCTGCGCGCGCGTGGCGCGGACTGCCGGCCCCTTGCTGGCATTCAGTGTGCGGAACTGGATTCCCGCCGCATCGGCGGCACGCGCCATGACACCACCCAGGGCATCGATCTCGCGCACCAGATGGCCCTTGCCGATGCCGCCGATCGCCGGGTTGCAGCTCATCGCGCCGACGGTCTCGATGCTCTGCGTCAGCAGCAGCGTACGCGCGCCACGACGCGCCGCGGCCAGCGCCGCTTCCACGCCCGCGTGCCCGCCGCCGACCACGATTACGTCGTATCTACCCGCCTCGTTCATGGCGGCAATTGTAGGGCGATTGCGGCCGGCTGCAGCCAGTAATGGTATGTTGGCGCCCGTGCCGCACCGCAACTTCGCGCTCCTTGCACTGCTGTTGATCATTGCCGGCCCGGCCGGGGTGGCTGCATCGCCCAATCCGGCGGCTGCGCCACTGGCGCTCTCGCCCTGCCGACTCGAACACCCCTCCGGTCTGGCCTCGCTGGAAGCCGAATGCGGCCACCTGGCGGTTCCCGAAACCCGCGCGGCGGCGGGCGGACGTCAGCTGCAGCTGTTCGTGGCGCGGATCCCGTCCTTGAGCCGCCGGCATGCTCCGGAGCCGCTGTTCATACTGGCAGGCGGTCCGGGCCTTGGGGCAAGCACCTTCTACACCGGCGTTGCACCGGCCTTTGCCCGCATCCGCCGCAATCACGACATCGTCATTGTCGATCAGCGCGGCACCGGCAATTCACATCCACTCAACTGCCCTTTCGACGAGCAGCAGATGTGGGATGCCAGCGAAGCGGACACGGTCAGGATCATGCGCGAATGCCGCATCAGCCTGGCGCGCGACCACGACCTCACGCAGTACACCACCAGCGTCGCGGTGCAGGACCTGGATGCGGTGCGACAGGCGCTGGGCTATGCGCGCATCGCGCTGTATGGCAGTTCCTATGGCACGCGGGTGGCGCAGCAGTATGCGCGCCGCTATCCGCAGCATACGCAGGCCCTGATACTGGATGGCGTCGTGCCCCCGACGCAGGTGCTGGGCCCCACCACACCGCTGGATGCAGAGGCGGCGCTGCGGCGCATCTTCGCGCGCTGCCGCGCCGATGCCGCCTGCGCAAGGCAGTTCGGCGATCCCGAGCAGGACTACCAGCAGCTGCGCTCGAAACTCGCAGCCGCAGCGGTGCCGGTAACACTCACCGATCCGCGCAGCGGCCTGCCCACGCAGCTGTCGTTTACCACCGCGGTTTTCACGGCCGCGCTGCGCCTGGCGAGTTACAGCGACGACCATGCGGCACTGTTGCCGCTGACCCTGCATCTGGCCAATGACCGCAACGAGTTCGCGCCGCTGGCGTCGCAGTATCTGCTGGCAGCGGCCAGCTACGATGCCGTGCTGGCGTACGGCATGCACAACAGCGTCGTCTGCACGGAAGACGTGCCCTTCTTTGCGTCGCAGCGCATCGATCGCGGCCGTGTCGCCGCAACCTTTCTCGGAACCTCGCAGCTCGACGCGCTGCAGGCGCTGTGCGGGCAATGGCCCACGGGCGTGCTGGATGCGGATTTACATCAACCGCTGGCAAGCAAACTGCCTGCACTGCTGCTGTCGGGCACGGCCGATCCCGTCACGCCGGCGTCGTTCGGCGAGGAAGCCGCACGCGGCTTCAGCCATGCCCTGCACCTGCAGCTGGCTGACCAGGGACATGGACAGCTGGTGCACACATGCATTGACCGCATCATGGCGGACTTCCTGCAGGCTGCAGGCACCGGCAAGGAGCTGCTGGTGGATCACCGCTGCGCCGACAAGCTCAGGCCCGCGCCGTTCTTTCTTTCACTGAACGGGCCGGCGCCGTGATCGAGGCCACGCAACTCGCGAAGCGCTTTGCAACCACCGTGGCACTGCGCGATGTGTCGTTTCATGCACCCGACGGTCGCATCACCGGACTGCTGGGACCCAATGGCGCCGGCAAGAGCACCACGCTGCGCATCCTGTGCGCCACGCTCGCGGCGGACTCCGGCAGCGCCCGCATCGACGGCGAGCTGGTGACCCCGGCCAACGCGGCGCTGCGACAGCGGCTCGGCATCCTGCCGCACAATGCCGGGCTGTATCCATCGCTCACTGCGCGCGAGAACATCGTCTATTTCGGCCGGCTGGCGGGCATGTCCGCAACTGCCGCGCGCGCGCGCGCTGCGGAACTGGTAGCGCTGCTGGAACTGGAGGACATCGCCGACCGGCGCACGAAGACCTTCTCGCAGGGGCAGAAGGTCCGCACCGCGCTGGGACGTGCGCTGGCGCACAACCCGCGCAACCTGATCCTGGATGAACCCACCAATGGCCTGGATGTGCCGGCGGTGCGCAAGCTGCGACTGCTGCTGCAGCGCCTGCGTGGCCTTGGACACTGCATCGTGTTCTCCAGCCATGTGATGCAGGAAGTGGCCCTGCTGTGCGATGAGGTGGTGGTGGTGGCGCGGGGTATGGTGGTTGCCAACGGCACGCCGGAGGCGCTGCGCAACAGCACCGGTGCCGCGAATTTCGAGGATGCATTCGTCGCGCTGACCGGCGAAGACGGCGACCACTCATGATGCGCGCCACGCTTACCGTGTTCATCAAGGAGTTCCGCGAGAACCTGCGTGACCGGCGCACGGTGATGACGGCGCTGCTGTTCGGCCCGGTATTCGGTCCGGTCTTTTTCGCAGCCATGCTGCAGTTCTCGCTGGACCGCTCCCGGCTTGGCGGCGATGAAGTGGTCGAAGTCGCGGTCATGCAGCCGGGGCAGGCACCGAATCTCGTCGCCTGGATGGAGTCGCAGCGCATTGTCCTGCACCCCTTCACCGGGGATGCTGCAGCCGCGCGGCGCGCCATCGCCGACCGGAGCGCACGTGTGGTGCTCGAGATTCCGGCAGGCTTCGGCGAACAGCTGGCTGCGGGCCGGCCGGCGGTGCTGCGGCTCTATGCCGACAGCTCCAGGACCGGCGACGAGCGTTACGCGCAGCGGCTCGCAGCCACCATCTCGCAGTACTCGCAGCAGATCGCGGGGCAGCGGCTGACATTGCGCGGCATCGACGCGCAGCTGCTGTCGCCGATCGCCGTGCAGAATGTGGATGTCGCCACCCCGGCCGCACGCGCACTGCTGGTGCTCGGCATGCTGAGCTTCTTCATCATCCTGTCGCTGCTGACCGGCGGCATGTACCTGGCCATCGACACCACCGTGGGCGAACGCGAACGCGGCACGCTGGAGCCACTGCTCGCCACGCCCGTGCCGCGCGAGGCATTGCTGCTGGGCAAGCTCATGGCTACCTGCAGTTACATGCTGCTGTCGATGTCGATGACCACGGTGGCCTTGTGCCTCACGCTCAGCCGCCTGGACCTGGAGCAGTTCGGCATGAGCGCGAATCTTGGCCCCCGCACTGCGCTCGCGATCATCGCAGTGACGGCGCCGCTGATTCCCTTCCTTGCTGCCGCCATGACATTGATCGCTGCCTGGACCCGCAGCGCCCGCGAGGCGCAGGCCTGGCTTGGCGTATTGCAGTTGATCCCCACCCTGCCGCTGGTATTCGCCAGCCTGATGAACCTGGCGGCGAGCCTGCCGCTCATG
>JAATEY010000015.1 GCA_015655465.1 Gammaproteobacteria bacterium | reverse complement strand
CATACAGCAGCCGGCCGATCAGCGTGCTCTTGCCGTCGTCGACGCTGCCGCAGGTCAGGAAGCGCAGCAGGTCCTTGCGTTCGTGTGCAGCCAGGTAGTCGAGGATGCTCTGGCTGGAAAGGTCGATAGCGTGGGCCATCAGAAGTAGCCCTCCTGCTTCTTCTTTTCCATCGAGCCCGAGGAGTCGTGGTCGATTGCCCGGCCCTGTCGCTCCGAACTCGTGGTCAGCAGCATCTCCTGGATCACTTCCGGCAATGTACTGGCCGTGCTTTCCACCGCACCGGTGAGCGGGTAGCAGCCCAGCGTGCGGAAACGCACGCTCTTCATCTCGGGTTTTTCGCCGGGATTGAGCGGCATGCGTTCGTCATCGACCATGATCAGCACGCCGTTGCGGTTGACCACCGGCCGTCTGGCAGCGAAATACAGCGGCACGATGGGGATCTGCTGCTGGTAGATGTACTGCCATATGTCCAATTCAGTCCAGTTGGACAGCGGGAACACGCGCAGGCTCTCACCCCTGTGTTTGCGCGCGTTGTAGAGCTTCCACAGTTCCGGGCGCTGCCGTTTCGGATCCCAGCGGTGCTGCGCCGAGCGGAATGAAAAGATGCGTTCCTTCGCGCGCGACTTCTCTTCGTCGCGGCGGGCGCCACCGAAGGCGGCGTCGAAGCCGTACTTGTCCAGCGCCTGCTTGAGCCCCTGGGTCTTCATGACGTCGGTATGCACTGCCGAGCCATGGGTGAAGGGCCCGATGCCGCGATCCACGCCCTCCTGGTTGACATGCACCAGCAGGTCCAGGCCCAGCCGCCTGGCAGTTTCGTCGCGAAAGCCGATCATTTCGCGGAATTTCCACGTCGTATCGACGTGCAGGAACGGGAAAGGCGGGCGCGCCGGAAAGAAGGCCTTCATGGCCAGATGCAGCATCACCGAGCTGTCCTTGCCGATGGAATACAGCATGACCGGCTTTTCGCATTCGGCCACCACCTCGCGCATGATGTGGATGGCTTCGGCTTCGAGGCGCTGCAGGTGGGTCAGACGGGCGGGCGTCGTGCTCATTGAATGACTGGCAGGGTTCTGGCGCTTATAACAGGGCGCGCAGTTTAGCAGAGCGCCTTCATGCGCCTTGGATATCAGCTAACACCGGGATTGTGACTCCGTTCACCCCTCCGGATCCCTGCACGCGGGAGCTGGAAAGTAATCCTCCCCGGTAGAGTCGGTGGTCTCCTGTTTTTTGGCTAGAATGGAGGCCCTTATATCGAGTTGTACGGACGGCGTTATCGCACATTCAGACTCCCGAGATCAGCGCCGCAACCGGGATCGGCGGGAACGGTCGCTGCATGGGCTGCTGGCAGGGCACTGGATGCGCCGCCGTCGTGGTAGTCGACGTGTCGACGACATGAACGCCGCCAGCTGCGACTGGCATGACGCGCACTGGCTGGGTCCGGCAGTGGTGATCCTGCTGCTGTCCACCACCGACGCCTTCATGACGCTCACCCTCATGCGCCATGGCGCCGAAGAGGCCAATCCACTCATGGCGCCGTTGTTGTTGGGCGGTGGTCCGGCCTTCGCATACTGGAAGGTGGGGCTGACTGCGTTCGGTGTGTTGGTATTGACTACTTTTGCGCGCGTCCGGCTGTTCGGAGTAGTTCCGGTGGGCTGGATACTTTACCTGGCCACGGCCGGATACATCGTGCTGATCGGTTACGAAATGCGGTTGCTGCATCACTACGGCACGGACTTCGTTTCTTATTGGGGACCGGTTCCCTTACAATTCGCAACTTAAGTCAATTCACGCGAATATCCATGAGCCAGAACAACGGCTTGAGCGGCGCGAACGGTGGTTTGGCGCGGCAGAACGCCACCACCTCACTCTGGGGCGGCAACTCCACGTATGTAGAGGATCTCTACGAACGATACCTGGCGGGCGAAGCCGTTCCCGCCGACTGGCTGAAATACTTCTCCGGACTGGCAGCAGCACGGACCGATACCGCGCACAGCCCCATCGTGCGCGAACTCGAACAGCGCGCGCAGCTGCCACGCATGGCGTCGGCTGCAGTGAGCGACCCCGGGCAGAGCGAGAAACAGGCTGCAGTGTCGCGGCTGATCCAGATTTACACCAATCGTGGTCATTTGATCGCCAAGGTCGATCCTCTGGGCCTGATGCAGCGGCCCAGATCCCGGCTGATGGAACTCGACTACCTGGGGCTGTCCGACGCCGACCTCGATAGCGAGTTCTTTACCGCCAGTCGTGTCGATGCGATGCCGCGTCGCGCCAGGCTGCGCGAAATCGCCGCGCTGCTCGAGAATGTCTACACCGGGCCCATCGGCGCGGAGTTCGCACATGTCTCGAATACCGACGAGCGCCTGTGGCTGCAGGACGAGTTCCTGCTCGGCCGCATCCAGCACAGGTTCAGCGCCGAGGAAAAGATCAATATCCTCAAGCAGATCACTGCTGCAGAAGGCCTGGAGCGGTACCTGCATACCAAATATGTCGGCCAGAAACGGTTTTCGCTGGAAGGTGGAGATGCGCTGATCCCGATGCTGAACGACCTGGTGCAGAAGGGCGGTCAGTCCGGCTTCGAAGAAACCATCATCGGCATGGCACATCGCGGGCGCCTGAATGTGCTGGTGAATGTGCTCGGCAAGGCACCTTCCGAGCTGTTCTCGGAATTTGAGGGTCGCTATGACGTCGCGCACCTGAAGGGTTCCGGCGACGTCAAGTACCACAAGGGCTTTTCGGCCGATCTGCGCACGCCGGGCGGCAATGTGCACGTGGCGCTGGCGTTCAATCCATCCCACCTTGAAGTGGTAAATCCCGTGGTCGAAGGGTCCGTGCGCGCCAGGCAGGAACGGCGCGGCGACAGCCGCGGCGAGCGCGTGCTGCCGATCCTGATACATGGCGATTCCGCCTTTGCCGGCCAGGGCGTCGTGATGGAAACGCTGCAGCTGTCGCAGGCGCGGGCGTTCTATACCGGCGGCACCGTGCACCTGATCGTGAACAACCAGGTGGGTTTCACCACCAACGATCCGCGCGATACTCGTTCCACGATGTATTGCAGCGACGTGGCGAAGATGCTCGAGGCGCCGATATTCCACGTCAACGCGGATGATCCGGAAGCCGTGGTATTCGTCACGCGGCAGGCGCTGGCCTATCGCATGAAGTTCCACAAGGATGTGGTCATCGACCTGGTCTGCTATCGCCGGCTCGGCCACAACGAGGCGGACGAGCCTGCGGCAACGCAGCCGGTGATGTACGCAAAGATCCGCCAGCACTCCACGGTCCGGCAGATATACGCCGAACGGCTGGCGGCCGAAGGAGTGGTCAGTGCCATCGAAGCCAACGACTTCCTGGAGCAGTATCGCGCCGGCCTCGATGCCGGCAGCTCACAGGTGCCTGCTTCCCTGGGTCTGATCGGCAACAAGTACACAGTCGACTGGTCGCGCTTCCTGCGCAATGACTGGTCCGAACCTGTGCCAACCGCCATCGATGCTGCCCGCCTGAAGAAAACAGGCGCGAGCATCGTCAACCTGCCGGATGGATTCATCCTGCAGGCGCGCGTGGAGCAGGTGTACGCGAATCGTCGCAAGATGGTGGCGGGCGAAATGCCGCTGGACTGGGGCTGTGCCGAGAACCTGGCCTATGCCTCCCTGCTGGAAGACGGCTGTGCCATTCGTTTCACTGGCCAGGACAGCGGTCGGGGCACGTTCTTCCATCGCCACGCGGTGCTGCATCATCAGGTCACCGGCGAAACCTACACCCCGCTGGAGCACCTGAGCCCCGGGCAGCCGCAGTTCAGGATTACCGACTCGGTGCTGTCCGAAGAAGCGGTGCTGGGCTTTGAATACGGCTATTCCACAACCAATCCGGAGGCGCTGGTCATCTGGGAGGCGCAGTTCGGCGATTTCGTCAACGGCGCGCAGGTCATCATCGACCAGTTCATCAGCTCCGGCGAATCCAAGTGGGGTCGCCTGTGCGGTCTGGTCATGCTGCTGCCGCATGGCTATGAAGGGCAGGGGCCGGAACATTCTTCGGCGCGTCTCGAACGCTTCCTGCAATTGTGCGCCGAGAACAACATGCAGGTGGTCGTGCCTTCCACGCCGGCGCAGATGTTCCACATGCTGCGGCGGCAGATGCTGCGCTCGCTGCGCAAGCCGCTCATCGTCATGACGCCCAAGAGCCTGTTGCGGCATGAGCTGTCCGTGTCGTCATTGGCCGAGCTGACCAAGGGCGGCTTCGCGACCATCATCGATGAAGTGGATGATCTCAATGCAGCGCAGGTGCAACGGGTGGTGTTCTGCAGCGGGAAGGTTTATTT
>JAATEY010000048.1 GCA_015655465.1 Gammaproteobacteria bacterium | reverse complement strand
GACATCGTCGACATTCACATCCAGCCGCACCCGCTGCGACAGCAGCGCCAGCTGCTGGTTTTCGATGATCTGCTTGACCAGCGGCCGCAACCGGAATTCGGTGACTTCGAGGCCCACGCTGCTGGTCTGCCAGGCGCTGAAACTCAGCAGGTTCTCGATCATGCGCTGCAGGCGCAGGCCGTTCTCGCGCAGGATGCCGGTGACTTCGCGCTGGCCGCCCTGCAATTCTCCCACCGCGCCATCCATCAGCAGTTCGGTGCCTTCGCGGATATTGGCCAGCGGGGTCTTGAGTTCATGCGACATGTGCCGCAGGAAGCGGCTGCGCTCCTGCGCCAGTTCGAGCAGGCGCAGGCGCAGCCATTCCAGCTGGCGCCCGAGCTTTGCCAGGTCGGCCGGCCCGCTGATTCCGATCGGCCGGTGCAGCGCGCCGCTGCCCAGTTCGCTGATGGCGCGGTCGATCTGCCGCAGTGGCCCGCCAATGCGCAGCGAGAACAGCGGGATGGCGATGCCAGTCAGCGGCAGCAGCAGCACCGAGCCCCAGTACAGCAGCGCCTGCACGCGGTGGGTACGCTCGCGCAACCCGGTGATATCCGTGTCGATCTGCGCGTTGGTCCCGGCGCGAATTGTCTCCGCAAGTTGCTGCAGGCGCGCGCAATCGGCCAGCAGCTTCTGGAAATCCGGTGGACTCTGCAATGCGGCGAGCATCTGGGAGCTGATGCTGCTGCGCAGTGCCGAGAATTGTTGCAGTGACTGCTGCGTGCCTTGCCGGTGCAGCTGACGCAGCAGGCCCTGCTCGATGCCACGCAACCGTGTATCCCGTGTGGCAAAGGTGTCGAGCAGCTTCGGATCACCCACGACCTGGTAGAGCTGCAGCTGGCGATCCAGCTGGATGGTCTCTGCGAACAGCTTCTGCGTCAGGTCCGTAACCGACCTGGCGTCGGCGACGATCAATTCGCTGGTCTCGCTGAGGTGCCGCATCTGCAGGCCGGCCGTGACCAGCGCGGCGATGAGCGGCAGGGCGATGATCGCCAGGCCAAGCAGCACCAGCGCGCTCAATGATCGGGGGCGCAGCAGATTCATGCGCCCGATTCTAGAGAAACCGCAGCTCCCGGTCTGTAGCGCGGCCGTCGCCAGCTGGCGACGGGGCGGATATCTACACCCAGGGCTCGCGCAGCAGCTTCTGCTCCCAGGCCAGGGAGCTGGTCACGATACCGTCCAGGTCGTCGAGCTCCGGCTTCCAGCCGAGCACGGTGCGGATGCGATCGGAGCTGGCGATCAGGGCGGGCGGGTCGCCGGCACGGCGCGGCTGTTCGATGATGTTGAGTGGCTTGCCGCTGACCCGCTCCACGCTGCGCAGCACCTCGCGCACGCTGAAGCCATGCCCGTAGCCGCAGTTCAGGGTCTGTGACTGGCCGCCAGCGGCGAGGTAGTCCGCCGCCAGCAGGTGTGCGCGGGCGAGGTCCTGCACATGGATGTAGTCGCGCACTCCCGTGCCATCCGGAGTGAGGTAGTCGGTGCCGAAGATGCTGATGCTGTCGCGCTTGCCGACACTGGCTTCGCAGGCAACCTTCACCAGCAACGTGGCCTTGCGGGTCGACTGGCCGATGCGGCCGGCAGGGTCCGACCCCGCCACATTGAAGTAACGCAGTACCACGTAGCGCAGGTCGGTAACCGCGCCCAGGTCACGCAGCATCCATTCCGACATCAGCTTGGAGGTGCCATAAGCATTGATTGGCGCCAGCAATGCATCTTCGGCGCAAAGTCCGGAAGCGGGAATGCCGTAGACCGCGGCGGTGGACGAGAACACGAAATGCTTTACACCATGCGCCTGGCAGCTGGCGAGCAGGCTGCGGGTCTGGCAGGTGTTGTTGCCGTAGTACTTGAGCGGGTTGCTGACCGATTCGGGCACGATGGTGTGCGCCGCGAAGTGAATCACCGTGTGCACGTTGTGCTCGCGCAGCAGCGCGGTTACCAGCTGCTGGTTGCCCACGTCGCCTTCGACAAGTGTCACACCCTGCAGCGCCTGCCGGAAGCCGGTGCTGAGGTTGTCCAGCACGACCACGGACTCGCCGCGACTGGTCAGCTGCTGTACCGTGTGGCTGCCGATATAGCCGGCGCCGCCTGTCACCAGAATTGATTCGCCCAACTGCCATCTCCCACGGATTCGCGCCATTGCCAGTTTCAATCATAGCCCGCCCGGCCGGAGCTTCCGCCAACGTCAGTCAGGAAGGCAGTCTGTCCTACAGGAACAAACGTTGAACGCTTACGCAGGACTGACTCCGGAGGTCGTGCTGACAGCCGTGGAAAGTCTGGGGCTGCTGGCAGACGGGCGCCTGCTGGCACTGAACAGCTATGAAAACAGGGTATACCGCGTTGGCCTGGAGACGGTCACGGCCGCTTCGCCCGGAATGTCCGCAGCAGGTCCGGTGGTGGCGAAGTTTTATCGCCATGATCGATGGACTGACGCCCAGATACGTGAAGAGCATGCCTTCGCCGCGGAACTTGCCGGGGCGCAGCTGCCGGTGGTGGCACCCCTGCTGTTCGACGGGAAATCGCTGCACAGGTACGCCGACTTTCGTTTTTCCCTGTTCGAGTACCGGGCCGGGCACGGCGCGGAGGTGGATCAGCCCGGGAATCGCGCGCTGCTGGGACGCACCCTGGCGCGCATGCATGCGATTGGCGGGCAGCGCGTCTTCCAGCACCGTGAAGCCGTTGCCGGCTGGCGCGGTGGCGCGCGCGCACGCGATCTGATCCTCGATCGCCAGCTGGTGCCGGCACCACTGGATGAAAGCTACGCGCAGGTCTGCGGCGAGCTGGTGCACGCCATCACCCGTTGCCAGGAGCAGGCCGGTCCGCTGCGCCAGTTGCGCATTCACGGCGACTGCCACGGCGGCAACATCCTCTGGCAGGCCCAGGGGCCGTTGTTCGTCGATTTCGATGACTGCCTCACCGGACCTGCAGTGCAGGACCTGTGGATGTTCTGCGCCGGCGATCCGCAGCAGATCCAGCGCGAGTGGACCGAGCTGCTGGATGGCTATGAGCAGTTCGGTCACTTCGATTTTGCCGAAACAGCCGTGGTGGAAGCCATGCGCGCCATGCGCATGCTCAATCACGCGGCGTGGATTGCCAGCCGCTGGACCGACCCTGCATTTCCGCGGGCGTTTCCGTGGTTCGGCGAGCCACGCTACTGGGAGCGGCACATCGATGAGTTGCGCGAACAGCTCGAGGCGTTGGAAGATCCGCCGCTGTTGCAGCTGATGCGCTAGTGGCGCCCCCGGGAAACATGATGAACAACCGTCTTGTGGCTATGCTGGTCGTGGCGCTCGTCATTGCGGGCTGCGGGAAAGGCAAGCAGGCCGACAGCGTTGCCGACGCGGAGGCCGCGGCCAAGGCCCCGGCGGCGGCTGGTGCCGATGTGGTGGCCGCGGTGCTGCAATCCCCCGGCACGCCGATCGCGAAGCTTGGCTTCGTGATAGCAACCAGACCCGTGGTCGGCACCCAATCGGGCCTGCGGCTCGATTTTTCTGCCCCGGAGCCGGCAGCCATGCTGGTCGTCGCCGAAGGGGACGGCCTTGCAATCGATCCCGCCACTGCCCGGGCCAACGTGACGCTCGTGACAGCCGGCACGACGGTGAGTCACCAACTCAGGTTCACTCCACAGCGTGAGGGCCTCACCGAAATAACCGTGCGGTTGAACAGTGGCGAAGCGGATAGCCCGGTGACGACCTACGCGATTCCGGTGCTGGTCGCCAAGGCCGCCGCCGGCGGCTGAAGTCAGACGAAGCCGACCCAGCGGCCGCAGCCGATCACGCCGCACCAGAGCACGATCGACAGCAGGCCCGCCAGGCGGGCGGCTGGTGCCGGCGTGCCGGCATCCCATGAATTCACGCTGCGAAAGGTAACGAACTGGAAATACAGCATGTTGATGCCGGCGAGCAGCAGCAGCACCATCTTGAAACGGAATGGAATGTTGGCGGCATAGGTGGTGGCGTTGGCCATGAACATGAGTGAGCCGGTGATCGCTGCACCGATGAATGCTCCCCAGGTCCACGGCAGCAGCCGGTCAGACACGTAGGTGAAGCGCAACTGCCGGGACGCGAAGCCGATCAGGCGCGCATCGACAGTGAAGATGGTTCCCGCCACCAGCGCCAGGCACACGACATGGGCCGACTCCACCCAGGGAAACCAGCTTTCTCCCACCACCACGGCCAGGGAGGTGCTCTGCAGCCATTCGAAGAAGCTCTGGATCACGATTCGCCGCCTCTCAATTTGACTCTACATAGGCGATGAACCGGCCGGCAAACATGATGCCGATCCACAGCAGTATGCTGACTGCCGCCATGAATACATGCAATCCGGATGGCCGCTCGAACTGGCGGCGGGCAACCGCCGACAGCCACAGGGTCACGGCGATCACCACTGCGAGCATCAGCATCTTGGCGTAGAACACCGGATTGGTGATGGTGCGACCGGGCTCGGCCACGATGAGCAGCGTGCCGGACAGCAGCAGCAGCAGCAGCAGCCACCAGATGGCGCGAGTAAACCGGGCGGCGAGCAGGTGCAGCGGCTCCGATGCCAGGCCGTGACCCGCGATGCGCAGGGAAAATACCAGCGCGGATGCGAACACCAGCGCCAGGGAAATGATGTGTATGGTCTGGATGCCCGGAATGGCCCAGGTGGTAACCTGGATGAGCTGGCTGAGCGGCGTCGACGAGAGCCACTCACTGAATTGATGCAGGTCCACGATGTCGTTGCCCCCGGGAAGGCGCGACTGGCGTAGCCGGCACTTCTGATTTCTGGTATCGATGCAAGTATAGGCGCAGGCGCAACTGAAGGTCGAGAAGACATGCAAGACATCAACAGACTGCTGTCATCGTGCAGACACACGCTATTGCGCTTGTTAGCGCTATTCGGGCTGCTGCTGGCGCAATCAGTCCCGGCGCATCATTCCTTTGCAGTGTTCTTCGATGCCGACCGGACAGTCAGCGTGACCGGCACCGTGGCTGAATTCCAGTTTCGCAATCCGCATGGCGTGATTCGCCTGGATGTGGTCGACAAGGCTGGTGTGAAACAGGTCTGGAAGGCCGAGACCAACTCGCCCTCGATACTGGAGCGGCGCGGCTGGACCAAGGACAGCATCAAGGCCGGCCAGGTCATCACCATAGAGGGTTGGCCAGCGCGCGATGGTTCAAACTATCTGCGGCTGCGTTCTGCCCATCACGCCGACGGCAAGCCGGTGGGCGTGCCGCTGGAATCTGCGGGAGACCAGAAATGAACCGGCCTTGCGTGTTTGCAGTGCTGCTGGGCCTGTCGCTGGCAGCACATGCAGCACCACCGGATCTGTCGGGATTCTGGAACCCCATGCAACAGATCGAGCCGGACCCGGTGCTGTCGAAGTTCGTGCCTGCCGGCACGGTCGTGATGCGTGACACCGGCGCGGCCGAATTCGGCCTGATGGAATTCGGTGGTCTCAAGCTTAAGGCCGCCGCGCTGGCCAAGGCGCGAAGCTGGGATCCGAAGCAGGACATGACGGTGGCCAATGCCTGTCGCATTCCCTCCATTGTTTACGCGCTGCAGGGGCCGTTCCCCATCGAGATATTCCAGGGCACGGAACTCATCGTCATGCGCCTGGAATACATGGACATGGCGCGGGTGTTCCTGCTCGGCGACCGGCCCGAGTGGCCCGCCAAAGCGCCGCACACGAAGACGGGCTACTCCCGGGCGCACTGGGAGGGCGAGGTGCTGGTCGTGGTTACCACCCACCTGAAGGAAGCCACCATCACCAACAACGGGCTGGATCACAGTGAGGCGATGCGCGTCACCGAGCGCTACCGGCTCACCGAAGGTGGTCGCATGCTGGTGGTGAGTCAGGAATACGACGATCCGGAAGTGCTCGAGAATCGCGGTGTGCGCTACATCGGCTTTCGCCGCGCCGCAGGCGATCACGTGCACGCCTACGACTGCGACCCGTCGTTTGCCGAGAGTTACACCAAGCCCTGATTGTCCGCCGCCGGCTTGCTGCGGCCGGCGCCTGCCGCGGCGCCGCCCAGCACCAGGTCCAGCAGTTTCTCGATGAAGCTGCGGTCGATGGGCATGTGGCTCACCAGCAGGCGGTGGAAGATCGGGCCCCATAGCGCATCGGCCAGCACGTCGATGTCGGTGCCCTGTGGCAGCTCGCCGGCTTGCAGCGCCCGCCGCAGCAGCCGCAATGCAGATTGCCGCCGTGGCTCGACAAAATCCGTGCGCAGCACCTTGCTGGTGGCGCTGTCTTCCTGGCCCAGGGCGATGAGCTCGCGCAGCAGCTGGCCGGTGCGACCGCGGTAAACGCCGGCAGCGTGATGCACCTGGGTGCGCAGGTCGGTGATGGCTGAAGCCGTGTCATGCGTGGCATCCATGCGCGGCGCCAGCGCCACCAGGAAGGCCTCGATGGCCAGCATGCCCTTGGTCTGCCACCAGCGATAGATGGTGGCCTTGCCCGCACCGGCGCGCGCCGCCACGCCCTCGACAGTAAAGCCCGCAAAACCCGCTTCGCGCAGGATCTGATAGGCGGCCTTGAGGATGGCGCTGCGCGATGCTGCCGAGCGGGGGCGACCGGCAGTGGTTTTCGGGCGAGGCCGCTTGCGCGGTGCTGGCATGGGATGGGTGGCGTGTGACGCAGGGAACTGCGGCACCGGATTATATAGGCCCGGCCTGGCAAAGAATGCACGGTTGATTGCGGTTGTCATTTGTCGCCGGGTACCGCAGGCGGGCACAATGCGGCCGATATGCCCGCCTGGCTGCTGTGGATCAACCGGTTTGTGCCGATGCGCTACCTGATCTGGGTGCTGTCGGGCATTGCCTGCATCTTCTGCGTGTGGAATTGGGCTGCAACGGGGTCGGGCGGCTGGTGGGCGCTGGCCGCGGGCGCGCTGGTGGTGACCGGCATATACGACTCGCTGCAGCCCCGACGGGCCGTGTTGCGCAACTATCCGCTGATCGGCCACCTGCGCTTCCTGCTGGAATACGTGCGTCCCGAGATCCGGCAGTACTTCATCGAGAGCGACAACGAGTCGCTGCCGTTCTCCCGCACGCAGCGTTCGCTGGTCTATCAGCGGGCCAAGGGTGATCCGGACCAGCGCCCCTTCGGCACGCAGCTGGATGTGCAGGCCGCGGGTTACGAGTGGATCAGTCATTCCCTGCAGCCCACGCGGATCGCTTCACATGACTTTCGCGTAGTCATTGGCAGCAGCCGGGCGCAGCCCTATGCCGCCAGCGTGTTCAACATCTCGGCGATGAGCTTCGGTGCGCTCAGCGGCAATGCCATCCGCGCACTGAATGCAGGTGCGCGGCGCGGCAACTTCGCGCATGACACGGGTGAAGGTTCCATCAGCGTGCACCACCGCGCCAATGGCGGGGATCTCATCTGGGAGATCGGCTCCGGCTATTTTGGCTGCCGCAATCCGGACGGCAGT
>JAATEY010000215.1 GCA_015655465.1 Gammaproteobacteria bacterium | reverse complement strand
TGCCACCCCTGTATGGCGCAAGTGCTCGAACGCGGTCTTGATCGGATCGAGCCGCTCGGGTGAAGTTTGTACGGATAATTGCAGCTTCAAAGCTCGCCGCGTCAACCGAAAACGGAAAGTACACGCCTTTCACATTGCCTGAGTTCAGGCGGACCAGTTCAACAGCCATGAGATCAAGGGCAGATCTCATATTGTGTACTGCGTCGCCGACTAGAACGCTGAAGTGAACCGGCTCACCCAAGACGGCGATGTTGAGGCTGTGTCGCCCTAGTGCCAATGGCGCTTACTTAGCGCGCCGCCAGTTTGGTTGGGCATGACTTCGGGATCTGGCGACAGGTCGAGGCACTTTCAGCCATGGAAAGGACTTGGGTCGTCGCTTTCGCGCACGTGGTTCGCTGCGTCCGCACCGATGGCCGACGCGCACCTGCGAGATCATCTGGAAGAGCCTCGACAGTGCGGCAGTATCGCAACCGCAGCGGCGCGCGGTCCATTCGCTCCACAGCTGCACGGTGTGCTTGAAACTCAGCTGCCGCGGCTGCTGCCCACTCTGGGCGGCCGCTTGGGCCATCAGCAAGCGGATCAGGTTGTAGGCGAGCAGGTAGACCCACAGTTCTTTCTCGACCATCTGCGGGCTGCGACAGTTCAGCACGTCCATGCCCAGGGTCGTCTTGATACAGCCCAGATCAAGCTCGATGTTCCAGCGGCGCCGGTACAGCGCGTCCAGCTCGCTCTTGGGCACACGGCGCGCATCGTGCAACGATGTCACCAGGATGCGGCCTGCGACCTGAACTTCACGCAGCGCAATCTGTTCGGGGGCAGCGGCGTAGTGCTCGGGGGTCATCCATGTTGGTCGGCTGCGAGGCTTGACCCAGTTCACCAGGTGATCGCGTACGCCCAGGGACTCACCCCGACGAAAGTCGGTGTGCCGCGAACCGTGCTGCTCGAACAGCAGATCAACGCCCGCGTCGATCAGTTGTGCGACCAGAAAGTAGTTGGCATACAGCGCGTCGGCGAGCAGCAGATCGCCACGGCAGAGACTTGGCAGCAGAGTACGCGAAAGATCCAGCTCACTGTGACCGCGGCCTTGATGCGCGCCCATCGCCGCCTCCAGCAGCGCACCGCTGGACAGATCGATCAGTGTGCACAGTCGCGCCTGCGGAAAGCCTACGCCCTGGGCCTGGCTGCTGGGTTGCGGGAAGCGTGCCTGGTTCTCGGCCGTATCGGGCATTGAGACGCCGGTGCCATCGAGCAGCTTGACGCGCCGACCCTGCCACCGCCAGGCCTCGGGCGCATGACTGGCGAGCATCTGGCCGCTGTGTCGCGTCAGGGCTTGCAGCATCGACAGCGGCAGTCGCGCCCGGGCGCGACAGTATCCGCCGGTGCGAATGCTCTGCGGCGACAGCCCTTCGGCGGCGCGGCTGACTGCCCAGCCGTTCACGGCACGCTGACAGGAGCCGTCTGCGGACAGCGCCTGGCGCAGAAACATCGACAGCGTTACCGTCGGCGGATACAGCCGTTCGCGGTGCTCGGGAAGCTGCGCTTCGGTCAGCTGCAGCAGTTGCGGTCCGGTGAGCACGTTGAAGAAATCCATCGCTGCGCTCGTGCGCACACGCTGCTTGATGCGATGCTGGTGTTGATGCCGCGAAATGGACTGACTACGATGGGTCAAGGCTGGCCTCGTCTGTCGGTGGGGGACTCGTGTGGTAACGAACATCCTACCAACTCGGAGCCAGCCTTCTCCTTCCACTTCAATCACTTGAGCCCGGCAAGCCCAATCGTCTACGGCCTAAGTAAGTGCCATTGAATCTAGGTTTTTGTGTCGTCCTGCCGCCCCAACCTTCGTCGAGATAGCGAGCCCCGGCTCCGCTTATCTCGCGGCCAGGATCCGCAGGAAAGCCAGATGCAAGACCGGATAAAAGATGCAGCAGCCGAAGAATAGAAGCGCCGCCCAGAACGGAAAATTGGGCGCGCTCCCTGAGAGCTCTATAACTACTGCGGAGACGATTCCAAGCACACCGATCGTTGTCAATCCGATTCTGAGGATTGGCTCGGATATCACCAAGGCATAAATGATCGGAAGGCGTACAAGCTTCCACGTTATCGCACCAATGGCGCGAGCTCTGGTCATCTCACGAGCGGCGTTCACGATTCATCCTCGCGATGCGCGTCCGACTGATGGTGGCGAAGCTTGTCGAGATGATCGGCCCACGCCTGCATCATTTCGGCGCGGGGCTTGAGATAGAGCGCGTAGTTGTAGGCCGCGCTGGTTTCATCGCGATCCTCGTGCGCGAGCTGCAGTTCAATGTGCTCGTGCAGCCAACCCTGCTCGTGAAGAATCGTGGAGGCTACGCCTCGGAACCCATGCCCGGTCATCCGGCTCCGATACCCCATCCGGTACAAGGCAAACAGCAGTGTGTTGTTGCTCATGGACTTGTTCGGATCAATATCCCCTGGAAACACCAGATCTCGGCTGAACGAGATTGCCTTCAACTTCTCAAGCACAGCTATCGCTTGCGTGCTCAATGCCACGATATGTGGCGTCTTCATCTTCATTCGCTCTTTCGGGATCTCCCATCGAGCGTTCCTGAAATCAAACTCGGGCCAGCGAGCGCCGATCAGCTCCGAAGTACGGACGAATGTCAGCGCCATCAACTGCAACGCCAGCACGGTGTGTTCATTACCCACATACCGATCAATCGCTTGCAGGAGACCGGGCAGCTCTTTCGCGCTGACACGCGGATGGTTTCGCTTCTTGCGAGGCTTCAGGATGTCAGAAGGGCGCACATCGGCTACGGGATTGCGTTCGGCCATGTCATTTGCGACGGCATACCGCATGATCTGCGCGCAGTTCTGAAGCACCCGTTTGGCTATCTCTGCTGCGCCACGTTGCTCGATCTTCTGGACGGCTTGCCGAAAAGCAGAGGCTGGAACCTCCGAAATCGGCTGCGAACCAAACGCCGGGAAGATGTCTGTTTCCAGGCGTTTGAGAACATAGAACGCGTACTGCTGGTTTCGGCCCACCTTCCAGCGCGCATACCATTCCCTCGCAACGGTTTCGAAAGTGGTGATCGAGATCTGCTTTTGCGCCGCGGGATCGATCCCTTGGCAGAGTTCCCGCCGGGCATCCTGGTGACGCGCCCTCGCTGTAGCTAGCAGGACGTCCGGGTAGGTACCCAGGGCAAGGGTTTTCCGCTTCCCCAGGAATCGGTAGTCGAATCGCCAGTAGCGCCCACCATTGGGCATCACGGCCAAATAGAGGCCCCCACCGTCGGCAATCTTGACCGGTCGACCGGAGGGCTTCGCGTTACGGACCTGAGCTTCACTCAACATCTGACGGTATCTCCGCATGTCGGCGGATCCGATACCGTCAAAAGTACCGTCACCGCGTTGAGACGTGCCGAGAGCCTATGAGACAGCTTGAGTGCCGAAAACCCTGAGTTTC
>JAATEY010000186.1 GCA_015655465.1 Gammaproteobacteria bacterium | reverse complement strand
GCCCCTACCGGCATTCACGGCGATGTACTGCTCGCCGTCCAGTTCGTAGGTGATGGGGCCTGCCACCGGCGCCGACTGCACCGGCATCTCCCACAGCAACTCGCCATCGGTGGCGCGGAAAGCCGCGAAGGTCTGCCTGGTGGTGCCTTCAAACACCAGGTTGCCGGCGGTGGCGAGCACGCCGCCATTGCCATGACGGGGAAGGGGCACGCTCCAGCGGATCTCCTGCTTCACCGGATCCCAGGCGATCAGCGCCGTGCGTTCGCGCGCATCGACCAGCTTCTGAAGCTCAGCGCGTTTCCTGAGTGCATCACCTGAATAGCCCCCCCAGCCACCATTCGAGCGGAAGGGTTGCGGCTTGAAGTTCGGATCCAGCGCATAGATGAACCAGTGCTCGTACTGCGGAAAGTAGGCAAGCCCTGTCTCCGGACTGAATGCCATCGGAAACCAGTTGTGCCCGCCGCCAGGTCCTGGTGTCACGAGCACCGGATCAACACCGTAGTGCGCTTCGGGATTCATGGCCGGGCGTCCGGTGACCGGATCGATGCCCGTGGTCCAGTTCACCGGCACATGGTTCTTCGCGGAGATGAACTGGCCGTTGGTGCGGTCGATGACATAGAAGAAGCCATTCTTGGGCGCGTGCATCAGCACCTTGCGCGGCTTGCCATCGATGGTGAGGTCGGCCTGCACGATGGACTGCGTGCAGGTGTAGTCCCAGTCCTCCTCGGGCACTTCCTGGTAGTGCCAGCGGTAGGCACCGGTCTTCGCGTCGAGCGCGACGATGGAGCACAGGAACAGGTTGTCGCCGCGCTGCGGGCTGCGATAGAGCTGCGCATCCGGTCCGCCATTGCCGGTGCCCACGTAGACCAGCTGCAGTTCGGGATCGTAGGCGATGGAATCCCAGGCAGTGCCGCCGCCGCCCAGTTTCCACCATTCGCCATTCCAGGTCTTTGCCGCCATCGCCATCACGCTGTCGGAAGCCGCACCGTCCGGTCCTTTCGCGGGATCGCCCGGCACCAGGTAGAACTTCCACAGCAGCTTGCCGGTGTCTGCATCCCAGGCGCTGACGAAGCCGCGTACGCCGAGATCCGCGCCGGCATTGCCGACCACCACCATGCCGTCGAACACGCGTGGTGCGCCGGTGATGGAGTAGGGCCAGTCCTTCGTGAAGGTCTGCGAGGTCCAGACGGGCTTGCCGTTCTTCGCGTTGAGTCCGATCAGCCGGCCATCGAGCGTGGCGATGATCACCTTGCCTTTCCAGAAAGCGAGTCCGCGCGCCACCGGTTCGCAGCAGGCATAGCGGCCCCATTCGCGCGGCACCTTCGGGTCATAGGTCCAGAGCCGGCGGCCGGTTTTCGCGTTGTAGGCCGTGGTGATGTTCCAGGCGCTGATGTTGTACAGCACACCGTCGACGAACAGCGGCGTGGCTTCCACGCCGCGGAAGGTGTCGAGCTCGGCGTACCAGGCGAGCCCGAGTTGCGCCACGTTTGATGCATCGATGCGCTTCAGCGGGCTGAAGCGCTGCGCCATGTAATTGCGGCCGTCCATCAGCCACTGCGTGGCATCGCTGTCCGCGGCGCGCAGGCGCGCGGTGTCCACAGGAATGGGGGTTGCTGCCACAGCGTTTCCCGCCGCGCACAGGGTCAGCACCAGTCCCGCCAGCAGGTTGCGCAGCGCATGCGTACCGGAAATCATCATTGTCTCCTAGGGCCGAGGTTGGGCTTGCCGCCTTTGGGCTTGGCCTCCGCCTCGAGCTTTTCGAACTGTCGCTGTGTCGCCGCCAGTTCGTGGTACAGACCACCCAGGTGGTCGGCCATTTTCTTCAGGCGCGGATCGCTGTTGGTCACCTTCAGCATCTGGTCGTACCACTTCTGGCTGCCTTCCATCAGAACCAGCTGCGGCGGTGGCGGCATGTAGACGACGGGCGGGGACGGAAGGTCTGCCGGGGAGCAGTCGCGACAGCTGGCGTCGAACTCGTCACGGCGCAGATAACCGTCGGGAGATCCTGATTTATCGAGGAGCTCGAAACTGGCTTCGAGCTCCACCCTCGCTCCGGCTTCCTCCTTTGACAAACGGCCATCACCGTTCCGGTCGAGGCAGGCAAACTCGTCGCCCCCTTCCTGTGGCGGCTGGCATCGTGCCTTGAAGGGGGCCCAATCCGCCATGGCATCGGCCACGAAGCCGGGCATGCATACGCGACTCTGGATGCGGCTGTCGTTGTTCAGCCGCAGGGCCACGCAGTGCGTGTCGTAGCGGTCGTCCTTGTTCACGTCGTTGAAGATGGCGAAGTACTCATCCTCTGCCTTGACGATCGCCTGCGTCAGGTCCTTGCCGCGCACCACGACCTCATCGAGTTCATCCAATGGCTCCCCTGCCTGCGAGGGGGCCGCCGGGCTGTCTTTGGCCGGCTCAGCTGCAAGGCAGGCGGCTGTTCCGGCCAGACCCAGCACTGCAAGTACGATGGAAAGGCGTTTCATTGTCGTCTTGACCAATCCTTTGGCGTCTGGCGAGTCTTTCTCGACCGCGAGATCGGCCACCCCGATGTGATGTATTCTCAGTCCAACAATCGTAAGGGATGCGGGGGTCATGAAAGCAAGTTCCTGGGTACTTTTGCCCGTTTTTTCCGCCGCGCTGGCGGGGTGCGCTACGCAATCCACCTTGTCGACGCCGGCTGCGCCGGGTGCAGCGCGCGGCGATATCCTGATCAGCGGCACGGGCGTGCATCCGGAGAGCGTGACCTCCGACCAGCAGGGTGCGCTTTATACGGGCAGCGTCCCCGGCACGATCTACCGCGCCGGGCCGAAGGATACGACTGCGGTGCCATTCATCACGCCCAGCGCCGAGAACGGACTGCGGTCGGTGTATGGCGTGCTGGCTGACGACCGGCAGGGGCGCCTGTGGGTGTGCTCGGTGGCCAATTCTTTCGGTCCCCGTACGCCCGGCCCCGCGGCACCTTCGGAACTGGTTGCCTTCGAACTGAAGTCCGGCAAGCTCATTGGACGCTGGCCGTTTCCGGCGCCGGGTGGTACCTGCAATGACGTGGCCATCGGCACCGATGGCGCGGCGTACGCAACCGATACGCCAGGCGGCCGCATCCTGAAGCTGCCGAAGGGCGGCAGTGCGCTGGAAGTGGTGGTGGCGGATGATCGCCTGAAGGGCATCGACGGCCTGGCCTTCGGCGCGGATGGCGCGCTGATCATCAACAACGTGCAGAAGAACGAGCTGTGGCGCGTGACCCTGCCGGCGGCCGGCAAACCGGCGGCGCTGACGCTGCTCACCGCCTCGCGCAAGATGGAAGGTCCGGATGGCATCCGGCCCATCGGCGGCAACCGCTTCCTGCAGGCCGAGGGCACCGGCGGCCGCATCACGATCGTGACCATCGAGGGCAACAACGCGCGCATCGATGTGCTGCGCGAGGGGCTCGATTCCTCGCCAGGCGTCACGCTGATCGGCAAGACGGTCTATGCCGTCGAAGGCAAGATCCAGTACCTGTTCAACCCGCAATTCCGCGGCAAGGATCCGGGCCCGTTCAAGGCCATCGCGATCCCGCTGCCTTAAGCTTGAGGACCAGAGTCATGAACATGGCAATCAAGAAGATGACTGCACTTGCGCTGTGCTTCGCCGCGGGTGCCGCGATGGCACGCGCTCCTGGCGAGAACACGGCCTGGCGCGTGCCGGATTGCGATCACGCCTGCCTGTCGCAGTTCGCGCGCGACTACGTGGCGGCGCTGGTGAAGCACAACGCCGCTGCGCTGAAGCAGGCGAAAGCAGTCCGCTTCACCGAGAACAATGTCGAGCTGTCCTTCGGCAAGGAAGGCATGTGGGCCACGGCCACCAGCATTGCGCCGACCGCACTGATCGCTGCCGACACGCAGACCGGCAACGTGGCCTGGCTGGGCACCGCGGAAGAGAACGGCAAGCCCGTGTACTTCGCGCTGCGTCTTGGCATACGCGGCGGGGTAATTGCGGAGGCCGAGACGGTGGTGGTGCGCAATACCGGCCTGCCGCTGCCGTTCAGCGACGTCACCAAGGTGGTGCATGATCCGAGCTTCAGCGAGATCCTGCCGCCGGAGCAGCGTCGATCGCGTGAACGACTGCGCGCAGTAGCCGATGGCTATTTCAATACGGTGGAGCGCAATGACGGCAACATCTTCACGCCCTTCGATGTGGAGTGCGGACGCCTCGAGAACGGCATCCTCACCACTGCCGGCAACACTGCGGGAGCGGGCGGAGTCTCTGCTGGCTGCGAAGCGGGCCTCAAGACCGGCATGTACTACATCAACAAGCGCATCCGTGAGCGCCGTTATCCGGTGATCGACGTGGAGCGCGGCGTGGTGGTGGCGACGGGCTTCTTCGATCACGCCAACGAGTTCGATCGTTACAAGACCGCGGAAGGGCGCATGATGAATACCGCGCTCAAGTGGCCGAATTCGATCTCGCTGATGGAGGCCTTCCGCGTTCGTGACAGCAAGATCTATCGCATCGAGGCGACATTCACCTATGTGCCGCACCAGATGCACAACCCGTTCTATGAGTATCTGCCGTCGGGACCGCCGCCTGCCGAAGATCCGGCCACACTGAAAGAGACCTGCAACAAGGCCTGCCTGCTGCAGCTTGGCGACCGCTTCATGACGGCATTCGCGCAGCAGCAGCCGGCCGATGTGCCCTGGGCACGCGCAGTGAGCTTCACCGAGAACGGCGTCGGCATCCAGGTGGGCGAGGGCATCTGGGGTTCGATCCGCAGCAAGTCCGATGCGGCGCTGCGTGTGGCGGACGAGACCGCCGGCACCTACGTCTGGTACGGCCTGATCTATGACCATGATGCGCCGGCATGGGCTGGGGTGCGCCTCAAGGTGAAGGGTGCGAAGGTCAGCGAAGCAGAAGTGATCGTCGCGCGCGAGCGCAATCCGGGTCCCTGGGGCGATCCGAAGAAGTTTGCGGTCGATGCGCGCTTCGAAGCGGTGGTGCCGGCGGCACAGCGCAGCACACGCAAGCAGTTGATCGCGGCGGCACAGGGTTATGCCGATACGGTGCAGCGCAATGACGGCACCCTGCACGCCAGTTTTGCCGCAGACTGCACGCGCACCGAGAACGGCGTGGTGGTTTCGCAGGGAGATGCAGGGTCCATTGGCCTCGTGAAGTCCCCGGGGAAATATGCGCAGGGCTGCGAGGCCCAGCTCAAACTCGGCCTTTATCGTCCGGTGGATCGCCTGCGTGGTCGCCGGGTGCTCGGAGTCGATGAAGAGCGGGGCCTGGTGATGATGGCCTCGGTCGCCGACTTTGGCCTGGCCCAGCGGCAGTACACCCTGACCGATGGTCGCAAGGTCGAGAGCGATCGCTTCCATCCCATGGCCCGGGAACTCTTCGAGATCTACAAGGTTGCGGGCGGCCGCATCCAGGCCGTCGAAGCCGTTTCGGTTGACCAGCCCTATGGCATGCCGGTGTTCTGGAAGCCCTGAAATGCATGGCCGCCGCTCACGGAGTCGCGGGTTGTGAAGAGAGCCGGTTGTCGAGCGGGAAGAGCGCGGTCATGCGCCGTCGCAATGCGCGGATGCGGCGGCCTTCCATGAAGCCGGTCGAGGGGAAGGTGATCAGCCCGTCTTTGCGATCGAGGTACTCCAGCAGCGCACGTACGAACTCTGCTTCCGTACCTTCGCTTCCGCGGGCCGATGCACATGCGCAGTCCAGCGCCAACCTGATCCGGTCCGGCAACTGGCACAGGCTATTCAGTTCGTCGATTGTCATCGGCAACGGCTGCCTTTGGGCGAGCCTCTGCACTACTGCGGCAAGGATCGCAATGCGCAGTTCCTCCGGCATCTCGAGGGATGAGTCCACAGGTTTGCGTTGCAGGAAGGCCGGAATGTCTTGCAGCTCCACGGCGGGTATGGAGGGGGGCGCTCTGAACGCGTAGGCAGGACGCTCAAGGTCGGCATATGCAGCCCTGTCGGCGCGCATGGCCGGCAGTTCCATGGACGCGGAGCGCGAGACTGCTGCGAGCATCGGCGCAAAATCCGCACGCGCACTGCCGCCCCATCCGGCAGCGAGCATATGCGGCACGGCGATGGTCCTGGGCAGCTCCTTCACCTTGTCGTCTCCGCTGCGCTTTGCCACCAGCACCAGGCTCGTGTGCCTGGAGACCAGCTGATACTGGATGGCGAGATCGCGTGCAGCATCCTCCGGCAGTGTAGCCAGGCGCTGCGCAGCAGCGAGCCGGGGCAGCACGTCGCCGGCGACCAGATGTGCGGCCGCCGGGAGCATCAACGTGATGCGTTCGCTCGCGCCGTTGATCGTGACCGCGACCGGCGCGTCCGGGCGGGTGCGGAATCCGGCCATGAGATGCATGGTGTCGTTGGGGAACACGGCTGCCGGCAGCGGTGCGGTCCAGTCCGGCGTTGCCGACCACTGGATCTCGCCGACGGTGCGCGGTGCGGCGCGCAGACGGCCGAACATGCGCAGGATGGCCGGCTCGACGCGTTCGCCAGCCGCCACGAAGTCGCAGGCCCCGCCGGTGCGTTCGCTCACCTTGCGTGCCAGGGCCTCGTTCGGTGCAGCGCCGATCGCCACCACGAACAGCCGATGGCCGGAGCGCCCGGCGGTCTCCACCACCTTGTCCACGCTGTAGACCTCGCCGTCGGTGATGAGCACGAGGTCGGCCTGCGATCCTTGCGGTACGCGAATCCCGATCGTGGCCTGGATTGCCTCGGCCATGTTCGTGCCGCCCATGTCCGCTTCCATGCGCTGCACGAGTTGCATGACGGGCTTGATGGAGTGCGCGTCCGCGGGCTCGAGTCCTGCGGTGATGTGTTGCACCTGCGAGCCGAAGCGCGTCAGGCTGAAGCGGTCGGTTTCGACAAGGTTGCCGAGGATCTGTACCAGTGCGCGTCTGGCGGCCTCGATGCTGTCGCCCCCCATCGAGCCGGAGCAGTCGAGCAGGAATTTCGCTATCAGTGGACGCTCGGCTTCGCCGGCCGGCAGCACCGCGCTCGCGACTGCCACGAACCCTTCACCGTCGGCCGCCACCAGCGTGCCGGCGAGCGCCGCCGGGTGATCCAGCAGCAGCACGAAGTCCCGATCCAGGAAGCCGCGGCGACCGATCTCCACGGTCATGCCGCCTGCGGTTGCGGTGGTGGTGACTTCGTGCGATGGCGAGCTCAGGCGCGCTGCGTCGGTGAAACCGGCGAGCTCGATGCGCAGGCTGAACGGATACTCGACCAGCAGCTCCGCGCCGGGAATCGCCGGTCCTTCGAGTCCTGCATCCGCCGGATTGCCGTAGCGGGGTGCGATCACGGTGGGCAGGTTGAGGCGCACCTGGTTGCGGTGGGCGTGCAGCAGTTCCGCGTAGCGGTAGCGAATGACGGCATCTTCGCCTGGTTTCAGGTTCGCGACCGTTGCCGTGTACAGGCCGTTGCCGTTGTGGACCAGCAGCGCCGCGGAGTCGCCGTCGTCGATCGCGGTTTCGTACCTGCGTTCGGCCTGCTGGCGGCCGAACGCGGTGGCAACATGGCGCGTGCCGTTCAGCTCCAGCTCGAAGGCGAGCAGCACTGCATTGAGCGGCAGCGGGAAGGTGTATACGGTCTCGACCGCGGAGCCCGATGTGTTGCGGTAGTGCTGCTCGACCGTCAGCTCGAAGAGCAGACCGTCGAGCCGGCCCGTGGCCGAGATGCCGGCAAGCGGGACACGCGCACCGGACTGGGTGCGCAGGCAGGGTTGAAGTGCAGCGTTCATGGCGCGGGTTCTTCCTTGTTGTTTGCGTGGCGCTGGTACGCGCCAAGCACATCGCGCGCGAGGGCGCGCAGCTGTTCGGGGGAAAGGTTGGCGAGGCCCGGATCGATCAGCAGCGACAGGCCGGGGGCGAGGTGCACCTGGCTCTGGATCGAGATCGTCCCGGGGGTGGGGCCCATGGTGGCGGGCTGAGCTTCCGGACCTTGCAGCATCTGGCCGATCTGCTCCAGCGAGTTGCCCCGCTCGGTCAGCTCGCGGATGCGCAGCAGGCGGCTCAGGTGCTGCCAGCTGTAATGGGCCGCGCGGGTTTCGCCCAGGGGCCGGTCCACCAGCCCCAGCTGGATGTAGTACCGGATGGTGCGGCGCGGCAGCCCACTGAGCGCGGCCAGCTCGTCGGCCGAGTAGCTTTTGTCGGGGGCGGGGAGGTCGGGCGTGTCCATGATCTAAATGTGCCACTGTTTACTGTCGTAAACAAGTGGCACAAATCTATCCGACCTGGGGTCAGGAAGCCTGGTACTTGATGCTTGCCTTGTCCTTGAACCACTACCAGTCGGCATGGCGCGGGTGAATTGCGCCTCGCATGGGGGCGGGTACACTCGGGAACGCTGCTACAAGTATCCAGGAGCATCATGATCAATCGCCGAACCTTGCTTGCATCCGCGCTGCCCGTGGCTGCCCTGTCAGCCTGCAGCAGCGTGACGCGCAGCGTCCGCGGGGCACCTGCCATTCTTCACGCCTACGCGGCACCGCGTCCGGCGAAGGACCTGGATCACGCCATCGTCTACCGCCGCGAAGACGAGTTCTGCGCCTGGACCTATACGCGGGGCTTCTGGGAAAACGCCGACGGCCACCTGATGCAGAACTTCGATGCCCTCACGGTCGACTACAAGGACCCGGACTTCATCAACCACAACAATATCTTTGCCAATTCGAAAGGCACCAAGCAGGTGACCGTGCGTTCCACCGACCGGGGCCGCACCTGGAACGGCGCCAATCCCGAAGTCGGCGTCCTTGCAGCAGGAAGGGCGACTGCGAAGCCGTTTGCGGCATCGGGCCCCATCAACTATCTGGACAGGAATGTGCTGGTCTCTTCCTTCAGTTCGGGCTTCGGTACGCCGACTGGCCGCGCCCCGATCCAGGTGTCGAAGGATGGCGGGCACACCTGGTCAGCGCCATCCGAGCTGCCGCTGGATGGACTGCAATCGCTGACCGCGCTCAATTCGTACCTGGTGCGGCCGGACGGCCGCTGCCTGTTGTTCATGTTCGAGGTGGCTCCGGATGGCAATCGGCGCCCGCTGGTCTATGGCAGCCTGGACGGCGGCACCGAATTCCACTTCATGAGCTACATCACGGTCGAGCACGATCCGCAGGAGGCTGCGAAGAGCAACCAGAAAGCCAGCAGCCTGGCCTTCAGCGGCCATCGCTGGTTCTATCCGCGCGGCACGCTGCTGCGCAATGGCCGCATCCTGTGCACGCTGCGCTGCCAGCGTGACCCCACCGGTGACATGTGGACCGAGGTCTACAAGAGCGACGACGGCGGGCGTTCCTGGGGCTTTCTCTCGCGCGTCAACGATTTCGGCGCACCGGGCAGCCTGGTGCTGATGAGCGATGACCGGCTGTGCATGGTCTATGGTTATCGCACCGCGAACTACGGCGTGCGCGCTGCGGTGAGCGAAGACGGCGGGCAGACCTGGGGAAACGAACTGATCATCCGCGATGACGGCGGCAGCTGGGACCTGGGTTATCCCAACGCCTGGGAGGTCGAGCCGGGCAGGATCGGGTGCATCTACTACTTCAACAGCAAGCACGACCCGCTGCAGGTCAATGGCGGCAAGCGCCATATCGCGCGCAGCATCTTTGCCGTGTAATGCGGAAAGTACTTCACCCGGGCCGGTGTCATCTGGAGCGCCAGCCACAGAAATCCCCCATGGATACGCTCGTTGTGCGGAGAGCAGTGCAGGCTCTCCTCGTGCTTGTTTCCCTGATTTGCGCTGCATGTGCGACGACGGGAGGCAGCGACGACGAAGGGGAACCCCCCATCTCCATCGCGCAGGAATCTGCTCCCCAGGAACAGCCGGAGGCTCCGGTAGACGAGGAGGAAGCGGAGGAAGAGGCAGAGGGCGAGGTTCCGCTTGCCGTCGCCCAGTCCGAGCATCGCGACAAGGTCGCTTCTGTCGATGAGCTTGCGGAGGTGGTTATCGGGGCCCGTCGTCACGAAGTGATCAGCGGTCTCGTGGCCGAAGCGCAGTCCCTGCTGCGTGATGTGAAACTCGAGTATTTCTTTACCGGCAAGGGAAAGAAGGAAGTGCTGCGCGGACGTCCTGTCGCCTTTGCGCTGTGGAGCGAGGCGAAGCAGCAATGGTTCATGGCGCACATCGAGATACCGCGCCCGCCGGTCAAGTGGAAGCCCGGCGGAAAGCCCCTGTCATTCCTCGTGCGCACACCGGGAATCGAGGCAAGGCACGTGAAAGGCACGGGGGCCGAACGGCTGATGTTCGCCTTCTCCAGGGACGGCGAGCAATTGAAGGTCTACGGGAGGAAATTCCCGGTGTTCGACAGTGACCTGCTCAAGAAGAAAAAGTGGCGATCCGTGGTCGAGACCGCGCAGCCGATCGTCTACCTGCCATTCACCGAAGACACCCTCGATCCGCTATTCGTCAGTGGCGGGAAGGAATTCCTGCTTTCCACGGCGCGCAAGGCGATCGAGGAGTTGCGTCTCGCGAAGGCGCCGGGAGTGGCATTTCCCGGAGAGCTTCTCGCAGATGTGGTTCCCGCTGAAGTCATCACCACCCTGGCGGTGATCGAGCAGACGGATGACGCCGACTACGTGGAAAACAAGGCCACCGCGGTCGATGCGGTGCTGAGCCACTACGGCCTGAAGCGGGAGGAGGCTTACCGGTACAGCGTCTCGAGTGCATCTGCCCTTGGCCCCATGCAGTTCACGAACAAGAGGGGAAATGGCACCTATGCGCTTGTGGTCAGGCGGTGCAAGGGGGCAAGGATCGACCCGGATTTCGAGCGCGGTGCAACGGATCTGCTGAATGCCATGAAAGCGGCGATCTGCCTCTTCGACATCGAGCTGTCGCAGATGCGTGCGGATATCCGCCTTGCGTACCATGACAACAGGGAGGTGCTTGGCATCTTTCCGGTCGCCGCATACAACGGTGGGCCCCGGAATGTCGCGAAGCTTTACCGCGTCATGAAAAAGATGGGAGTGAAACTCGAAGAACTGCGCCTTCCGCAGGAGCAGCCCCAGGCAAGGCAGGTGGTCTGCCCATGTCTCTGGAAAGAGGACGAGACAGGTGCCCGGCCCGTGGCGATCCCGAAATACAACAACGAAAATCGCTGGTACATCGAAAAGTACCAGAGCATCCTGGGCGTGTTCGAGTGAGAGGACGGGCCGGCTACTTGCCGGCCTTCAGGGTCGCCAGATATCCGATGACGTCGGCGCGCGTCTTGGGATCCGGCAGCGACATCGGCATCATCGTGCCAGGAACCTTCTCCATCGGGTTCTCCAGGAACTCATCGAGAGTCTTGACGCTCCACTTGACGCCGTAGGCCTTCAGCGCAGGTGTGTACATCGGGAAGTCGTCGACGGAAGCCGCCTTGCGACCCACCACGCCCACCATGCTGGGTCCCATTATGGGGCCACCGGGCTCCTTGCTCACGGAGTGGCAGATGCCGCATTGCTGGGCGAAGGTGACCCTGCCGTTTTCGATATCCGGCTTGGCATCTGCAGCAAACACGGCGGGGGCGACAAGTGCGGCGGCGAGTACGAGCAGTGGCGTTGGGCGATACGCGGACATGGACTGTTGACTCCAGGGCTTGTTGCCCGATTCGAAGAACTCGGGGGCCATTCTAGCAAAGGCTCCCCTGAACGCCCCCTGAAGTGGCTCAGATCGGGTAGTGCCGGTGTCTGGTCGAAATGCTGATCCAGCGCAGATCGGTGAATTCCGCGATGCCGGCCTTGCCACCGAAGCGGCCGAGGCCGCTGGACTTGGTGCCGCCGAAGGGCATCTGCGCCTCGTCCTGCACCGTGGGGCTGTTGATATGACAGATTCCCGAGTCGATGCGCTGGGCCACGGAAAGCGCAGTGTTGATGTCGCGGCTGAACACCGCCGCCGACAGGCCGTATTCGCAGTCATTGGCAAGTTCGACGGCGTGGTCCGTGTCGCGTGCCCGCAGCACGCCGACAATCGGGCCGAAGGATTCCTCGCCGTAGATGCGCATGCCTTTCTGCACGCCATCGACCACGGTGGGTTCGAAGAATGCGCCGCCAGGACCTGCGCCGCCGGCCAGCACCTGTGCGCCCTTGGCGGTGGCGTCGGCAATCAGCTCCTTCACATGATCGACGGTCTTCGCATCGACGCAGGCGCCGATGGGGAACTTGCTCCTGGTCGGGTCGCCCACCTGCAGCGTCTTCGCCTTGGCGACGAAGCGTTGCACGAACTCGGCGGCGATGCTGTCCACCACGATGATGCGCTCGGTGGACATGCAGATCTGTCCCTGGTGCATGAAGGCACCGAAGGCAGCGGCCGCGACGGCTTCGTCGAGATCCGCATCTGCCAGCACCAGCAGCGGGGCCTTGCCGCCCAGTTCGAGCAGGCAGGGCTTCAGGTGCCTGCCCGACAGCTCGCCGATGATGCGGCCCACGCGGCTGGAGCCGGTGAAGTTCACGCGCTTGACCTGGGGGTGTGCGATCAGCGCCTCCACCACGGCAGGCGCATCTGCAGCCGAATGGGCGACGAAATTCACCACCCCCGCGGGCAGGCCCGCCTCGACGAAGGCATCGACAATCAACCGGTGCACGCCCGGGCAGAGTTCGGAAGCCTTGAGCACCACGGTGTTGCCACAGGCCAGCGGCATCGCAATCGCACGCACGCCAAGGATGACCGGTGCGTTCCACGGCGCCATGCCCACGCACACACCTGCAGCCTGGCGCACGCCCATCGAAAATGTTCCAGCGTAATCCGAAGGCACGGTCTCGCCGGTGATCTGCGTGGTCATCGCCGCGGCTTCTTCCAGGATGGTGGCGGCAAAGCCCGTGTTGAAATGACCCCAGATGCCGATGGCGCCGGTTTCTTCCACGCACAGGCGGGAGAAGTCGGCGCTGTGCGTGCGCAATCTGGCGGCAGCCTCCATCAGCAGCTTGCGACGGGCGTTGGGCCCGAGTGCCGACCAGGTGGGGAAGGCCGCGGCGGCGGCGTCGCAGGCCGCGCGGGCATCGTCGGCCGAAGCGGCAGCCGCGCACGATACGACCTCGCCGGTAATCGGACTCCTGCGATCAAAAGTTGCGCCGCCCCTGGCAGCTGCGTCGACCCCGCCGATCAGCAGACTTATATTGTTCATGGCTTTGATTCCAGTCCTGATGCGGCAGCATAACATCTAATATTCCAGCCCAATGACCGCCCCGGCTCCCCCTGTTCAAGCTCTGCCGCTCTGGCTGCGCGCATTGTCTCGGGTTCCGCTGCCACTGCTGTATGGCCTGTGCGGGATGCTTGCGTGGCTTGCCTTCCATGTGGTGCGGATGCGCCTGCCGGTGGTGCTGGCGAATATCCGCGGCTGTTTCCCGGAAGCCAATGACGCAGGTGTCCGGCGCATCGCGCGCGACCACTACCGGCAGCTGGGCCAGATGATCGCGGAAGTCATCGGCAGCACGCGGTTGTCACCGGCGCAATTCCTGGCACATGTCACGGTGCGCAACCTCGAATTGCCGCGCGGCCTTCTGTCGCAGGATCGGCCGGTGCTGCTGGTGGCAGCACATCAGGCCAACTGGGAATGGGTGCTGCAGGCGATGGCGCTGCAACTGGGATATCCGCTGGATGTGGGCTACAAGCCGATCAGGAGCCCATCGGTCGACCGTGCGATGCATGCGATCCGCACGCGCTTCGGCGCGCACCTGGTACCGGCCAAGGAACTGCTCGCCGACCTGCTGCAGCGCCGGCACATCGTGCGCGGCATTGCGATGCTGGCCGATCAGGAGCCCACGACCAGCGATCATCAGCACTGGGTGAAATTCCTGGGGCGCGACACGGCGTTCTACATGGGTCCGGAGCAGATGGCGCGGGCCACCCGTTATGCCGCAGTGTTCGTGGCATTGCGGCGCGTCAGTCACGGCAACTACGAAGTGGAGTTCATGCCGCTGGCCGGCGCCGGTGAACAGCTGGCGCCTGGTGAGTTCACCAGCCGTTATGCGCGGCTGGTGGAGCGGGAGATTCGCGCGGCCCCCGCTGACTGGACCTGGGGACACCGGCGGTGGAAGCTTGCGCGCAGTGCTTACGCCGACTGAGCCAGCTTCGCGGAGAGATGGCGCGCGAGTTCCGCCACCGTGGGGTGATCGAACAGTTCGGTGAGATCGACCTGGTTGGGATAGTCGCGATCGATCTGCTCATGGATTTCAATGAGCTTCAGGGAACTGGCGCCGATCTCGAACAGGTTGTCGTCGGGGCCGGTCTTGCGACCGGTCAGCACGCTGTTGCAGATCGCTAGCAGCCGCGCCTCGACCGAATCGGCTGCGGTGCTGACCCCTTGCTGCAGGCCACCGGAATGCCTGCTCAC
This sequence comes from Gammaproteobacteria bacterium, assembly GCA_015655465.1. Classification (GTDB taxonomy): domain Bacteria; phylum Pseudomonadota; class Gammaproteobacteria; order Steroidobacterales; family Steroidobacteraceae; genus ZC4RG30. The sequence continues at coordinate 20,127 of JAATEY010000186.1, read as the reverse complement.
CTCCGACAGGTCTGCGACGAACTCTCCGTCGAGCAGCTGCTGTTCCAGCAGATGTCGCTGGATCTTGCCGCTGGTGGTCTTGGGAATGCGCTTCACGGGCACGACCTGCGCCACTTCCAGTCCCGCCTGTTCATTTATCAGGCGCGTGATCCCGGCGGCCAGCGCCGGAAATTCCGCCAGATCGCCGCGATGCAGGACAAACACGGTGAGCTGGTCCGTTTCTGCGCCCGGCGAGCGCACGCCGGCAACCACGACCTTGCCCGGCTCCATGCCTGGTGCCTGCTGCGCAATGCCTTCCAGGTCGTGCGGGTAGTAGTTCTGCCCGTTGACGAAGATGATCTCTTTCGCGCGGCCAGTGATATAGAGCTCACCATCGCGCAGCAGGCCCAGGTCGCCGGTGCGCAACCAGCCATCGGAGGTGAAGCTGGCGGCATTCAGCTCGGGCTCTTCGAAATAGCCGCGGGTCACGTTGCTGCCACGAATCAGGATGTGGCCGATGCGGCCGTCGGGCAGCGCTGCATCTTCGTTGCCGGCAATGCGCAGTTCGCAACCTGGAATCGGTGCACCCACGCTGACCAGTGCCACCGCATCGCGCCCACCTTCGCTGACCAGTTCCGCTGTATCGCCCACGCCCATGCGGTGCCGGTTGATCCGCGCGGTCCGGATGGCGCGCGCGGGCGGGGGAAAGCTGACGGCGAGCGATGCTTCGGCAAGACCGTACACCGGGTACATGGCATGGAGCGGAAGGCCCACTGCCGCCATCCGCACCGTGAACTCTTCGCACAGTTCCACCGAGATCGGTTCGGCACCGTTGAAGACGAGGCGCACGGCTGCAAGATCCAGGTTGCCCGGCGAGCGGTCGCCCAGCACTTTCAGGTAGTGGCGGTAGCCGAAATTCGGCGAGCACAGGATGGTGGCGCGCTGTTCGGATGCGATGGCAAACCAGAGCAGCGGGCGCCGCACAAACAGCTCCGTGGGCATCAGGTGCATGTGCACGCGATTGGCGAACATCACCAGGTGAAAGCCGATCAGGCCCATGTCATGGGTGAGCGGCATCCACGACAGGCTGATGTCGTTCTCATTGAAACCGGCCACCCTGGTAACTGCCTCGCCATGCGCCATCAGGTTGGCATGCGTCAGCACCACGCCCTTCGGATCGCTGGTGGAACCGGAGGAGAACTGGATGAACGCCGTGTCCCCGGGAGCGGCCGCGTGTTCCACGCCGGGTCGGGACAGGTCATCCAGATCTTCGACCAGGAAGGCGCGCGGCCGCAGCCGCGCAAAGACCGTTGCCGCTTCTGCATCCGCGCTCCGGGCCGCAAACTGGCCCACGCGTTCGAATGTCTTGCGATCCGTGTAGACGAACGGTGCGCCGAGCTTGCGGGCGATGCGCAGCAGCTTGTGGCGGTGTTCGTCGCTGATGCCGATGGCAACCGGCACCGGCACGATGCCGCCCAGCACGGCGGCCCAGAATGCCTCGATGAACTGTTCATTGTTGTTCAGCAGCAGGATCAACCGGTCGCCGGGCTTTGCGCCCAGCTGCTGCAGCTGGAACAGCACTCCCAGCGCCCGCTGCTGCAGCTGCGCATAACTGACGCTGTGCGACTGACCTTCGCCGCCGTGATAGACGATGCTGCGCTCCGCATTGCGGTTCTGCGCCATCAGTTCGTTGAGTGTTCTGGCAGTCATGAAGTCTCAGTAATTCTGGCGCGGCTCGAGCCGCATGGTGAATGGCCGGGTGGCGCGCAGATTGATCAGGGCCTCGAACTCGACCGGGTCATTGTCGACGCGGCGCAGCCGGAAGCGCCGCGCGAAGCGGTTCATGTGCACCAGCATTTCGAAGATGGCCAGCGTTTCGCCAATGCAGTGGTGCGCGCCGGCGGAGAAGGGGATGTAGGTGAGCCTGGGGCGGTCGTCCGTCTGCTGCTCGAAGCGCTCCGGCATGAATTTCTCGGCGTCGGTCCAGAACTCCGGATGACGATGCACGAAGTAGGGGCTGAAGAACACGTCGGTGTCCGGCGGCACGGTGTAGCCCGCCAGCGTGTCGGCTTCGATGGTGCGGCGGGATATGACCCACACCGGCGGATACAGCCGCATGGCCTCGCGGATCACCTTGTTGGTGTAGGGCAGGGCCTCCATTGCCTGCAGCGATGGCACGGCGGCCTCTTCGCTGGCGTCGATCTCGGCATGCAGCCTGGCTTCGACCTCGGGATGTTCGCCCAGCAGGTACCAGGTCCAGTTGAGCGCGCTGGCCGTGGTTTCGTGGCCCGCCACCACCATGGTGGTGATTTCGTCGACGATTTCCCTGTCGGTCATCCCGTCGCCATTGTCCTTGTCGCGGGCATTGAGCAGCATGGCAACGTAGTCAGGATGATCGCCGGCAGGCTGGCTGCCCGCGGCACGCCGGCTTGCGACGCATTTGCCGATCAGGGTCGTGAGCTTGCGGAACTGGTAGGCAAAGCGCAGGTCGCGGGTGGGCTCCGCCGTGAGCACCGCAAAGGGGTTTTCGCCGGTTTCCTGCGTCATCGCGGCGAGGTCGTCGCCGAAGATGGTGGTGAGGATGATCGCAAGCGTCATGATGCTCATGTCGTCGGTGACGTTCACCGCTTCGCCGGCCGCGCATTTGCGCTGCCATTCAGCCAGCAGGCGGTCATTGGCGCGTGCGATCACGCCGTCGAACTGCCCGAGGATGCGGCGATGGAAGCCGGGCTGCATCATGCGCCGCTGCCGCTTCCAGAACTCACCCTCGCTAACTATGATGCCGTTGCCCAGCAGGATCTTGATGCGATCGAAACCCACGCCCTTGGTGTAATTGCGATGATTGTTCACCAGGATGCGGCGCACATCGTCGGGATGGTTGAACACCCAGGTGTGCGATTGCCGGCCGGGCGCATAGACACGGTAGGCATCGCCGAGCTCGGCATAGATGCCGCGCATGCGGTCGAGCGAGTCTGCTGTCGAGCCGATGTCGAAGCGCTGGTCCGATTCGGGTGGCAGGAGCTGGTCTGGGATCATGAAGCCGGAAATTCTACCCGAAGAGAGGGTCTCAAAGCGCCGCCTGACGCCGCTGCGGCGCCTGATTTACGCGCTGCTGGCCCCGCTGGGGCTCGGTGTGCTGCGCGCCTGGTGGAGCAGCTGTCGCATCGTGCGCATATCCGGAGCCGGGCATCTCGATGCGGCACTGGCCCGGGCACCGTCGCTGCTGCCGTGTTACTGGCATCAGCACGAGCTGTTCTGCGCGCGTTATCTGCTGCTGCAGATGCAGCGCGGCCTGCGGCTCGGCTTTCTGGTCAGTCCGTCCGTGGACGGAGAAATTCCGGCCAGGATCGCCGCACGCCTCGGTGCGCGCGTCATCCGCGGTTCCTCGACCCGCACCGGCGCGCGTGCGCTGCGCGACTATTACCAGTTGCTCGTGCACGACAGCGTTTCACCCGTGATCACTCCCGATGGTCCCACCGGGCCGCGCTTTCGCTTCAAGCCCGGTGCGCTGATGCTGGCGCAGCTTTCGGGACGGCCACTGCTGCCCATGGCTTATGCGGCGTCGCGCGCCTGGTTCTTCGGCTGGGACAGATTCGTGCTGCCGCGGCCGTTCAGCCGCATTGCCATTGCCATCGGTGCGCCGGTATACATCGACAAGGAAGCGGCACTGGCCGATGTCGCGGTGGTGCAGGATCTGCAGCGACGCATGGAGCAGGAACTGCATCGCCAGTTCCAGCTGGCGCGAGAGGCGTTGCGATGAACGGCGACCCGCCGGCGCGGATGCGCGATCTGCTGCTGCTGACAGGGCTGGGCCTGCTGGTCATCGGCGCGGGACTCGGGCTGCGCAATCCGTGGCCGGCCGATGAGCCGGTGTATGCGCTGATCGCCCGCGACATGCTGGCCACCGGCCACTGGCTGATCCCGATGGTTGGCGGCGATTATTTCCAGGACAAGCCGCCACTGCTGTTCTGGATGCAGGCAGCGGGCTACTGGCTGACCGGTTCGCAGAAGGCCGGATTCCTGCTGCCATCGTTGCTGGCGGGGCTTGGAACGCTGCTGCTGATCTACGATCTGGGGTGCCGGCTGTGGACCCGCGAGGCGGGCCTGCATGCGGCATTGCTGCTGCTGTTCACCGTGCAGTTCACGCTGCAGTCGCGCCGCGGGCAGCAGGATGCGCTGCTGATGTTCTTCACGGTGCTGTCGCTGTACTGCCTGCTGCGCCAGCTGCTGCTGGGCGGTGGCTGGCGCTGGGCCGTGGCCGCAGGTTTTGCGGCGGGGCTGGGCGCCCTGACCAAGGTGGTGGGCTTCTTTTCCTTCATGGTGCTCGCGCCCTGGCTGTATGCCGTCTGGCGTGGCTGGCCGGGTGTGAAATGGCAGCGCCCATGGCCGCTGTGGCTGCTCGCAGGCCTTGCCTGCGCGGTGGTGATCGCTGCCTGGCTGCTGCCGGTGTGGCTGGGCGCACGACATGATGCCGGCATCCGCGACTACTTCCACGAACTGGTATTCGTGCAGACCTTCCGGCGCTATGTGGAACCCTGGCACCACTATCGCCCGGTCTGGTACTACCTCCAGGTCATGGCCACCGCCTGGTTGCCGCTGGTGCTGCTGCTGCCATGGCTGATCCCGCGCTGGCGCGCTGCGCTGCGCGCCCGGGATGCGCGCGTGCTGCTGCCGCTGGGATTCGCCGTGCTTTATGTAGTGTTCTTTACCGCGAGTGGCGGCAAACGCGATGTGTACATCCTGTCGGCGTTGCCCATGCTGGCGCTGGCCGCAGGTTACCTGCTGCCGGAGCTGCTGCGGCAGCGAGGCGTGCAACGCACGCTGCTGGGTTTCGTCGGGCTGATCGCAATGCTTTGCGCGGTGGGCTACCTGTGGCTGACGCTTGGCGACGCCGCGCAGGGTGCGCGGTTGCTTGCAAAGGGTGGTGTGGCAAGCTTCACTCCGCTGGCAGCGATCGCTGCTGCCGCGATCGTGTCGGTGGTGCTGTTTCGTCGGTCTCGGGTACACATGGCGCTGCTGTCGACACTGACCATGGCGTGGCTGGTGCTCGGCCTGTGGGTATTTCCGCAGATGGACGGGGTGCGATCCGCCGCTGACTTCATTGCGCGCCTCGAAGCCCTGGCGGCGCCCGGGCGCGAGCTCGGGTTGCTGGCCTATCACGAACACTTCCTGTGGCAGCTGCGGCGTCCCAGCGTGAATTTCGGGCATCGGCGCTTTCGCGAAGGGGACGCGGAGACCTACGACGCCGCAGCCTGGCTTGCGGCTGATCCAACCCGGCAACTGCTGGTCCAGGAACAGATGCTGCAGCCCTGCTTCAAGGATGCCGCGCAGATGCAACTGGTGGGCGAGTCCAGTCGCGGCAACTGGTTCCTGGTGTCCGGGGCTCCCGACGCCGCCTGCGCCGCGCGCGGCAATGCCCACTACAACTTCACCTATTCACCTTGAACACCCCGGACGGATGGATATCGCAGTTCATGCGGTTCGCGCTGGTGGGTGCGCTGTGCACCGGCATCCAGTACCTGCTGCTGGCAATCGGCGTCGAGTGGCTGGGTCTGGGCGCAGTGATTGCATCGACGCTGGGATACCTGGTGAGCGCGGCGGCAAACTATCTGCTGAATCGTCGCTACACCTATGCCAGCAGCGCACCCCATGCAAGGCTGGTATGGAAGTTCGTGGTGGTACTGGCCACTGGCCTCACCCTCAATGCACTGTTCATGCAGCTGCTGCAGGGCTATCTTCAGTGGCATTACGTGCTGGCGCAGCTGGTCGCGACCGCGGGCAACCTGCTGTGGAACTTCTGCGCCCATCGCTACTGGACCTTTTCGCGGAGCACCTGAAATGCGGCTGAGCGTCGTCATCCCCTGTTACAACGAGGAAGCCGTACTCGCCGAGTGCGTCCTCCAGGTGCGGCAGCTGCTGGATGCACTCGCGGCGAAGGGCAAGATCACTCCGGACAGCAACCTGTGGCTGGTCGATGACGGCAGCCGTGACAGCACCTGGAACCTGATCGAAACGCTGGCCGGACAGCATGCCAACGTCATTGGCGTGAAGCTGTCACGCAACCGCGGACATCAGCATGCGTTGCTGGCTGGCCTGATGAGTGCGGACGGCGACGCGGTCATCTCGCTGGATGCCGACCTGCAGGACGACATCGCCGTGGTCGAGGAAATGATCGATGCCCATGTGGCTGGCTTCGAGGTGGTGTTCGGTGTGCGGCGCAGCCGTGTCAAGGACACGGTCTTCAAGCGCTGGACTGCCCGTCGCTACTACGCGCTGCTGCGTGTGCTGGGTGTGGACATGGTGCCCGACCATGCCGACTTCCGCCTGCTGGGGCGGGCTGCGTTGCGGGCACTGGCGGAGTATCCCGAGACCAACCTGTTCCTGCGTGGCCTGATTCCGCAGCTGGGTTTCCGGACCACGCGGGTGCTTTACGACCGGCAGCTGCGCCTGGCAGGAACGACCAAGTATTCGCTGGCCCGCATGCTCGGTCTCGGCATCGATGGCATCACATCTTTCAGCGCCGTGCCGCTGCGCGTGATTGCGGCCACCGGTGCCCTGCTGTTCCTGCTCTCCATGGGGGTATCCGTGTGGGTGCTGGGTGTGAAGCTGTTTACCGACCATGCCGCCCCTGGCTGGGCATCCACCACGCTGCCTATCTACGCACTGGGCGGCGTGCAGCTGCTGTCGCTGGGCCTGGTGGGCGAATACGTCGCCAAGATCTATGCGGAGGTGAAGCGCCGGCCGCGCTATATCATCGAACGCATGACTTCCGACCGGGTGGTTGCGCCTTAGGTATTAGACATAAATCTTATTCCCGGCAACAACTTGTATCGCTTTCCTTATGCGATATGACAAAATCATCCCGTAAGTGAACTGTGTGGCAGGTCGTGGCGAGCTGCTTGCGACTTCGGCCACACTGGCCGCAATTCAGGGAAAGTATCGGGAAATGTCCTCAACCCGCCAGGTTCTGCCAATCGACACCGGCGCCTCGGACGTGTTCCAAAGTCCGTTCTGGTTGTCGCGCAAGGGCGCGGGCCTGGGGCTGGACGTGGAATGCACCAAGGCTGCGGTTGATCTGCAGAATCTGACGGAGCGCACCTCCGATACGGTCATTGCGACCACCCTCGAGACCCTGCGACGCGCCACCGGCGCCGATCTGGCCTTTGTCGCCCTGCTGGATGAGCCGGGAGAGCGCTTTGCAAGCACCAGCCTGGCGCGTGGCGAGGCTGTGGTCGCCGACCCGGCAGCCCTCAAGGGCGCTGAGCTCGCCCAGTTTCCGTTCCTGCTGTCCCGTTTCGATCACCTGCGCCTGACCGAGTACCGCGATACCGCCCAGCCGGGGCGCGAAGATCCGGCAGAAGCCGCAAAGCTCGCTGCCCTGGGTTTCAGTTCCCTGCTGCTGGTTGCCCTGCATATGCAGCAGCGTCCTGCGGGCGTGCTGGCAATCGGACGGGTCCAGGGCCGCGGCCCCTGGGATGTGAATTACCAGCTGCTGCTGAAATTGATCGGCACCAGTCTCGCCTCGGGCCTGGAGCGCATGGCGATGACCGCGCAGCTCGCCGAGCTCACCGAGCGCAACGCGCTGATCGATGCCGCTTCCAACGAAGGGCTCTGGGACTTCAATTTCGACAACAACCGGCTGTATGTGTCGCAGCGCTGGAAGGCGATGATGGGTTACGGCCATCTCGGCCCCGACGACATCGTCGACTGGCGCGGCATGGTGCATCCGGATGATCTGTCGCGGGTGCAGGATGCGATGTTCAAGCATGTGTCGGGCGCGCTGCCGCTGTTCGAGAGCACGCATCGCATGCGCCACTGCAACGGGGATTACCGCTGGGTCATCAGTCGTGCGAAGGGCCGGATCGACGTGGCCGGCCGGCTGCAGCGCCTGATCGGCGTCGAACTGGACATCACCGAGCGCAAGCTCTACGAAGAGGCGCTGTTCCGCGAAAAGGAAAGCGCGCAGATCACCCTGCAGGCGATCGGCGATGGTGTCATCACCACCGACGCGGATTCCATCATCGACTACATCAACCCGGTGGCGGAGAATCTCACTGGCTGGCGCCTGGAAGATGCCATGGGGCGCAACGTGGACGAAGTGTTCCGCGCCTTCCATGAGGAAACCTGCGAGCCACTGGAAAATCCGCTCACCGGTTCGATCCGGCGCGTGCGGCCGATCAAGGCGACGCGGCCGGTGCTGATGATCCGCCGCGATGGCAACGAGCTGTACGTGGAAAGCACTGCCGCGCCGATCCGCGACGGGCAGGGCAAGGTCTGCGGCGCGGTGCTGGTGTTCCATGATGTCAGCGAGAGCCGGGAGCTGAACCGCAAGCTGTCATACCACGCCAGCCACGATCCGCTCACGGGCCTGGTGAACCGGCGCGAGTTCGAGAGCCGCATCGAGCGCTGCCTGAAGAGCGCCCGCGCGCTGGAAGGGTCCTATGCGCTGTGTCACCTGGATCTCGACCAGTTCAAGATGATCAACGATTCCTGCGGGCACTCGGCCGGCGACACCTTGCTGGGGCATGTCGGCGCGCTGCTGAAGTCCAAGGTCCGGTGGCGCGACACCTTGTCGCGTCTTGGCGGCGACGAGTACGGCGTGCTGCTGGAAAGCTGTACGCTGGAGGATGCCTTGCGCACCGCCGAGGTGATGCGCGAAGCGGTGAAGAACTTCCGCTTCGAGTGGGACGACCGTGTGTTCAAGCTCAGCGCCAGCGTTGGCGTGGTGCCGATCACGGCCGACAACGAGGACGTCGCTTCGATTCTTTCCGCCGCGGAGGGTGCCTGCGCCGCGGCCAAGGAGCAGGGCCGCAACCGCGTGCACAGCTTCGCCGAAAACGATATCGAGCTCATGCGCCGCCGGCGCGAAACCCAGTGGGCGGCGCGCATCAGTGCGGCGCTGGACGAAGGCCGGTTCGAGCTGTATCGCATGCCCATCGTGCCGCTGCAGACCAAGGAAGACGGCGAACACTACGAGATCCTGGTGCGCATGCGCGACGAAGCCGGCAAGATCGTTTCGCCCGAACATTTCATTGCCGCTGCCGAGCGCTACAACATCATGCCCGCCATCGATCGCTGGGTGCTCGAGAACACGCTGCGCTGGCTGGTTTCGGAGGCCGACGAGCGCGAGCGGCTGCTGATGTGCGCCATCAATCTTTCCGGCCAGAGCCTGGGCGACGACAAGTTCCTGCCCTTCGTCATCGAACAGTTCCAGAAGAGCGGCCTGGATGCGTCGAAGATCTGCTTCGAGATCACGGAAACCTCGGCCGTGGCCAGCTTCTCGCAGGCCAATCGTTTCATCAAGTCGCTGAAGGAGCTCGGCTGCAAGTTCTCGCTGGATGATTTCGGCACCGGCCTGTCGTCGTTCGGTTACCTCAAACACTTCCCGGTCGATTACCTGAAGATCGATGGCAGCTTCGTGCGGGGCATCCTCACCGACCCGATCGATCGCGAGATGGTGCGGTCGATCAACGAGATCGGCCATCTGACCGGCAAGCTCGTGATCGCGGAATTTGCGGAGAACGCGGAGATCATCCGCACGCTGGCGAGCCTGGGTGTGGACTACGCGCAGGGCTACGGCATCGCGCAGCCGAGCCGGCTCAACAAGACGCCGCACCCGTCGGATACCCAGCCCTGAACTGATTCAGAAGCGCAGCGACAGGTCGATTGCGCGCAGGTGCTTGGTCAGCGACCCGATCGAGATGTAGTCGATGCCGGCCTCGGCGACGGCGCGGATGCTGTCGAGGTCGAGTCCGCCGGAAGCCTCGATGCGGACTGCGCTGGCCGCGGCGTTGCGTTCCGCCACGGCCGTGCGCATATCCGCGTGGCTGAATTCATCGAGCATGATGACGTCGGGTGCCGCCGCCAGCGCCTCCCGGAACTCCGCCAGGGATTCCACTTCGATCTCCACCGGGATCCCCGGGCTGTTCGCCCGGGCCGAGGAGATCGCCGCCTTGATCGAACCTGCCGCGATGATGTGGTTTTCCTTCACCAGCAGCATGTCGTGGAGACCCAGGCGGTGATTGCGGCCACCACCACAGCGCACGGCGTATTTCTGTGCCAGGCGCAGCCCCGGGATGGTCTTGCGCGTGTCGAGGATGAGGCAGGCCGTGCCGGCGACCGCAGCCACGTACTGGCTGGTAGTGGTGGCAGTGCCTGAAAGCGTCTGCAGGAAATTCAGGGCGCAGCGCTCGCCAGTCAGGATGGCGCGTGCAGGTCCGCTGATTTCGCACAGCACGCTGTTGGCCGTCATGGTGGCGCCATCCTGCGCCCGCCATGCAACGACGATGGATGGATCGAGCTGCCGGAAGGTCTCGTCGACCCAGGCGATGCCACAGAGCACCATCGGTTCGCGGGTGATGAGCGTGGCCTGGGCGTGGGCCTCGGCAGGAACAAGCGCGGCCGTGACATCGCCAGTGCCGATGTCTTCGGACAGCGCGCGTGCGACCTGTGCCGGAATATCGGGCGGCAGTTCGCCGCCCGCATTACGTGATGTCAGAACGGCAGTCCGTGGGATTGACCAGCCATGCAGGCCAGCATCGGGATCGACAGCACGAAGTTCGTGCGCGAAGCCAGGGTGGCAATCTTGCGCGACGCGGCCTTCTCTGCGTCAGTGGCCGCAACGATGCCCAGCACCTTCTTCTGGTTCGGCCAGATCAGCACCCAGACATTGAACAACATGATGGTGCCGAGCCAGGCGCCGATGCCGATGATCCTGAAGTTCACATCGAACGTGAAGGCCTTGACGAGGTTGGGCCCCAGGATCCAGGCACCCGTCAGCCACGTGGCAAGTGCAGCCCAGCGAAACCACAGCAGCGCGCGCGGTGCGATGTACTTGCTGACTCCAGCGCCGCCGGGGCCGCCCTTGTCGGCTGCTGCCGCAGCAAGGCCGGGAATCTGCACCACATTGAAGTAGTAGAGCAGGCCGATCCACATGATGCCGGCAAGGATGTGCAACCAGCGCGCAAGGCTCAGGTCGAAGAATTGCGTGGGCTGGATACCCACGAACAGGAGGATGGCAAGAATCACGCCAACCGTGATGGCGCCTGCGACAGAGTTCAGCGGATTCATCTTTGTGGAGCTCCCCGGGGAAAAAAGGCGTTTGAAGAATAGGGCAGCAAACCCCATAATTCAATTCATGAAGCGCGCCCTGACGATCGGACTGCTGCTGGCCTGCGGCAGCCTCTGTGGCTGCGTTGCCGCGGTGGTGGGCGGTGCGGCTGCCGGTGGGTACTACCTTGGCAAGGATGATCGCTCCGCTGATCGCATCGCCACGGATGCGGCCATCACCGCCGACGTCAAGGCCCGGCTGATCGCCGAACCTGGCATCCGTTCGCTGTCGATCAACGTCGATACCTACAACGGCAATGTGAGCCTGAAGGGTGATGTGCACACCGCGGGCCAGCGCAGCACCGCCGCCAGCCTGGCCAACAAGGTCAGGGGCGTGAAGTCGGTGCGCAACGAATTGACAGTGAAATGACCGGGGAATACCAGATGGAAGTCGTGGAACGTATCAAGCAGCATCTCGCCGCCGAACCGGTGGTCCTGTTCATGAAGGGCACGCCGGATTTTCCGCAGTGCGGCTTTTCGGCACAGACCGTGGCGGTGCTCAAGCATCTGGGCACCAGCTTCCATGCCGTCAACATCTTCGACGACCTGGAGCTGCGCGACGAACTCAAGCGTTTCTCCAACTGGCCGACCTATCCGCAGCTCTACGTGAAGGGCGAGCTGATCGGTGGTTGCGACATCGCCATGCAGATGATGCAGAGCGGTGAGCTCAAGCAGCTGATCGACGAGGCCGCGAAGCCGGCGGGCTGACCCTCAGGCCGGCAGGCTGAACCGGAAGATGGAGCCTCGCGGTTCGTTCGCGAGTATGGCGATGCGGCCGCCGTGGGCCTGCGCGATGCGCCGCGCCAGCGACAGACCGATGCCGGAGCCACCGGGCTTGGTGGTGAAGAAAGGTACGAAAACCTGCTCGCGTTGCTCAGGCGTGAGACCCGGGCCGTTGTCGCTGACCGCGATCACCAGCTGGCCGTTCTCGATGCAGCAGTGGATTCCGATGCGCGGTTCCTGCGCTTCGGCTGCCGCGTCGGCGGCATTGCGCAGCAGGTTGATCAGCGCCTGCTCCAGCAGGTCGGGATCTGCCTCTGCCGCAAGTTCGGGCGGCGTGACACGGCTTTCGAGCAGGATGCCGCGTTCCACGAGTGCCGGCCGGATCAGCCGGTCGACGTCCTGCAGCAGCTGGCTCAGCGACAGCGTCTGTGGTTGCGGCTCGGGCAGATCCGCGACCTCGCGGTAGCGTTCGACGAAACGCAGCAGACCCTGGCTGCGGCGCGTGATGGTTTCCAGCGCCGCGGCCACTTCCCCTGTGCCTCCACCGGTACGCAGCAGACCGTCGAGGCTCTGCGACAGCGAGGCGATCGGCGTCAGTGAATTCATCATTTCGTGCGCCAGCACGCGCGCCATGTCGTCCCAGGCCGTGAGCTCCACCGCATCCAGATCGCCGGCGAGTCGTTGCAGCGAAATCAGCCGCTGCGGTGGATTGCCCGGCGTCGCGAACTGCGTCGCGGAGGCCAGCAGCCGGCGGCCAGTGGCGGTCTGCACGATGCGATGCGTGCCGGGAGCCAGCGCGGCCAGCTGTGCAGCTGCGGCCGCCCCCAGCGACGGCAGCTCCGACAGGCGTGGTGCGGTTTCGCCCAGCAGCCGGTGCGCGGCGCGATTGATGAGTTCGAGGCCACCGTCCGCAGTCAGCACCAGCAGCCCCGCGGGCACGGTGTCCAGCAATGTCTGCAGGTATTCGCCCTGCTGCTGCTGACGGCGGCGGTTCTGTCGCAGGCTGGCCAGCGTGCGGTCATAGGCGGCGCGCAGCGTGTCGGGGATGGCGCTGCGCTGCACCGGTGTTTCCAGCGCACTGGCCGAGAGCGCGTCGAGGAAGCGCTCCGCAGCACGGTTTTCGCGGGCGGCAAGCATGGTGAGGTCGGTGATGATCACGGCCCCGCACAGCACGACAACCAGTGCGGTGGCGTAGTACTGCGTACGGCCCACAAGGTAAACCAGCGCGGCAAGCAGCATGGCGAGCAGCAGTGCGCGCCACAGCACCGCGAGCACGAAGCTGCCGGAGTAAGCGCGCTCAGAGGCCATGCTTGAACATGCGCCGGTAAAGGGCGGGCCGGCTCAAACCCAGGGCTGCAGCGGCTACGGAGATATTGCCTTCCGCCTTCGTGAGCGCACGTTCGATCGCACCGCGCTCGAGCTGGTCCAGCGTCTGGGCTTCGGTATCCCGCTGCGCGCGCGTGGTCCTTGCCGCGGCCTCGATCGTCGCGATGAGCTTCTCGTTGTGCCAGGGCTTGAGCACGAAGTCCGTGGCGCCGCGCTTCAGCGCCGCGACGGCCAGCTGCACACCACCGTAGGCGGTCATCAATACCACGGCAAGCGTGCTGTCGCAGGCGCGGATGCGCGCCAGCGCATCGAGGCCCGCGGAGCCGCTGCGGTCACCGGCGACGAAGTTCATGTCGAGCAGCGCGACGTCGTAGCCGCCCGTCGTCAGCCGCGCTTCGAGTGCCTCATCCGGTGCGGCCAGCGCGTCGATGCGCGCGAACTGCCCGGCCAGCGTGATGCGCGCCGCACGCTGTACATCGGCGTCGTCTTCGACGATCAGCAGCGCACCGGCAGTGTTCATTTCCGGACACCTGGACTGCGTTGTTCGATGGTGTGTGACATGCAAGTGCCTGTCCGGCTGGCGTTTTTTGCCCTGCGTTATGAGCCCTACACTAACCGAAATGGACATGGCAGTTAACTCCGCGCCGTTGCAGGAAGCAATGGACAGGCCGATCCAGCTGCGCTGGTGGCGTCGCAGGGGCTGGCAGCAATTGCTGGGCGTGGCCGTCGCGCTGCTGCTCGCGATACTGGGCGCTGTGGTACTGCTGGGTCCCGCGCAACGCAGCCTGCGCATGTCACTGGTCGGTGTCAGCATCGCCACGGTGGAGCAGGGCGTCTATCACGATTTCATTCCATTGCGCGGCGAGGTGGTGCCGCGCGATACGGTCTATCTCGATGCGCTGGAGGGCGGCCTGGTTACGCGTGTGCTGGTGCATGACGGCGACCGGGTGAAGGAGGGCCAGCCGCTGGTGCAATTCGGCAATACGGCGCTGGAACTGGAAGTGCTGCAACGGGAGGGCAGTCTGGTGGGGTCGATTACGCAGCTGCAGGAACTGGAGACCACTCTGGAGCAGAACCGCGCCTCCAATGACCGGCTGCTGGCCGACGCGGAGTACGACGTGATTCGCCTGCAGCGTGCGCTCGACCGTCGTGAGGATCTGATCGCCCGGCAGCTGGTGTCCGTGGAGGAGCGCGACCAGTTGCAGGACCAGTTGCAGAGTGCGCTGCGCAAGCGGGATCTGCAGCTGGGCAGCAACGCGCGCCAGGAAGCGATGCGCGTACAGCAGCAGCCGCAGCGCAGGGAACAGATGGCCAAGCTGCAGGAGAGTCTCGCGATCACCCACGACAAGCTGCGCAACCTCACCGAGCGCGCGTCGGTGAGCGGGCTGTTGACCGGAATGGATCTGAAGATCGGCGAGAACCGCAACCGCGGCGCGCGCCTGGCGGAGATCACGCCCGACACGGGCTTCAACCTCCTGGCCACCGTCGATGAGTACTATCTCGGCCGCGTGCAGGAAGGACAGACCGCCCAGGTCGAGCGCGCGGGCCGGCAGTGGCCGGTGCGCGTGACGCGTGTCTATCCGCAGGTGAAGGACGGCGGCTTCAAGGTCGATCTCGCCTTCGCCGGCGAGACGCCTGCCGGGCTGCTGCGCGGCCAGTCGCTGCAGGGCCGGCTGTCGCTGGGCGAGGACAAGGAGGGTCTGGTGCTCGCCAGCGGCGCCTTTCTTGAAGGCAGCGGCGGGAACTGGGTCTTCGTGCTCGCCGCCGACGGCAGCACCGCGCAGCGTCGCCGCATCAAATTGGGCAGGCGCAATGCCGAGCAGGTCGAAGTGCTCTCGGGCCTCGCGGCCGGCGAACGCGTGATCGTTTCGGACTACACCGGCTTGGACCGCATCGACCGCATCGATCTCAAGTAACAGGAACTCGCACATGCTGAAACTCGCAGACGTCCGCAAGATCTACCGCACCGACGAGGTGGAGACGCACGCACTGGGCGGCGTGTCGCTGGAAGTGCAGGCCGGTGAATTCGTCGCCATCATGGGCCCATCCGGCTGCGGCAAGTCGACACTGCTGAACATCCTCGGCCTGCTCGACAATCCGGACAGCGGGCAGTACTGGTTCTTCGGCGAGGAAGTGGCGCGCCACAGCGAAAGAAAGCTCACCCAGCTGCGGCGCGGCGGCGTCGGCTTCGTCTTCCAGAGCTTCAACCTCGTGGACGACCTGAACGTGCGCGAGAACGTCGAGGTCTCGTTGCTTTACCGCGGGATGTCAGGTGGTGATCGGCACAAGCGGGTCGCTGCGGCGCTGGAGCGCGTGGGCCTTGCGCACCGCGCGAAGCACCTGCCCAGCCAACTCTCCGGCGGTCAGCAGCAGCGCGTCGCGGTGGCTCGCGCATTGGTCGGCGAGCCGAAGCTGATCCTGGCCGACGAGCCCACCGGCAACCTCGACACCGAGAATGGTGCGGCAGTGATGGACATGCTGCGGGAGATCAACAAGGCCGGAACGACGGTGATCATGGTCACGCACTCGCTGGCGCATGCAGCGCAGGCGCAACGGACCGTGAAGCTGCTCGATGGGCAGGTGGTCAGCGAAACACTGCTGGCGGCTTGAACAGGCTACGGGGAACGCAAGATGCTGAGCAACTATCTCGCGGCCGCATTGCGCAACCTGGTGCGCAACCGGCTCTACTCATCGATCAGCGTTGCCGGGCTGGGTATCGGACTATGCGGTGCGCTGCTGGCGTTGCTGGTGGTCCGCAACCAGCTGACGCAGGACCGGTTCGTTGCGGGCTACGAGCAACTCTATCTGGCAGCAACGATGACCCGGACCCAGGGCGGTGTGGTTGATTACTCCCGATCCACCGATGGCCGTCTCGCTGCGCTGTTGAAGGAGCGCTTCCGGACCGTGCAGCAGACGGGACGCCTTTACCTCGAAAATGGCGGCCTGCAGAACGGTGACAACGCCGCCGACGAGCTGATCTCCTGGGTGGATCCGGAATTCTTCAACATGGCGCGGTTTCCCGTGGTTGCCGGAGATCTCGCCACGGCATTGCAGCGGCCGGATGGATTGGTGCTGGATCGCCATACGGCGCGCCGCTATTTCGGCCGTGACGACCCGGTGGGCGAGTCCCTGCAGCTGCGCAGTGCCGCGAGCCGTGAACTGCACGCCATGACGGTAACCGCCGTGATCGAGGACCTGCCCGCGGGCGGCACAAGTTTCCAGGCGGGAGTCTTCGGCTCAGGGCTTGCCGCTCATTCCCTGCTGGCGCAAATGGACCGCAGTTCACCCGGTGAGCCTGGCAGCAACGCGGCGGGTGTATTCACCTATGCGCGGATCGCGTCCAGCGAGTCGATTCCGGCCATCGAGGCCGGGCTGTCGCCAGTGATGAACGCATTGTTCAAATCCGCGGATGGCTCCAGCATCGCTCTGGAACTGGTGCGCATCGACCGTCTCAATCGGCACGAAGGTCTGACACCAGGTATTACCGCGAAGCTGGCGCTGACGCTTCTGCTGGGATTCATCATCCTGCTGGTGGCTGCGGTGAACTACATCAACCTCTTCACGGCGCGGGCGGACCAGCGCGCGCTCGAGGTGGGCATCCGCAAGGTCTCGGGAGCGACCAACGGCGCACTCATCCGCCAGTTCCTGGTGGAGTCGCTGGCATACGCCGCATTGGGCACCTTGATTGCCATTGCGATCACGGAGTGGTCGCTGCCCTACGTGAACGCCTTTCTCAACGCTGGAGCAACCTTTGACTACTGGCGCGAGCCCGGGTTGCTCGCCTTGCTGGTGGCGGCGCCTGTCGTGGTTGCTGCGCTGGCTGGTGTCTGGCCGGCGCTCACGTTCTGCGCTTTCCGGCCAGGTATGGTGCTGGGCGCAGCGCGAAGCCAGATGCGCGGCGGCGGACTGCCGCGCCAGGTGCTCGTGACCCTGCAGTTCGCATTGCTGATTGGATTGATGATCTCGGCGGGCGTAGTGTTCCTGCAGCGGCACTTCGCCCTGCATCAGGCGTTGCGCCTGAACACCGACCAGATCCTCATGGTCTGGGCGCCGTGCCGCGAGGCCTTCCTGAACGATTTGAGGAGAATCCCCGGCGTGCGCGGATTCGCCTGCGGCGGCTGGCAGTGGCTCAACGAGGAGCCAAACCGCTTCACGGCCCGTGCGCGCGATGGTAGTCCGGTCAATCTCTGGCGCGTGCCCGTGGATCTGGCCGTATTCGATCTCTACGGACTGCGGCCAGTTGCAGGCCGCGTCACGCTGGATGAGGCGGGTCGCCAGTACCCGCAGGATGCCAGGCACTACGTGATCAACGAGTCCGCAGCCCGTCGCCTCGGGTTTCGCACGGCGCAGGAGGCAGTGGGACAGAAGATCGCCATACCGTCCGTGGTCGCGGGTGCGGTCGGAGGCGAAGAGATCATCGCAGTCATCCCGGACTATTCACTCGTCTCCGTCGAAAAGGCGATCAAGCCCACGGCCTATTTCTTCGAACCTTCGCAGCAGTACCTCATCAGCGTGAAGCTCGCCGCCGCCGACATCCCGGCCACGCTGGCGCAGATCGACCGAGCCTGGGCTGCGACTGGCGCGAAGGCGCCGACCAGCCGCTTCTTCCTCGACGAGCGCTTGGAAAGGATGTACCTGTCGATGCTGCGCCAGGCGCAGGCCTTCGGTGTGTTCGCGATAGTCGCGCTGCTGCTCACCGCTTTTGGACTGTTCGGTCTGGCCATGGCGTCGGTCGCGCGGCGTACACGCGAGATAGGCATTCGCAAAGCCCTGGGTGCCACCACGCAGGACGTGCTCAGGCTGCTGTTGTGGCAGTTCGGCAAGCCGGTGGTCTGGGCGAACCTGGTTGCATGGCCACTGGCGGGTTGGGCGATGCAACACTGGCTGGCAGGATTCGCATATCACATCGATCTGCCACTGTGGATGTTCCCGTTGGCGGGGCTCGGGGCTCTGCTGATCGCGCTCGCCACTGTCAGTGCGCACGCATTGAAGGTTGCACGTGCCAGGCCGATGACGGCGCTGCGATACGAGTGAAGGACAGGGTTCATGTTCCGTAGCGCCCTCGCCGCCGCACTGCGGCACCTGCAGCGCGGCAAGCTGTATGCGGCGATCGCCGTACTGGGTCTGTCCGTGGGGCTGTGCGCCGCGTTGCTCGCGGCGTTGGACATCCGCAGCCAGTACACCTACGAGCATTTCGTGGCCGGATATCAGGATGCCTATCTGGTCACGTCGGACACGCCCGTCGCGGACGGTTCCACGCATCATTCGCTTCAGACACCCCAGCTGCTTGCCGAACTCATGCGGCAGCGCTTTCCCGAAATCACCTCGGTTTCCCGGGCGGTTTCCGAAAGAGTAAAGCTGAAGCTGCCTGACCAGGAACTGGATGGCAATGAGGGTATGTCGCCGCTCATGTCGGTCGACTCCAACTTCTTCGACACACTGCCACTCTCCGTGCTGGCAGGTGATCCAGGCGCAACCCTCGCGCAGCCCGACAAAGTGGTGATGACACGCAGAATGGCGCGCAGGTTCTTCGGCGACGATCCGCCACTGGGCAGAACGCTGGAAGCAGTGAAAGCGGGGCAGGTTGTGACACTGACGGTTGGCGCAGTCGTCGACGACATTCCGGTCGACCGCTCGTGGCTGTTCTCGGCCTCGATGTTTGTTTCGGGCGAGTCCGCCTGGACCGGGCTTGCCAACTACACGCATCCCCCGGCGGGGCTTCCTGCCGCGGCACTGCGCGGGAACGTCACCACTGTGGCGCGACTGAAACCAGGGGCTCCGCCACAATCGATGCGCAAGGACCTGCCCGAACTGCTGTCGCAGATTCCCGGCGGGTCCACTGGCGAGAGTCTGGAACTCCTGCGCATCGACCGCATCCAGACAAACCCGCATTACAACCCCGCCTTCACCTTGAACATCGTGGCGATGGCGGGGCTGGCTTCCGTGATCCTTTTCATCGCGGGCGTGAACTTCGTGAATCTGCTGACAGCCCGATCGGGCGCGCGCCTGCTGGAAATCGGTGTGCGCAAGCTTGCGGGTGCGGGTCGCGCGACGCTGGCGCTGCAATTTCTTGGCGAAGCCTTCCTCCATGTGGCGGCTGCCGTCGTGTTCGCCGTGGCGATGACCGAGCTGCTGCTGCCGCATTTCAATGCCTCCCTGGCGACCAATGTGGAATTCGAGTACTGGAGGCAACCGGCACTCCTCGGCTGGATGCTGGCGGGAACGTTGCTGGTTGGGCTGCTCGTCGGATTCTGGCCGGCCGTAGTGCTGTCGAGGATGTCACCACTGGGCGCAATGCATGGGACGCGACTGGCGCGGGGCAGAGGCGGGCTTCTCCGGCAGTTGATGGTGTCCTTGCAGTTCGCGCTGCTCACTGTCCTGATCCTGCAGGTTGGGGTGGAATATCTGCAACACAATTTCGCCATGCAGCAGGCGTTACGCTTCGATACTGACCAGGTGCTCGTCCTCGACACGGGTTGCTCACCGGGACGCATGGCCGAACTGCGCAAGCTTGCTGGCGTTGCAGATGCAGGCTGTTCGCTCGCGCAGCTGCTCGGGGGTGAGGGAGCTGCCAACGGCGTGGAAGCCCAGACCCGCGATGGCCGCAAAGTGCCCGTCGCGGGTGTCGTCATCGATGACCGGATGCTGCAGATCTACGGTGTCAAGCTGCTCGCTGGCCGGGAGTTGACCGCAGCCGACTTCGGTGAGGGTTACTTCGGTCGACGCTCCACACGCGTCCTGATCAACGAGTCGGCCGTGCGGGCGCTGGGTTTCGACTCGCCAGCTGCGGCGATCGGTCCCTATCCGCTGATGAAGGAGACGCCGGCCGCCGGCAGTGGCCAGCCTGCAAGGTCCGGATTTGACGAGATCGTGGGCGTCGTGCCGGATTTCTCCATGGCGAAGGTGGGGCATCGCATCCGCCCGACTGTTTTCTACGCCGATCCGATGCAGTTCGCGACGATCAGCGTGAAGCTTACGGGCACCGACATT